>CAYZFR010000225.1:0-5833 GCA_964477875.1 uncultured Myxococcales bacterium
GCCGACAGCGGACGAGGACCTTGACCTCCTCCGGCGGCAGCGCGATCAGGCTCACTGGTCGAACTACCGTCTCGTTGGCCACCACGACCACCGGACGGACCCAGGGCTTGAAGGAGATCGCTTCGACCCTCATTTCGTAGCGTCCGGCGTCGAGGTAGGTCGGCGTTCCTACTTCGATAACGCGCCGTCGACCCGTCTCGTCGGTCAGGGTGACCTCGGCTGGAGCATCGAAGTCGAGCTCCACCCGCAGGATGCCCTTCTCTCGCGACAGCTCGAGCGCGACCGCCGCCTGCTTGCCGCGCTCGACGGTCGTCTCGGTAGCGCCGCTCTCGTAGCCTGGGAGCGAGACGCGAATCTTATGCCTTCCCGGTGGGAGCGGAAGCCGGGCCGGGGTCCGGGCGAAGGTCTCTTGCGCGCGACCGTCGATCGAGATCGAGGCTCCCGGCGGCGTGGAGTCCACCCTCACCAGCGCAAGGCGGCTGCTGAGGGCGGCTATTTGGTCTCGAGCGTGCTTGCGACGGCGGGGCGAACCTTCTTCGTCGGAGAGCTCCAGATAGCGCTCGAAGAGCGAGAAAGCGTAGGTCGGGTCGCCCGCCAGCTCGGCGGCGAGGGCCATGTTGTAGAACACCTGGGGCGTCAATGCTTCCTCCGCGACTTCGCCGAAGAGGGTCAGCGCGTCGGCGAATCGTCCCTCGGCGTAGGCCTCCCGCGCCATCCGGTCGAGGAATTGGGCGGCTACAGGGCTAGCGAGAATCGACAGCGCCACCGAAAGGGTCAGCGTCACCGGGTGTCCTCCCACTTGTATTGGGCGGAAGAGGGCGGCGTCTTTTTCGCCGTCAGGAAATACAGGACCACGGAGGTCGCGACCGATACGCCGCTGGCAATCCATAGGCCATCCGCCACGGATGCGAAGGTCTCGCCTTGATCTTTGAGTTGGGCCAAGTTCCCCGTCTCTCCGGCGGCTTGTCGGCGGTTGAATTCGTTTTGTGTGTCGAGGGCGACGGCACCGGTGATGGCGGCGGAAACGACGGAGGCGACGCCGACACCGCCCGCAACCCACGTGGCGGGACTTCGCTGCACCCGAGTCGGCGGTTGCAGCACGGCGTTCAGGTAATTGCGGCCATCGACTCGGACGTCGACTTCGCCTTCCCACGGTATCGTCCCATCCGCCGTGATCCGAACGCTGCGGAGCCCGATGTCGACCTCCTCTACCAGGGGGGCGAAATCGAAAGGCTCTCCGTCGATCTCGACGAGTGCTTCGGGGGTGTTGGTGCTGATCCAGACTTCGCCTTTCGGGAAGGGCAAAGGCTCGAGAGAGGCCTTTCTCGACACCACTTGATCTTCGACCACGGTCATCACCAATCGCTCCGGCCGGTGATTGTCGGCCGTCAACTCCGCCACGTAGACTCCGGGGGTCAGCCGACGTTCGAAGGGCGTCGCGTCCTGGGCGATGGTCACACCTTCCGGCGTCGAGAGGACGAGGCGGGCGTCGGGCACCGACTCCAGGCGGAGCTCTCCGAGTACCGGAACCAGGTCCAGGTCCACCGTGGTCCGAGCCCCTAGTCGAGTGCGAACGCTCTCAGTAGCCCGCTGAAAGCCCGACTTCTCGAGCCAGACTTCGTGCTGGCCCTCGGACAAGGGGACAGTCACCGGCGTTCGTCCCCAGCTGCCGTGCTCGGTCCGGTCGAGGAAGACGTCGGCGCCAGGTGGATTCGAGGTGACGGTCAGCTGGGCAACCCGAGGGCGAAGGCGGTCGAGCGCCGATTCGGCGAAGTTACGTCGCTTGTCTTCCTTTGGCGCCGTCTCCATGAACTGGTTGAAATAGTAGAAGGCCTGATCCTCTTCTCCCAGCTGGTCGAAGCAGAGAGCGATGTTGAAGGCGGTCTGGGTCTGGGGGGCCAGTCGGCGCACGATGAAGAACTCGCGAAGGGCGTCGGCGAAGCGGGCCTGCTGATAGAAGCGCCGTCCACGTTGGTCGTGAAAACGAGCCTGAGCGGCATCGTCCGCGAGGGCGGAAGAACTCGACCAGAGACCAAGGGTTACCAGGAGCGCCCCACCGATCCGACGCCACTTCATGGCGCGAAGCTTGTCCCGAGCGGACGCGGAAACTCAAGGGGGCAGGACGGAGAGGCGGGGCACGGCTCAGTAGTTCGGATCGGCGAGGCGAGGCAAGAGGCGGACTTGGACCCGTTTGTTGCGGTCGGGTGTCACAGTGACTGTCCGCTGGTAGTAATTATTCGCATCGATCGTGTAGCGCACGCCTTCGGCGCTCGCCGGCATTTCGAGCGTACAGGGCAGCTGGCACACCTGTGCCCCGTCGTTGCTGACGGTGGCGCCTCTAGGCGTGCCGGTCAGCCTGACCGTGACCATCTTGGGCGGAGGTGGCGGCACGGGCGTCGGCGCCGGTTCCTCCTCCGTCGCAGAATCGTCCTCGTCGTTCACCTCGACCTTCGGTTCCTCTTCTCGAGGCTCGTCCTGGACTTTGGTCGTGGGCGTCTTCGGATCCTGCGGGACCATGCCAGAGGCTTCGAGCTCCGTCGCTGGCGATTCCGTGGCCGTCTCGGGCCAAAAGACAGCCGCCGCTCCGACTGCGAGCAGGAGGGCACCCGAGATGCCGACGAAGGCTAGCCGGCGGCGATTCGGGGCCTCGCTGGGTGACTCGATGTTTTCGCGTGCCTCTCCCCCACTCTCGAGCTCGAGGCCGGCGAAAGCGCGGCTATCCACGGGCGTAAGAACGGACCGAGACTTGACGTAGGTGTCGGTCAGGTCGACGCCCTCCGCTTCTTGGGCATCGGAGCCTGGAGCCAGGCTGCTCCCGGCTTCGCCCTGGGGCTCGAATAGGAGATCTCCCGTGCCGTCCAGCGGCTGACGTCGAGCGATGCGGCGCAGCATGGTTGCGACCCGGGCGGCGCTAATGGGACGTTGGGCGGGCTCGTGGTGCAACAACGCCCGATGTAGACGCTCCATGGCCGTCTGTACTTCGGTGTCCTTGGTTACCTGGGGAAGGGGGGGACGGACCGAATTGACGTGCTTGAGCATCAAAGCCACGGGTTCACTGGCGCTGAAGGGCGCCGAGCCGGTGAGCATCTCGTGCATGACGCAGCCGAGGGCGTAGAGGTCGGTTCGGCCGTCGACGCCATGGCCCTTGACTTGCTCGGGCGACATGTAGCGCGGCGTACCGACCACGACCCCGGAAGCGGTCAGGCTTTCGGCAAGTCCACCGGGCGCTCTGGTCGATTTGGCGATGCCGAAGTCGAGCACGGTAACATGCTCGTCTCCGCCGGCTAGGCGGCCCACCATCATGTTGTCGGGCTTGAGGTCGCGGTGGACGATCCCTAATTCGTGGGCGGCGACGAGGGCCCGACTGACTTGCTCCAGCAGCTCCGCGGTCCGCGCGAGGGGGAGGGGGCCCTCCTCCGCGAGGAGCTTACGCAGGGTGCGCCCCTCGACCAGCTCCATGGCCAAGAACGGCAGCTTGGTTTCGCCGTCGACGCCGAAGTCGTAGACCCGCACTACGTTCGGGTGCTTGATCCGGCTGGCGTTCTTCGCCTCCCGGTAGAATCGCTGGAGCTCCTTACCGTCTCGCATGAGCTCCCGGATCAACACTTTGAGCGCGACGCGGCGGTCCATTCGGGTCTGGGTGGCCGCATAGACCGTGCCCATGGCTCCGCTGCCGAGGGCGGCGTCAATGCGATAGCGGTCGTCGATGAGGGTGCCCGCCCGCAGCTGAGCCGTCGCCGACTTCAGGACGGAGTACGGGATGGTCTGGACGTTGTCCTTTGGACAGGTCACCTCGTACATCCGCTGTTCGCAAATCGGACAGTAGCGCTCTTCTGCCGCCCGCTCCGACATCGGTGTGGGGAACGATAGCAGGTTTGGATGGGGCTCACACCGGTCATGCCAAAAAGTAAGGGGCTGAAGGGCCTGCCCAGCGGGGGGAAGCTCCTCGGAGACCGGGAATGACGCCGACATGTCGTGGCAGACCTTTCTCGGCGGACCCGCGCTTCCAAGCGAGGAGTCGAGTTTCCCGGTCGAGGAAGACGGTCAGCCGACCGGCCTGCTCCGCGCCGATGCCACATCCGTGGTGTCACGAGACGCTCGGCCTTCGACCCGACGAGGGGGCTTGCTCGTAGGATCCACCTTGGCCATGACGAGGCATGAGCGGCGCGCTGCGCGGCGTCTGGAGCGGGATCATCTTGGGTATGGCCGGTTGTTCTGCGCTCGTGGAGTTTCCGCTCGGCGCCGAGGCTGACGGGCTGGCGTGCTCCGACGGGGCCGACAACGACGGCGACGACCTGTCCGATTGTGACGATCCCGACTGTTTGGCCTTCTGCCAGGAAGCCGAGGCGGAGCTTTGCAGCAATGGCGTCGACGACGACGGCGATGGGGTGTTCGATGCTCGAGAGGTCACCTGCTGGCCTTTCGTTCGTATCGACGTCGAGCGCTGTAGTACCCGTCGGTCCGAGCCGCTGTTCGTCGAGGACGCCAACTTCCGAAGGGTCAACGGCTCGGCGGGCATCGATCCCGTCGAGGGCTATCGGTTCACTCGGCCAGGAGACGACGTCGCCTTCGGACTGGCGGGGGGCGACTCCTGGACCCTTCGGCTCGACTTCGCCTTCGGTGAGAGCGGGACGATGAAGGTCGAGATCGAGGCACTCGACAGCGAAGTGCGGCTGGAGCCCAGGCCAGACGCTTTTCGCTCTTTTTGGGCGCTAGCCGGGGAGTTGTCTCGAACGAAGGTGGCGCCGCCGATGAATGTCGGTCGGCTAGAGCTCGAAGTCGATGGCGGGCGTCTAGCGAAGGCGCGCGTGACTGACCTGGAGCACCCCGAGGTCGTTCTGACCCCGGAGTCCCTGTTGGGGGCTGCGCTCAGCTCGGAGGTGGGGAGCGGAGTCCTCAGAGTGCGGATCGTGTTCGAAGGCGGAGAGCCCGTGTTCCTGCGTCAGCTGTCCTTCGTGCGGGAACCCTTCTCTCCGTGTGGATATGACGTGCCGCAGCTGGAGGAGGTGGGCGTCACGCCTCTGGCGATGGCGGCGTCCCCAGAGGCCGTCTGCATTCTGCTCGACGCCCAAGGACTCCAGAGCGCCCGTACGCCCGCGGCGGCGCTGGGGGGACCCTGGCCGAGAACGCCGATCGAACTGCCGGGTCGAGTGGTGGCAACGCAGGCTGCATTGCACTGGACCCCGGTCGGCTTCGTAGGCGCCGTGAGCGGCACCAACGCAGAGGGGCGTCCTTCGATCGTGCTCCTCGAAGGGTCCGACTGCGAATCGTGGTCAGCGCGTCCTGCGCCGTGGGCCGAGTCGGGCATCGGCATCTTCCCGGGGGTGCTCGCCCTCGAGCAGATCTCCGAAGGATTTCGGATGGCCATCACTGAAGATCGCTCGCGCTTCGACGTGGCGCCCATTCGGACCTACATCGGGCCTACACTCGAGGATTTGACCTTGGAACGCGTTCTGAACTTCGACCTGCGCGATGGAAGGCCTTTGCCGCGGGACGGCTTGTTCGAAGGTGCCGGTGCGGAGGGCCTCAGGTTCGTATTTCCGGTCCTCACTACCGCGCGCCGCTTCTTGGCTCTGGAATCAGGCGATTTGGAGGAGCCCGGGCTGGAGCTCTTTAAGCCGTCGCTTTTTGCCGGGACCTTCGACGAGGAGGTGGTGGACCGTCCCATCTTGGCCCTCACGCCGGACGCGGCCGGCTCGGGCCTCGCCGAGGGTTTCTTGCTCTACGAGGGGGCGGCGGGGTTCGGTCTCGTGCGACTCACGGCTGGCGGCGCCCTGAACCCCTAGTGCCCTGAGTCAGCAAAACCTTGAAGAATTCCGGCCGCCCTTCGCCC
>CAYZFR010000226.1:0-5822 GCA_964477875.1 uncultured Myxococcales bacterium
GTCCGACCGTCGCCGCTCCGGCCGGCCTGTGTCCACGCCAGGGGCGAAAGGGACCTTCGCCACATGCCATTTAACCGCCGGCAGCTCTGTGAGCCAACCCACGGGGGGTCTTTTCAAATGACCGAAATCAGCGGTAGGCCCCACACGATGCGTTCGCTTCCACGCCTGACCTGGCTCGCCCTGTTTTCCTTCGCCGTCGCCTGCGGCTCGGAGGGGGGCAACGGAAACGGCAATGGCAACTCTGGGCCGGTGGACATGGGTCGACCGGACACAGGCGGGAACATGATGGTCGACATGGGGAATGGCATGGTCGACCTCCCGACCGTACGGGCTACCCCCGACGATATCGACTTCGGCTTCGTCCTCTCCAATACGACCGTCTCCCAGATCGTCACCCTCGAGAACACCAGCGATGAGGACGCGACGGTGCAGTTCGACAACTTCTCGAACGTCGACCTGTGCCGATTCGGCGCCCTCACCGCCTTTTGCGTGGACGACCAGGGCGAAGAGGATGGCTTCTCCCTCGACGCCGGCGACACCTTGGAGATCACGGTCCAAGCCAGCGCCCAGCTGGCCGGCGTGGAGGAGACGGGTTCCTTCGACGTGATCTTCTGCGACGAACCCATGGGCTGCCGCGTCCAGGTCGAGCTCGAGTACGAGTCGGTGTCTTCGGCCTTCGACTGCGCGACCGAGGAGGAGCCCTTCGACATCGGCCTCGTGAACCTGGACTCCACCATCGTCCGGGACCTGGAGTGCAATCAGATCATCGCCCTGCCGGTCGCCCTGTCGGCGCCTGACTTCGAGAGCGCCTCCGACGACGCCTTCAGCATCGACGGCGACGCCTTGGCCGGCAACGTCGAGCCGGGCCAGACCATCGTCCTCGGGATCGAAGTGGTCGGCGACGCCCTGGGGGAGAAGGAGGGGGTGCTCCGACTGGACTACCAGGTCGGGGCGACGAGCGTGACCAACCGGATCGAGGTGCTGGCCGAGGTCGGCGGCCCCGACCTCCAGCTGAGCCGGGAGGCGGTCGACTTTCGGCGCTGCAGCACCCTCGCCACCTGCTCCGAGACGGTGGTGGTGAGCAACGTCGGCGTGGATGAGCTCTTCTTCGAGGTCTTTCTCGAGGACCAGACCAACGCGACCCTGGCCGCGGACCCGAACTCGGCCGAGCTCCAGCCCGGCGAATCGGTCAATCTCCTGCTGTCCATCGACGCCGCCACGACCGGCCCCTTCGCGGCGACCGTCCGCTTCGAGAGCACCGACCCCGATCGACAGGACTTCGACCTCCCCCTCTCCGGTGAGGCGGTCGAGACCGGCACCTGCAACAACTTCGCCATCGACCGGAACAGCGTGGACTTCGGCTCGGTGCCTTATTTTCGGTCCGCCCAGCAGAGCGTGGTGCTCGCGAACCGGTCCGGCTCCCCTTGCCTGATTCGAGCTATCGGGAAGACGCTGACCACCGACCCCGAGTTCTCGCTCCCCATCGACGACAACCAGTTCCTGATCCCTGCCAACGGGCAAGCCACCCTGCCGATCCAGTTTACGCCCCTGGCGTCGACGGGCAGCGCCATGGGCGATTTGAACTTCCAGATCAGCAGCCCCTTCGATCCCACGCGGACGATCGCGCTCGCGGGTCAAGCGGTCCAAGACCCTCTGCTCGCCGCGGCCCCGACCGAGATCGACCTCGGTACGATTCCGGCCGGCTGCACCACTACCAGCACGCGGGCGAGCCTCAACAATCTTCGGGTGTCCTCGGTGACCGTCAACGCCTTCAGCACCCTGGAGGGGGAGCCGGCCTTCATCATTCAGAACGCGCCCAACGGCCCCATCCAGCCCCTGTTCGAGCGCCCCTTCACGGTCGACTTCCTTCCCACCGCCGCCGGGCCCTTCGCCGACACCATCCAAGTCCAGACCAGCGCCGGCACCCAGTTCATCAGCCTCTTCGGCGAGCGGGCCGAGGACCGGACGGAGACCTTCGGCCAGCCGGCCTCCAACCAGGCCGACGTGCTGATCGTCGTCGACAACAACAACGCGAACGGACCGAACGGGACCACGTTGGCCTCGACCGCCGCCGACTGGTTCGCCCGGGCGGCGGCCAACGGGATAGACTTGCGCATCGGCGTGACCTCCACCGACCTCAACCAGGAGGACGGGCTCTTCGTGCCCATCGACGGCGGCCCCGAGCGCGTCGTGGACGCCGGCGCCCAGCCCACGCCCGAAGAGGCTCTGCGGGACAACATCGGCACCTTGAGCGGGAGCTCGGGGAGCGTCCAGGGTCTCGACGCGGTCGTGCGCGCCATGACGCCCCGCGCGCTCTCCATTCTGAACCCGAACTTCTATCGCCCCGGCGCCCATCTCGCGATCGTCTTCGTCCAGGACCAGGCGGATCTCAGCGCCGCCGATCCACGAGAGACGCTGGCCTTCCTCGACCAGTTCAAGGGCCGGCGCGATCGGGAGGCTTTCACCGTCGCCGCCGTCACCGGCGGGGACGAGGGCTGCGACGAGCCGGCCAAGAGCGCGCAGGCCTCGCCGCGGATCGAGACGCTGCGCGCGGCCACCGGGGGCCCCTTCCACAGCATCTGCTCGGGCGCGCCCTTCCCCGACGACTTCATCGATCGAGCGCTCGGCGTGCGCGAAGGCTTCCTGCTCGACTCGGTGCCGGATCCGGACACCATCGAGGTCATGCTCGATGGCACCCCCGTCTCGCCTTCCGCCTACAGCTACGACGCCGACAGCAACGGGCTCGTCTTCGACGTCGCGCCGGCCGCCGGCAGCCAGGTCGCGGTCACCTACTCCAGCGCCTGCGATCCCATCGAGTGACCCGCGAACCTCGGGCGTGCGGATGCCGCCGTGAGGGCGAAGGGAAGAGCCGGCAGCCCGGCCGCTTCGCCCTCGGCTTTCGTACGCTTTGTTACGCTTTCTTCGGTACGCCCCTTGCTGTTTGGTTGGGGACATGGCGAGGGGTGCGACGATCGTCCTGTTTGCGCTCCTGACCGGAGCCTGCGACGTCGATGTCCCCACGGGGCCGTCCTCCGGGCCGCCCTCGACCGCGCCCTCGCGGCCCGACCCCGCGCCCGAAGAAGGAGCGATCCCCTTCACCGTCGAGTGGCCCCTCGACCAGAGCGATCTGCTAGGCGCCGATCGGGTCCGGGTTCGCGGGCGGACCGAGCGCGAGGTTTCGATCACCATCGAGGGCCAGCTCGCCGAGACCGAAGGTGAGCGCTGGTGGGCCGAGGTGCCCCTCCCACCAGGCCAAGACCTCAGCCTTCGGGTGAGCGGCCTTCGAGATCACCGTTTTCGACACCGGGAGCTCAGGCTCCACAACACCCTCCCCATCGGCCCCTTCCGGGGCGCGGCCCCCCTCGGCCAGGAGCTGCTCCTGCTGCAGGACGAGCATCTCCTGCGGGTCGATCCCGCCCAGGGCATCGCGACGCGGATCGTCCCCCGCCGGGCGGCGACCAACCACCCCCTCGACGAGCTCATGGTCGACCTGGCGGCGAGCCAGGACCAGCTCTATGTCCTCACCGAAGACGCGCTGTACGCCGGGGTGGAGGGGCCGGAGCGGCTGCGTCGTCTGTTTCGCTTCCCGGCCGAGCAGAAGGGCCGCCGGGTCTTGGCCGCCCCGGGCGGCCAGCGGCTTGGCCTGGTCCTCGGCGAGGAGGCGGTGTTCGAGCACGAAGTCGAGACCGGCGTCGTCCGGCTTCATCTCCCGCCGCCCCGCGCGGTCATGGCCCTCACCGACGCGGCGACCTGGTTCGCCGACGGAGAGCAGCTGTATCGAGCCGAGTTCGGCGGCGGCGCGCCCAAGGCCTGGATGCCCCTTCGCCTTCAGGACCGACCCCAGCGCCTCCTGAACGCAGGCGGCGAAGAGCTCGCCCTCGTCGACGGCGGCGACCTGGTCCTGGTCGACACCGCCGCCCGGCGCACCCGGCGGGTGGGCCTCGAGTTTCTGCCCCGGACCGGCGGCATCTTCTTCGACGGGCGCCTATGGGCCTCGGCTCGGGTGGGTGGCGGCCCGGACGAGCTGATGGCCTTCAACCCCGAGACCGGTGTCGCCGAGACCCGAATCGGCGCATCGCTCGGCCCCTCCCACGGTCTGTTCGGAGGCTTCGCCCATGACCTCCGTCCCCGGGCCGGGCTCGGCGCGCTGCTGCACGGCGACGTCCTTCTGTTTCCACGGGCCGATCGGGAGGCGATGCTGCGCTGGGACCTGAACGCGGCCCGCCTCTCGAGCGCCGTCCTCCCCGGCCCAGGCCCCTTCCTCCCCTTCTCCGACGAACGGGAGATCGTGCTCGCCGGAGGTGAAAAGGCCTGGCTGTGGCGCGAGGACGGGTCCAGCCTGCCCCGGGCGAGCTTCGGCGATGCGTGCGAGCCGCTTCGTCGAGCGGTCGCCGTTCGGGGCCACTGGGTCGGTCTGTGCGGTGACGGCGAGATCATCATCCGGGCCCACAGCGCCCTGGAGGCCGAGCGATACCGCTTCGACCGACCCATCCACGGCCTGGCGGCGGGCGAAGGGACCCGCGTCTGGCTCGCCGACGACGACCAGATCTTCGAGTGGGACGTCGACCGCTTCATCACCCTTCGCCTTCGCCCGCTGCCCCCCGACGCGCCCGCGCCCACCGCGCTCGCGTCCGATGGCGACCAGCTCTACGCCGGCCTGGATGGGGGCATCGTCCGCTACGACGAACAGGGCCGAGCCGGCATGATCAGCCTGCCGGCGCCCTTCGACAGTCGACCTGTCGACCTCTTCGTCGATCCCGAGCGCGCCCTGCTCATCCTGGTCGACGCGGCGCAGCGCGGCGTCTTCGCCGTCGACCAGCGGACCGGGGCCCGCGCGCTCCTGCTGCGCTGAGAGGTCGCCCGCACGGGGCCACGACGCCGTGCGAAGGCCCTCACGCCTGGGCCTCGCCTGGACCCCCTCTCGGGCCGGTGCTACCCGGAGCCTGATGAAGACGACCTTTCTGACCCTGGCCACCACCGCCGCCCTCTGCCTGTCCGCCTCCGCCGCCCACGCCAAGCAAGGCCTCGCCGTGGGCCTGGACGTCGGCCCCAACTTCGTCGTCGAGGATCTGGCCCCCGGCGCCGACTCGGCCGGCATCGGCTTCAACGGTCGTCTCGGCTACCAGTTCGACGGGGGCGTGCTCCGCCTCACCCCCGAGGCCAAGGTCGGGTTCGAGTCCCCGGGCGCACCCGATGCGCTCCGCGTCATGGGCGGCATCCGCATGTCCTTCTTGAAGGGCCTTCAGCCCGTGGCCTTCGCCCACCTCGGCGGCCTGATCGGCGATCTGGAGGGCTTCGCTTGGGACATCGGCGGCGGCCTCGACTTCGCGGCCGGTCCGTTCATGATCGGGGCCAACGTCAGCTACAACCGGGTCGAGGAGCAGGAGTTCAGCTTCGCCAACCTGACCGACGACCCGGGCGCCGACGCCTACGAATGGATCCAGGTCGCCGCCTCGGTCGGCTTCGTCTTCTGAGCCGGGGAGAGCGCTGGCGCCTGCAGAGGGTCGAACCCATTCCGGCCCAAGCCATCCCCGAGTCCCACGAGCCCTTCGTGATCGAGCAAGCGAAGCGCTTCTTCGCCCGCGGCCAGGCCAAAACCGCCCAGCCGCTTCGCCAGACGGGCCGAAGCCGAAGGCTTGGTGGTGAGCGGCTCGGGCTGCCGGTGGTGCTGAAGCGGCCCGACAGCGCCTTTTCGACCGACGTGGTCAAGGCCAAGGACGAAGCGGAGCTGAAGGCGAAGCTGGATGCCTTGCTCGAGGAGTCAGACCTCGTCATCGGTCAGGCCTACGTGCCCTCGGCCTACGACTGGCGCATCGGTCTGC
>CAYZFR010000227.1:0-5813 GCA_964477875.1 uncultured Myxococcales bacterium
CGTCACCGCGCTCCGACTGGAGGCCAAGGAGAGCGAGTCGGATCCCGGGGCTCAGCTCGACCTCTTTCACCGGCACATCCACCGCATGGAGGAGGCGGCCGCTTTGATCAGCCGCCTTCAGGCCGCCCTCGGCGGCCGGGCCGTCTTCTCCCCCCGCATGGCCGATCGCCACCGGCCCGAGGCGGCGTGGACCGCGGTCGACTTTGATCTCGAGCGGGCCTTCACCGAGCCGGCGGCGCCCCCGCCCGCGGCCCCGGCCCTGTTCGGGCTGCCGTTTGCCGCCGAGCCGGCGCCCGACCGCGCCCTCCCTGATGTGGACGCCATGAGCTCGGTGATCGGAGGTGAGGAGGGCGAACGTGTCCCCGAAGAGCCAGGGCCCGAGCCGCCCAAAGTCTGGCCCAAGCCCATCCCCAGGACCGCCGAGCGCGAACCGCCCCCGCCCTTGCCGCCGCGGCCCAGTCTGCTCCTGCCCGAGCCCCGAGCGGCCCGCCCTTGCCCCGAAGGGGTCCGCTGGGAGGGTCAGGCGTGGCGATGGGTCGGCGAACCCGAGGACTTCTCGGCCGAGTGGTGGTGCGCCGAGCCCCTTCGGCGGCGCTATCGGGTCGCCGAGAGCCCCGACGGCCGCCGGTTGTGGGCCTTCGTCGACGCCCAGGGAAGCCTGAAGATTCACGGTTTCTTCGATTGAGGGGCCGTCTCGGCGCCGTCCGCTTGCGTCGGGTGATCCCTTTGGCTACACCCCCTCCATGCAGCGCATGTGGTTCGCAGCGGCCGTCCCCCTAGCCGCGATCCTCTTTGCGTTCTCCCTGGGCCCTTCGCCCAGAAAGACCCTCAACGCGCTGGAAGCTCGCAGTCTCACTCCGGAGGCGGCCTACCAGGCCTTCGTCGCTGGGCCCCCCGGGATCAACGCCATCCTGGTCGAGCGGATCCACCACGAAGAGTGGGCCTATCGCTTGCCCGCCGTGCAGGCCCTCGGCGTCCATCGCTACCAGCCCGCCCGCCGCGCCCTCGAGCGTCTCGTCGCCGACGAAGCGGCTGCCCCCGAGCTTCGCTCCGCCGGGCGTGAGGCCCTGAGCGCCCTCGGCGGCGCCTGGTGGGTCGGGCCCACCGCGTCCAATCGCTGAAGGACGCTGAAGGATCGGGCTCGGTCGGCGGGCCCTCGACTCAGTCGACGGGAACCGGCTCCACGATCGTGGTCACACCGTTCGCGGGTACGTCTTCCACCACTTGGATCTGGCCCGAGGGCCAGCGCACCGTGACTTCGGCTGCGCTCGCGTCGCCGAGCCCGAAATGGGCCAGCAAGCCAGATTGACCAGCATAGCCGGTCCGGCGGCTGACCTCGAAGCTGCCCAGACCCTCAGGTCCATCGACCGTGATCCGGGCGTGCAGGCCCGGGCCGCTGTCGGCATCTTGGAGTCGGATCCCGAGCCAGTTCCCAGGATTGGGCGACACGTTCAGGAACAGCTCGGCTGGACCCAGCATGTGGTTCACCACCAGATCGAGGTCGCCGTCCCCGTCCAGGTCCCCCTGGGCCGCCCCGCGAGCCTTTTGAAGGGAGGCCACGCCGGCGCTGATCGAGATGTCGCGGAAGCGTCGGCTGGAGCCTTCGTTGCGCAGCAGGCTGTTCCGACTCTGTCGGCCATTCTCCCGGTCGCGGGCCGCGATGATGTAGCCGTTGGCCGAGAAGAGATCGGGCCAGCCGTCCTGGTCGTAGTCGCCCCCCAAGGCCGACCATCCGGCCGACAAGCGGTCCACTTCGCACTCGTGGGGGCCGAGTGCGCTGTCGGTGTCGGCGGCGCGGTCGACGAAGCCGGTCGGGCGTCGCTCCATGAGCTGATGGGCGCCGATGTTGGTGAAGTAGTAGTCGAGGTCGCCGTCCCGGTCGAAGTCGAGAGGCGTGATCGACATGCAGAAGAGGTCCAGGTCGAGGCCGAGCTCCTCCGAGGCCTCGACGAAGCGGCTCGCCGGCGGCTGGTCCGGACCTCGACCCAGGTAGGCGCGGGAGGGTTCCACCAGGTTTCCGAAGTCGTTGCACTCGATCAGGTCGAGGACGTCGTCGTCGTTCAGGTGGGTCCAGCGAACCACCAAGGTGGTGCCGTTGCCGCCGATGGTCCCGCGGGCCGTGGTGTATTGGTCCGTGACCTCGGTGAAGCGCCCGGTGCCGTCGTTGAGATAGAGCTCGTTGGGCGTCGGGTTGTGGTCCGGGTAGGCAGAGGGCTCGGTGATGTAGTTGCCCACCAGAAGGTCGAGGTCGCCGTCCCGGTCGAAGTCTCCAAAGTCGCTCGTCACCGAATAGCTTTGGTTCGACAGGCCGCGCGCCATGCCCTCCTCCGTAAAGCGACCGGCGCCGTCGTTGATGAAGAGCAGGTTGCGTCCGCCCGAGATCGCCACCAGCACGTCGAGGTCACGGTCGCCGTCCACGTCGGCGACGCCGAAGTCGAACAGGAGCTGCTCGAAGCTCGGCTCGAGGTCCAGCCCCGCGCCAGCGGCCCGCGTGAAGCGGGCGCGACCGTCGTTGAGGTAGAGCTCCGGCGAGGTCAGCTCGGTGCCCATCAGGACGTCGAGGTCGCCGTCCCCGTCGGCGTCGAACAGCGCGACCGGCGCGCCATGATCGTAGAAGTTCCCGGCCTGGGCCACGAAGTCGAGACCTCGCTCCGCTGCCCGCTCCTCGAAGCAGATGCCCTGGCTGCAGAAGGGCTCTCCTTGGGGGATGGGGTCGCCAGGCGCGCAGCCGCCCTCGAAGCAGACGTTGTTCTCGGTGCAGCGGTTTCGATCGTCGCAGGCAACGCCGTCGGGTCGAAATACGAGCTCGCAGCGGCCGCTCGTCGGGTTGCAGCTCGAGGAGGCGATACAAGGTCCGCCTGCGCACTGAACGCGCTCCGTCGCCACGCACGCACCCTCGTCGCAGGCCGAGGCCGTCGTGCACGGGTCGCCGTCGTCGCAGCTCGCGCCGTCGGTGGCGGGGGTGCTTCGACAGCCGAGGGCGGGCTCGCAGGCGAGCGCGAGCTGGCAGGGGCCTGGATCCGGGCAGACCACCGCTTCGCTCTCGCAGACGCCGGCCCGGCAGGCGCCGGCCTCCGTGCAGGCGTTGTCATCGTCGCAGGCCGTTCCGTCCGGCAGGTCTTGGTACACGCAGCCGTTTTCGCCGCACTGAACCGGGAGCCGACAGGGTTCGACGGGACAGCTCGGGTCCACGACCTGGCCGACGCAGGCTCCGTTTCGGCATCGATCCTCGGCCGTGCACGCGCTGCCGTCGTCGCAGCTTCCACCGCTGACGGGCGCGATCTCACAGGCTCCGGTCTCGGGATCGCAGGCCCCTCGGCGGCAGGGACCCTCGCCAGGGCATTCCTTTGCCGTGGCGGGCAGGCAAGACTCGGCCCGGCACACGCCGGTGGCGGCGCAGGGCGCAGTGGGGACGCAGGCCGTCCCGTCGGCTTGGCCGAGACAGGTCGAGACGGCGCTCTCCGGTCGCGAACCGGAGCTGCAGCCCAAGCCGGCGGCGAGCAGGACAGGGATGGTGGGCCAGGCCCTCATCGAACCCTCGTCCTACCAGGCGCGGGACCCCTCGGGCGGTGAAAAGAACGGGCCCAGCACGTCGCATCCGCGGTAGATCCGCCGGCGTGTTCCGAACCTTCGTCCTCCAAGCTCTGGTCTTCGCCCTGCCCTTCGGGTGCGCGGATTCGATGATCAACGAACCGGGCCCCGGTGGGGGCGCGTCGACCTCCGACACCGGGTCCTCGCCTGACTTCGGGCCGAAAGATGTCGGTTCCCGAGACCTGGGCCCGCCGGACGAGCCTTGCGGGGCCGACGCGCCCACCGGCGATCCCGAGATCACGATCGGCACGGGCCGAGACGCCTTCGAGCCCGTCTGTCAGGGCGACACCCTGTCCTGGGTGCGAGGCGGCCAAGGCTCTTTTCACCTGGAGGGCGGGGTCCGGGTCGCGCCCGAGGTCGTAGCCGGCCTGAGCGCCCAGGAGCGAACCGAGATCGTCCACGAGTACAAGGTGACCGACGTGCAGACCGCCGGCGAGGCCACGGATCGGGAGCGGATCGATGACGGCAAGCGGCCGACGCCCGAATTCCGGGAAGGGCCCGACGGGAGCCTCGAGACCTTCGACGTCTTCCTCGTCATCGACCGCGGATGGCAGGGCGAAGAGGCCAACCCCGGCTTCGCCAACGGTCGCACCCTTTGTTACGAGGTCTTCGTGACCCTCCCCGACGGCACCCGCTACACCCGATCGGTCGAGGTCCAGTCCACGTGCTGCAGCTGAATGGCATCCTTGCCGAAACGACGTTCCTCGACGTTCCTGGTAGGGCTCGGCGAGGTCCCGCAGCGCCCGCCGGTCGAAGTGGGCAGCCCGTCGCCGACCGTCGTCAGCCGATGCCGGTAACGCCGTGCAGCAATTCCCTTGCACGCGGGGCCGGACCTGCTAAGAAGGCGGGGCGCACCGGCCGTCCGAGCGACCTTTGATACGGCCTGCAGCGACTTTCCACCCCCGTCGCTCCCCAACGGCTGGCCATCACACCGGCGCCTGCGCAGGCAGACTGAAAGACATTCTTTGCGATTCGACGAACTCGGGCTCACGCCCGCCCTCCTGAAGACCCTCGACAGCCTCGGCTACGACAATCCCACGCCCATCCAGGCCCAGGCCATCCCGCCGGTCCTGAAAGGCCGAGATGTCCTCGGCCTCGCCCAGACCGGCACCGGCAAGACCGCCGCCTTTG
The DNA here is from genome assembly GCA_964477875.1 of uncultured Myxococcales bacterium. Classification (GTDB taxonomy): domain Bacteria; phylum Myxococcota; class Kuafuiibacteriia; order Kuafuiibacteriales; family Kuafuiibacteriaceae; genus Kuafuiihalomonas. The sequence goes on from CAYZFR010000227.1 coordinate 4,723, forward strand.
CGCTGCCGGTCCTCGACGCCTTCGCCCGGGCCGGCCGCCCGCCAAAGGGCGCTCGAGGTCCGCGGATCTTGGTCCTCGCTCCCACCCGGGAGCTGGCCAGTCAGGTCCACGATGCTTTCGGCGAGTACGGTCGGGGCCTCGGCGTTCGGAGCGCCGTGATCTTCGGCGGCGTAAATCAGCACCGCCAGGTCCAGGCGCTGCAGCGGGGTGTCGACGTCCTCGTCGCCTGCCCGGGGCGCCTGCTCGATCTGATGGGCCAAGGCCACGTGCGCCTCGACGAGGTCCAGCTGCTGATCCTCGACGAGGCCGACCGCATGCTCGACATGGGCTTCATCCAGCCGATCCGCAAGATCGTGGGCAAGCTGCGCAGCGACCGGCAAAGCCTCTTGTTCTCGGCCACCATGGCCAAGGAGATCAAGGGGCTCGCAAACGAGATCCTGCGAGACCCGGTCGAGGTGTCGATCACGCCCAAGGTCACCACCGCGCCGAAGGTCGAGCAGATCCTCTTTCACGTCGAGAAGACCGCGAAGCCGGATCTGCTGAAGTCGCTGCTCACCACCGACGAGGTCGAGCGGGCGGTCGTCTTCACCCGCACCAAGCGGGGCGCCGATCGCCTGGCCAAAAAGCTCGGCCGAACCCGGGTCGGTGAGCCGGCCGTCATCCACGGCAACAAGTCTCAGAATGCCCGCACCCGGGCCCTGGACGGCTTCCGAAACGGGTCCACCCGGATCCTGATCGCGACCGACGTGGCGGCCCGCGGCATCGACGTCGACGCCGTCAGCCACGTAGTGAACTTCGACCTCCCCAACGAGGCCGAAAGTTACGTGCACCGGATCGGCCGCACCGGCCGGGCCGGAGCAAGCGGGATTGCGATGTCCTTCTGCGACCCCTCGGAGCGGGGCTACCTTCGCGACATCGAGAAGCTCACCCGGAAGAGCATCCCCGTCCGTCGCGACCATGCCTGGGCCGACGCCGAAAAGAGCCCCGAACAGCAGCCGGAGAAGCCCGGGGCCAACCGGGGCCCTCGGCCGGGCCGAGGCCAAAGCCCCGGCCGGCATCAGGGCGCGTCGGGCGGACCGGGTCGAGGCCCC
>CAYZFR010000228.1:0-5797 GCA_964477875.1 uncultured Myxococcales bacterium
AGGCCCTTCTTGCGCAGGTCCTCGGCAAGCTCTTCGGCCTGGGTCGTGAGGTACACCTCGGTGGCGCCGCAGGCGGTGACGAAGTCGATGAGCTCCTGGTGGTCGGCAGCCTCGGCGAGGGGGAAGGCCTGGTCGACCCCGCTTTGAAACACGTAGGCGGGGTCGAGGGCTCGGCCCGAGATCAGGGCGAGGCGCCGCTTCTGGATCCCGCGCACGGTTGCGTCGTGCCGAAGGATGGGAGGGATGAGGACGACCTCGTCGCGGGCCGGCTGCCCCTGGAGCCGCTTGGCGCCCAGCAGGTCGCGGCCGAGCTGCACGTAGACCTTGGCCACGTCGTGGATCGCCCGGTGGACCCGGAGCCGGTAGCCCCGCTTGCCGAGCATGTACATCAGCTCCTGGGCCGGGCCGAGGGGCGGCACCACCAGGACGGGGGTCGCCCTCTCTTCCAAGGCGTCGTCGACGAAACTCAGGATCCGCTCCTGCACCTCGGCTCGATCCGGAAAACGCAGATCCCGCCGCCCAAAGGTGCCCGGCATGGCGATCACGTCGCAGGCCTGGGGCTGGGCCCGCTCGGCGGTACAGAGCTTCTGGGTCAGGAAGTCGTTGGTGTAGAGCAGGCGCCGTCCGTTGCGCTGGATGAGCAGCTGCGCCGCGCCGGCCATGCGCCCGGCCGGATGCATCTCGAGCTCGAGCTTGCCCAGCACGAAGGGCCGGCGGAAAGGGCTGGTCAGGGCGTCGATGCGCCCGCTCCCACGGGTGAGGATCTTGACCGTCTCCTCGGTGGCGAGGATGCGGCGCTTCTTGCCCACCACGTCGGCGTGGGCGCTTGAGACGAAGGAGAGCTCCTTCTTCCGGTCGGCGTCGCACCACAGGACGGAGTCGCTCAGGTGCACGCCGCCCGCCCACTCGAACTCACGGAAGGGGACATCGAAGTTCTCGGAAGGTCGAGAAGGCCGCTCCCGCTTCTCGAGCGGAGTCGGCTCCCAGAGCTCGATCCGGCGGGCGGAGGGCTTGGTCCGGACGGTGACCGGCGCCCGTGGCGTCGGAAACAGCTCCAGGTTTTCCGCAAAATCGGTCGGCACGATGGGTAATGGCGAGGCTACGGTCGCCCTATCAGGGAGGCAAGTTTCAGGCTCGACTCGGGGAGCGCGGCGTCGGACCCTTCCGCCATGACGACCGACGAGGTGAAGGCCCTCATCGAAAAGGGCCTCCCCGACTGTTCGGCCGAGGTCGTGGACCTGACCGGCACCGGCGACCACTTCAAGGCCGACGTGATCTCCCCCGCCTTCGAGGGGGCCAGTCTCATCGAGCAGCACCAGATGGTCTACAAGGCTTTGGGCACCCTGGTCGGCGGCGCGATCCACGCCCTCCAGCTCAACACCAAGGCGCCCTGAGCCGGCGACAGGTCAGGACATCCGGCCGCGAGCTCAGGCCACGACTCTGAGCCAGCCTTTGGTGTCCGGCGCCTGGCCCCGCTGGATCGCGGTCAGGCGGCCGTACAGATCCTTGGTCAGCGGACCAGGCTCACCGCCGCCGATGACGAGCTCACCCTCTTCGTGGCCGAGCACGCCGACCGGCGTCACCACCGCCGCGGTCCCGGTTCCGAAGACTTCCAACAAGCGCCCGGACTGGGCCCCCTCGACGACCTCTCGGACCGAGACCGACCGCTCCTTCACCGTCACGCCCTGGTCGGCCAGCAGCTCGATGGCGCTGGCCCGGGTGATGCCCGGCAGGATGGTGCCGCTCAGCGCCGGGGTCGCCACCTCGTCTTCGAAGCGGAAGAAGACGTTCATGGTGCCGACCTCCTCCACGTTCTCGTGGCGGAGCGCGTCGGTCCAAAGGACCTGATCATAGCCCCGAGCCTTGGCCGCCATCTGGCCGGCCAGGCTCGCCGCATAGTTGCCGCCCGTCTTGGCCTCGCCGATGCCGCCCGGTGCCGCCCGGACCGCCTGCCGCTCCAGCCAGATCCGCGCCGGGCCGAGGCTTTTGCCGGAGTAGGTTCCGACCGGACAGGTCATCACGACGAAGCGGTAGGCGTTGGACGGACGCACGCCGAGGAAAGGCTCGGTGGCGAACATCAATGGGCGAACATAAAGCGACCCCTCCGGATTGCCGCGAACCCAGCGCGCATCTTCGGCCACCAGGCGACTCACCGCCTCGACGAAGACGCCGGGCGGGAGCTCCGGCATGCAGATCCGTTTGGCGCTACGGGCGAAGCGAACCGCGTGGGCGTCGGGTCGAAACAGCTGCACCTGCTGGCCGGGGCCGAGGAAGGCCTTCATGCCCTCGAAGATCGTCTGTGCGTAGTGAAGCACCGATGCTCCCAGGCTCAGCTGGATGTCGGCGTAGGGCTCGATGACGGGCTGGGTCCAGGCGCCCTCCTCGTAGACCATCGAGAAGATGTGGTCCGAGAATATGGATCCGAATCGCGGGGCTTGGCTCGGCACCGGCTTGGGCTGCGGGGTCCGACGCACCTCGAGGCCATCGAGCATGCGGCCTTCTCGCGGCAGTGCCGCACGGTGGTCAATGGATTCGTTGCTCGGGGATCATCCCAGCATCGCTTCTCGTTCGCGGAGTAGGGCTTCACGTTCGCGACGCAAGTAGTCACCGATGAGGCCGTGGACGCGAGGCTCGCGCAGGTAGTGGGCCGAGCGCATCACCGTCGGCTCGAAGCCCCGTACGAGCTTGTGTTCGCCGCCCGCACCGGGCTCGAACACGTCGAGGCCCTTCCGCAAGCACTCGTCGACACCGTGGTAATAGCAAACGTTGAAGTGTAGGTGCCGCTGCTCCTCGAAGCATCCCCAGTATCGGCCATAGAGGCGCTTGCCCTTCTCGAAGTTGACCGCCCCCGCGACGACCTGGTCGTCCTCGTTTCGGGCCACCACCAGGCGCAGCCGGTCCGTAAACTCCTCACACCAAACCTCGAAGGCGCGCCTGGTCAGGTACTTCCGACCCCAGAAGAGCTTATCGATGGTCGACTTGTAGAGTCGGTACGCGGTCTCGGCCTGGCCCTTCAGCTGCTCACCGGCCAGGGTCTCGATGTGAATGCCTTGCTTGTCCAGCTCGCGGCGCTCTCGCTTTAGCTGATTGCGGCGCTTGCTGTTGAAGCGCCCCAGATAGTCCTCGAAGCTCACCTCCCCCCTCCGAAACCAATGGTACTGAATGCCGAAGCGCTGATGAAAGCCCGCCGCCTCCAGGGCCTCGATCTCGGCTTCGGTGGTGAAGTTGACGTGGACGCTGGACAGCTCCATGGCCTGGCAGACTTCGATCAGGACCTCGGCCAGTGCCTTGCGAAGCGTGGGCCCATCCTCGTCCGGCGCCACCAGGAGTCGAGGGCCGGTGACCGGCGTGAAGGGCACGCCGACCAGGAGCTTGGGATAGTAATCGATGCCGAGCCGGTGGCACAGATCTGCCCACGAGAAGTCGAACACGAACTCGCCCTGACTGTGGAACTTCACGTAGGCCGGCGCAGCCGCAACGAGCTTCCCGTCCCGGCGCACGACCGGAAAGCGGGGCACCCAGCCAGTCTCGGGCCGCACAGTCCCCGCCTCCTCCAAGGAGCGGAGAAAACGCCACTCCACGAAGGGTGAGCTGTCCCCGTCCCCCACCAAGCGATCCCAAGCATCGACGTCGAGGGCGGAGGCGCCCTCCACCACGTCCACGGACAGCGACTGCATCCGATGACGAAGGTAGGGAGCGATGGCGACCGCGTCCACGAAGCACGTCCGACCGCGTGAACCTCGACCCGGATTTCGCCTCATACCCCGACTCCGCGGTCGTAATTCTCGTTCGGGCGATCCGCCCCCAGCGGAACGAGGAGCCGGGTCTGGCCACGGCCCGCGGCCTGGGCCGATCCGCTCGGCAAGATCAGACACAGGACGACGAGGAGGGCGGAAAACTGCGGTCCACAGGCGGTGCGCGGCCGAAGGCTCCAGGCTTTGGCCACCAGCGGCAAGACGTCGGTGGCGAGTCAGTCCGAAATTTTGGTCGACCTCTCGGGCGTGGGGACTAGACTCGACCTCATGAAACGTCGAAAGGTGGTGATCATCGGAAGCGGGCCGGCGGGCTACACCGCTGCGCTCTACAGCGCTCGAGCCAACCTGGAGCCGGTGCTCATCGAGGGCGGGTTCATCCCCGGCAACCAGTCCGTCCTTCCTGGCGGCCAGCTCATGATCACGACCGACGTCGAGAACTACCCGGGCTTCCCGGACGGGATCATGGGCCCAGACATGATGGAACGCTTCAAAGAGCAGGCGACCCGCTTCGGGACGGTGATCCTTCACGGCTTCGTGACCAAGGTCGATCTCGGTCAACGTCCCTTCCGGATCGAGGTCGAAGACCAGCCACGCTACGAGGCCGACGCCTTGATCATCGCCACCGGCGCGGTGGCCAAGCTGCTCGAGATCCCGGGTGAGCGAGAGCTCATGGGCCACGGTGTGTCGGCCTGCGCCACCTGTGATGGCGCCTTCTTCCGCGAAAAGCACGTGGTGGTGGTCGGCGGCGGCGACACCGCCATGGAGGAGGCTACCTTCCTCACCCGCTTCGCTTCCAAGGTGACGGTCATCCACCGCCGCGACGAGCTGAGGGCCTCGGCGGTGATGGCCGAGCGCGCCCAGAAGAACCCAAAGATCGATTTCGTCTGGAACACCCAGGTGACCGAGGTGCTGGGCGAAAAGGAATCCGGCGTGCGGGCGGTGAAGGTTTTGAACACCCAGACCAAAGAGGCCAGCGAGTTCGCTTGCGAGGGATTCTTCGTGGCCATCGGTCACCAGCCCAACACCCAGCTCTTCGAAGGCCAGCTCGACACCGACGAGGACGGCTACCTGAGGGTGGAGAAGGGGACGAGCAAGACCCAGATCCCCGGAGTCTTCGCCTGTGGCGACGTGCAGGACAAGGTGTACCGCCAGGCCGTCACCGCAGCCGGTACGGGCTGCATGGCGGCCATCGACGCCGAGCGCTTCCTGGAGGCGAATGAATGAGGCCCCTTCTCGCCCTCGCGCTCGGGGTCCTCGCCTCCGGCTGCGAGGACGACGGCGTGTTCGTTCCACCGACCGAGGTCCCGGACCTGGGATGCCAAGTTTCGAACGCCCGGACTTTTCAGGTCTTCTTCGTGGTCGACGTCTCCAACTCGGTGGCCGCCAACGACGTGCTGAATGCTTTCCAGGAAGAGCTGGTCGACTTCGCTTTCGCCTTCCCCGAGTTCGACGCCAACGAGAACCGGGTGCTGGTCGACTATTACGTGATCGGCTTCGTGAACGACTTCGCCTTCTTTCCTCCTGGAACCCGCCGGATGACGGCACCGGTGGCGGTGAGTGAAGCCCTGGAGCAGGCCCAGGCCTTCGGTCAGATGCAGGACAATACCGAGGTCGAAGAGAACCTGCTCGACGCGCTGAATGCGGTCTTCGGGGTCGCCTTCGAAGAGGGCATGGACGGCGAGTTGATCCCGGTGTCGGATCGGATCTTGGTCATTGGCACCACCGACGATGATTTCGTCGATCAAGGCGAAATTTTGACCCCCAACATCGAGGTCCAGACCTCCTACACCGAGCTTTCGGAGCGAATCGATCGTGTGTCGGACGTGATGAGCGTCTTCATGTTCACCCCCGGAGACATCGAAGGCATCGACCGGAACTTCAGGCTGCAGCCGCCGCTTTCGGTGGAGCGCTTCGACCTCGAGGCCATCACCGGCGGCTCGGGTTCGGTGGGTCGGATCTTGTCCCAGGTCGCGGTCGACGCCGCATGCGCCCAGGGCTCCGCCACGCCCTGAGGGGCGGCTTCCCGCTGTCGTCCTTGACGT
>CAYZFR010000229.1:0-5782 GCA_964477875.1 uncultured Myxococcales bacterium
TGGGCGGGCCGGTGCTGGAGATGGCCTGCGGCACGGGGCGCATCACCGCCGCCCTCGCCGAGGCTGGGGTCGAGGTCACGGGGGTGGACGCGGCGCCCGCCATGCTGGCGGAGGCTCGGCGCAAGCTCCCCGGGCTTCGTTTTTTGAAGGGCGACATGCGCAGCGTCCAGCCCGGCCGACGCTTCCGCGGGGTCTTCTTCGGCCTCAACGGCTTGATGCACGCGCTGGAGGGCCCGGGTCCAACCCTTGCCCACGCTGCCTCGCTCCTGGAGCCCGGGGGCGAGCTGGGCTTCGACGTCTTTTGCACCGGCCTCGATACAGGGGGACGAGACGACATCGATCCGCAGCAGTTGATCGATCCCGAGGGGCGCCGATGGATCGTGACCGAGCGTCGTCGCTACGACCCCGTGTCGCGGGTGCAGCGGATCGAGTTCGTCCACCGCCGCGATGGACAGGAGCGGCGCTTCCTCACCGAGGTTCGCATCCCCCGGCCCACCGAGATGGAGGCGGCGCTGCAAGCGGCCGGGCTCCAGCTCATCGAGGAGCGGGCGAGCTTTCGCGAGGACCGAGAATTTCGCGAGGGTGACCTCCGCCGGGTCGGAATCGCGAGGCGGGTCCAAACCGCCGACCTTCGCCCTTGAAAGGGGCTTGTCCCGAGGGGCGACCGCCACGTAGCGTCAGCTCCGGTCGTCGGCCGTCATGCCCCGAAAGAAGCGAAAATTCATCTTCGTCACCGGTGGCGTGGTCTCTTCCTTGGGGAAGGGCCTCGCCAGCGCCTCCATTGGGGCGCTCATGGAGCAGAGGGGCCTCAAAATCGCCCTCATGAAGCTCGATCCCTACATCAACGTGGATCCCGGAACCATGAGCCCCTTTCAGCACGGCGAGGTCTTCGTCACCGACGACGGCGCCGAGACCGACCTCGACCTCGGGCACTACGAACGCTTCACCGACGTCCAGCTCACCCGTCAAAACAATGTGACGACCGGCCAGATGTACCACCGGGTCATCACGAAGGAGCGACGCGGCGAGTACTTGGGCAAGACCGTCCAGGTGATTCCGCACATCACAGACGAGATCAAGATGTCGGTCCTGGCCGCCGGCGAAGAGGCCGACCTCACCATCGTCGAGATCGGTGGCACGGTGGGCGACATCGAGTCCCTTCCGTTTCTGGAGGCGATCCGACAAATGCGGCGAGAGGTCGGGGAAGAGAACGTCCTCTACGTGCACATCACCCTCGTGCCGTTCCTGAAGTCGGCCGGCGAGGTGAAGACCAAGCCGACCCAGCACTCCGTTGGTGAGCTGCGCCGGATCGGCATCCAGCCCGACGTGCTCATCTGCCGGAGCGAGCACGGCATCTCCGCCGACATCAAGAAGAAGATCTCGCTCTTTTGCGACGTCGACTTGGACTGCGTGGTGAGCGCGCCCGACGTCGACGTCATCTACGAGCTGCCGATTCACCTCTCCAAGGAGGGGCTGGACGAGAAGGTGGCTGAGCTCCTCAACATCTGGTCTCGCTCACCGGGTCTGGAGCGTTGGACCCACATCGTCTACCGGGTCAAAAAGCCCCAGTACAGCGTCAAGATTGGCGTGGTTGGCAAGTACACCCAGCTGACCGAGAGCTACAAGTCGCTCCACGAGGCCCTCGTTCACGGCGGGATCTCCAGCGACGCCAAGGTCGAGCTCGAGTACATCGAGTCGACCAACATGACGGATCCTCACGCGAGCCTCTCTCACCTCCACGGGATCCTCGTCCCTGGCGGCTTCGGCGAGCGAGGAACCGAGGGCATGGTAGAGGCGGTCCGTCATGCCCGGGAGGCTCGGGTTCCTTTCTTTGGGATCTGTCTCGGGCTCCAGATGGCTGTGGTCGAGTTCGCTCGGAACGTGTGCGGGCTCGATGACGCCCACTCCACCGAGTTCTCGAGCGAGACCAAGCACCCCGTCATCCACTTGATGGAAGAGCAGCGCAACGTCACCGACAAGGGGGCCACGATGCGGCTCGGCGCTTATCCATGCCGACTCATGGACGGCTCGCTCGCTCAGCGCACCTACAAGAAGCATGAGATCTCGGAGCGCCACCGCCACCGCTACGAAGTCAACAACGCCTTCCGGGAGCAGCTCGAGTCCCGGGGCATGGTGCTCTCGGGAACCTCGCCCGACGACCAGCTGGTCGAGATCGTCGAGCTTCCCGACCACCCCTGGTTTCTCGGCTGTCAGTTCCACCCCGAGTTCAAGAGCAAGCCTTACGCACCCCACGCCCTCTTCACCGGCTTCATCCAGGCCTGCCTCAAGGCCAAGCGCCAAAGAGAGCACGACGAAGACCAAGCCACCCCTGGCTACGCTCTCTCCACGAAGCTCAGTCGCCGTCGCGGCCCCACCCTCTCTTGAAGTCGGGGGAAGCGGCGCCGCCGCCGGCCGGGGTCTGGGTCCAGGTGGTGTCGTTGGCGGCGGGGCCGCCGCCGGTCTCGTAGAAGTCGCTCTCGGGGCCGGCGTCCAGGAACATACCGGCCCGCGGAAGGGAAGGGACCGGACTGTCATAGGAGTGGTTGCAGACGCCATAATTTATCGAGAGCGGGCTGCGATAGAAGTCCACGCCGCCCAGATCCATGAAGAAGGCGAGCCCCTCGTCCAGGCTTCGGCCGTGGGTGATGTTGCCCTGGTAGAGGTCGCTGCCGTCCTCGTCGATGTACCAGCTGACGCCGGTGTCGTGGCCGAGTGCAGCGCTGAAGCGGGTCACCATCACGTCGTCGTCGCCGCCGAGGTCTCGGAAGAGACCCGTCCCCATGTGGGTGCCGCTCCCAAAGGCCCACCAAAAGGCCCGGTACAGATCGTCGCCGCCGTCGTCGTGCATGAGGCCCAGGCCGTATACGAAGCCCTGGCCGATACTGAGGGTGTCGGCGAAGTGAAGGTCGTCTTCGGTGCCCTCGTCGACCAGGGCTCCGAAGCCGCCCGCCCACACCACCGCGGTGGAGGCGCCGGCCGGGAACCAGTCGAAACGAAAGCCCCAGCCGGTGCCCTGAGACCCGCTCAGGTTGTGGACGCGCACGTTCCCGTCGTCGCCGGTGTGGACGTAGCCCGAGCCCTGCCCGTTCTGGACCGAGCCTCCCGGGAAGATCACCCGGCCTTCCTCCGGGAGCTCCTCGGTGTGGCCCACGTACACGGCCAGGTACTCGTCCTCCCCGCCCCGATCGAGCAAGAGGCCTTGCCCCTGGGGGCGGCCCACGCCCTGCCCGTTGTGAAAGGTGACGTAGAGGTCCTGTCCTGCTTCGTCCAGGAGCAGGCCGCTGCCAAACTGCCCCGCCCCTTGGGCAAAGAAGGTCCCGTCGTAGCGGTCGTTGCCGGCCCGATCGATCAGACCGCCGACGCCCATGAAGCCGGCGCCTTGGACGAGGCTCGTCCCCCGGTACTGATCGTTGCCTTGAACGTCGTAGAGCAGGCCCACGCCCAGCAGGCCGAAGCCTTGGGAGAAGCCGGCCCCGGGCGCGACGGTGTCCGCCAACGGCAGCTCGGGGTCCGTGAGGGCGAAGCCATCGGGTCCGTAGCGGTCGTCACCGGCCAGGTCGACGAGGACCGCGGCCGGGACCCGTGGGTCGACGTTGGCCGCCACCTGACCCAGATAGTGATCTTCGCCTCCGCGGTCGACGAACAGGGCCACGTCGCCGGCCAGGTTGTGCACGTCGGCCTGGGTCTGGAAGTGGAGCTCGACGCGACCGATCGGCGTATCAAAGCTCAACGGCTCCAGCTCGGGGGCGCTCTTTAGGGCGTCGATCAGGCGCTCGGTGGCGGCGGCGACCCGGCGCGCGGCCATGGAGATGAAGGTCAGGTCGAAGGCCTCCAGATTTTCGTCGCGCCGGAGTCGGCTCAAGGGGCCCTCAGGCTCCACGATCCAGCGACCGGTGCTGGTCAGGCTGCGGAGCAGGTCCATTCGTGGAACGAGCTGCGCGGCCGCCGAGAGCTGGAGCGCCCGATCTCCGATCGCCGATGCCCGCAGGAGCTCGCTCTCACCCAGGGCGTGGACGAGGTCGGCCAGGGCTCTTCCAAGCTCCGGATCCAGCTGGGCCTCGAAGTTCTCCAATCGGGTGCGAAGCTCCGGCGTCCAGACGGGCTCGGCGTCGGGGGCGCGACCTTCGAATAGACCCCACACCGCGCTCGCGAAGGGATGGTCGACCAGCGCGTCGAGGGGATAGTCGCCGGCCGGATCCGGGGGGCGGGCCCAGCCCTCGAAGGCAGCGAGGCGGTCGGCGAAGGCGCCCTGCACCTGGAGGACCTCCGCCGATCCCGCGCCGCGCAGGGCCGCGACGAAGCAGTCGTCCACTCGGGGCACCTGGTCGGCTCGGATCCGAACGCCCTCGTTTCGGGCCCCGTCATTTATCCACCGGGTCACCGCCTCGACGGGAACGCCCCAGGCCACCGGGCTGTAGAGGGTGGAAAAGCCCCAGCCAAAGCCATCCAGGCCCTCGGCCAAGCTCGCCAGGCCCGCGGCCAGCTTGGCCGAAGGCGCCGGGCAGGGGCCTAAGGCCTCGGGGTCGAGCTCGGTGCTGAGGACCGGCGGAATGGATGCGGTCCCGCGGACCCTGAACTTCAGCGCGAAGGGCGCCGCGAGCGTGCCTCCTGCAACGGCCGGCGCGCCGGCCGCCACCGTGATCGTCACCGAGGAGGTGCCGGGGAGCCGCTCGACAAAGGCCACGTCGATCCGGGCCCCATTCACCAGGGTTTGCAGGTCGACGGTCTCACCCGCCGCCTCGGCGCTGACGAAGGCGGCGGCCTCGGTGGCCATGGGCTCGCTAAAGACGAACTGCACCGGCGGTCGATCGCTGGTCCGGCTGCCTTCGGCCGGAATGCTACGAAGGACGGTCGGGTCCCCGGGCGGGGCCATGTCCACGATCGGGTCCGGGCCCATGTCGGGTCGACCGCTCGAGCCATCGGGCCCGGCCGGACCGAGATCGGCGCCGCCGCTCGGGCCAGGCTCGCCCTCGGAGCCGCACCCTGCCCCGAGAAGCACGACGCAGAGGAGGCTGAGTCGTCGCATGTGCCCACCCTACTCATTCGCAGCCGCCCTCGGGCGTTTTCTTCGATGACGGGCCCGTGCTACGGGCGTTTTTCGATGGTCATGCCTCCTTCCGCCGCCGACACCGACCAGCGCGCCCGAGCCGTGAAGGCGCTCCTGCTCGATGTGGACGGGGTCTTGACCGACGGACGCGTGCTTTATCAGGCCGACGGAACGGAGGGTCGGGCCTTCCACGTTCGAGATGGTCTCGGCGTCCAGCTCTTGGGAGCGGCGGGCATCCGCGTCGGGCTCCTGTCGGGGAAGAAGAGCGAAGCGGTTCGACGGCGAGGGGAAGAGCTGGGGATCGGCCTGATGTTGCTCGGTGTGGAGGACAAGGTCGAAGCCTATGAGAGCGCCTGCCAGCAGCTCGACTGCAAAGACGAGCAGGTCGCCTACGTCGGCGACGACCTACCGGACCTGCCGCTCATTCGCCGGTCTGGTCTCGGTTTCGCGGTTGCCGACGCCGCCGCCGAAGTCCGGGCCGCCGCCCACATCGTCCTCCGCGCCAACGGCGGCCAGGGCGCCGTCCGCGAGGCCTGCGAACGGCTCCTCAAAGCGCAAGGCCACTGGCGCGTGTAGTCCGTCGCGAACCGAAGCCGGCGATCAGGTGCGTCAGGTGCCGGTGCGTTCGACGGGTCCGAAGATGAGCTTGGGGGGCTCTTTGCGCTCGACCGCTTCCGGGGTCACGAGCACTTCCACCACGTCTTTCTTGGCTGGGATCTCGTACATGACCTCGAG
>CAYZFR010000230.1:0-5708 GCA_964477875.1 uncultured Myxococcales bacterium
GGGTATCAGATCTATTTTGTCGTTGCGGATATTCCTGAATCAACAGGTAATGAAAAAGGGGGTGGGGCGTTCCCTCAAATCAGGGCGCACGTCGGTGCGCCCCTACGAATCTGGCAAAATCGAGATGCTACGTCTGAACTCTAACCCAACAAATAGTTGGTATCAATTATTACAAAATACTTCTCAATAAAAGCTTGGCAAACACTAAGACTTGGTAACAATCATGCCAGTAAAGTTGATAGTTTTCTAGCCTGTTATGGGTAGTAGCTAGCGAGATCTGCGGAAGTTTCCCATACCGGGTATCACAGATCCGGGTTTCATCCGGTTAGCAGTGACGGCTACATCTCGGAAGCCCAGAAGGATCTCAGTACTGGGGTAATATGTAACCCAGCGCTGTTTTTCAGAAGGGTTTTGCCATTGATTGCGGCTAACTTGCACAGAGAAAACTGGCGCGATCGCTCCCTGATTTTCTGCTAGAACTGTAATGGCAACATCGGTTATCTGACTATCTTGCTCAAAGCGTTGTTGCACAGCTTCTTTCGCCGCCGCTTCGGCGCGACGCAAAAGGGTTTTGTAGTCTTCATACCCCTGACGCTCCACAGTAATGTTTATCTGAGCGGTTTCAGCTTGAGCCACCTGGAGTGCGATGACTTCATTGGCTATCCAAACTCCTCCTCCTAATGTCAGTAATAGGAATAGGTTTACTAACTGAATTTTTGGGGCGATCGCTTGACAAAAATGCTTATACGTGCATCTGGAATTAGTAACTAAAAATTGGATGAGTCTGGGGGTTTTATTAACAGAATTATAACTCATTACTGTCTTAATTTTTAGAGGGAATTAGGGCAGAAATTACTTACCAGTGTTATTTCTATGTACAATCTCAAAAGAATAGAAATTCCTGGCACTATTTCAGGGAGTCTTTCGGGATAAAGCGCTGTGGGGTAACACTCGCAGTATCTCGGTCACCGTGGTAATTCCCTGAGTAACTTTTTCAATTGCAGCCATCCGAAACGAATCAAAATGAATTTCCTGTAAATAACGGTGTAATTGGGTCATAGTCCCCTCATAAATTAACTGCCGCACCGTATCATCAACATTTAACAGTTCCACAATCGCTTCCCGTCCTAAATAGCCAGAATTAAAGCATTTAGAACAGCCCTTTCCCTGACGCCAAGCTTTAGGATTCGCTTCCTCCATCGATACCCCTAACTTTCGCAAGTCGGTTTCCGTGGGGGTGTAGGGTTCGGCACAGTGGGGGCAAATTCTCCGGACTAAACGCTGTGCCACAATCCCTAATAAAGCATCACTAACTAAACCCGGATCAGGTCCAATATCTTTGAGGCGGGGAATGGCGCTAACCGCATCATTGGTATGCAACGTCGTTAAAACCAAATGTCCCGTTAATGCGGCACGAATCGCCGTTTCCGCCGTTTCATTATCCCGGATTTCTCCCAGCATGATAATATCCGGGTCTTGGCGTAAAATAGCGCGTAAACCTGCGGCTAATGTCATCCCCGCCGCTTCATGAACTTGAGTTTGAGTAATCCGGGGTAAAACATATTCTACTGGGTCTTCTACCGTAACCACATTGACATTTTCAGTGGCGACAAATTGCAGGGAATTATAGAGTGTACTGGTTTTTCCAGAACCCGTGGGACCAGTGAGAATTACCATACCTTGGGGTTGTTGCAACCAATTTTTGTAGATATCCAGTTTCTTCGGTGAAAATCCTAAATCTGGCAAACCGGAAAAGGGGTTTTGTCGGGGAAGTAACCGAATGACTGCTTTTTCTCCCCCCACACAGGGAAGGGTACTCACCCGCATATCCAATCCCAAATCGGTTTCCTCACCAGAGGTATAGTTTTCGCCAATCCGCCCATCTTGGGGGCGGCGACTTTCAGCGATATCCATATTGGACATCACTTTGAGGGCGACAATACAAGGGCGACTGATATCGGCGGGTAGGGTGGTGATATCGCGGAGAATCCCGTCAATCCGATAACGAACTCGCAATCCTTCCGGTGTGGGTTCTAGGTGAATGTCGCTGGCGCGGTTGCGGAGGGCACCGGAGATAATGGTTTTAATCCGGGTAATTTGGTTATCGGCTTTTTTGAGATAGAGTTCGGTGGTTTCGGTGATGTCTTCGGGTTCTGACTCGCCAGTAATTGGATTGACGAGGGATGTGGAGGTGATACTGTTACCGTTATAGGTTTGATTCAGATGCCAAGTGCGATAACTCTTATGGGCTATAGGAATAATCTTAATCTCAGTGAAGGTGCGATCGCACAAGTTCTGAATCGCTTCCGGTGTGAGAGGGATAGGACTTCCCAAATAGTAGCAACCGCGCCAAAGTAACAGGGGAATGACAGGGGGTAAGTCACTGCGATTGGAGAGTTGGCGAAAGAAGCGGGTGCTGACTTGGGGGTCAAGTTGGTCAAGGTTTAGGATGCCGCGATTATCAACTAAGAGGTTAAGGGCAAATTCGCAGGTAATTTCTTGGTTGACCAATTGCTGCCAAGCTGTCTTTTTTGTAGGGAGTAAAGGAGTGATGGTCATAGTTTACTTCTATTTGTAGGGGTTGAAGACTTGTTCTTTGAAAGCCGTTCGTATATAGCACGTTGCAACTCAGTTGATTACACTTCACGCTCAGATAAATCTAGCGCTGGCATTGTAAATTATTGCTGTACCTAACAAAGTTGCAACGTGCTATCATCTCTGTCTTATCTGTCCAATTTCTGAGCGTCTTTACTTACAAAAGCGTGGTTAACTACTTGTTAAGAGCGATAATTCTGCGAATTATATTATCATCAGGAAAATCCATCAGAATTGAACCCAACCGATTAGGAAATTTTGGTGAAGGGCCTATATAATTGTAAACTCTACGATTTATCCTATGTGCAACAGCATTAGGGTAACCGAATGGAGAAGCCCCACTTGTGAAATTGATATACCAAGTATCGCTTGGGTCGGATTTCGCCTGATCAAGCAGACTCTTAATTCTTTCCCATTTACTATTATGGGTAATATGCCCGCTTGGTGGAGCGTCAGTTATGGTGACTTTATATTCATCTTGTATCCGCATAATTGGCTGACCTTGGCGTAGTATTTGGAAAGTTGCGTTATCCTGCCAAGGTGAAGCATTTATGCCTTTAGGTGTATGCTTTGCTCCAAAGCGCCGCAGTAAAACTATTTTTCCGCGAACATCGCCAAGGTTAGGAACCGTGTTACCAAGATACCAAAATTTTTCACGACCTCGTACATACGAATCAAAAGTAGCTTCAAATGTCCGTGAATTGTTTTTGTTATAGCATTGTGTTGGATCCCAATCGTTTCCCAACCATGTCCAATCTTTCTGGCACTCACTTTTTACTGACATCACAATAAATTCACTTGGATTAGCTTTTAAAAAATCTATGCATATCCTGTTTACATCATCAAAATTAATCTTTTGATAATAATGACCATGATGGATTGCAAACTCATCGTCAATATGCCTGCATCGGATATCGATAAAACGGATTCCCGCCTCTAATTGCTCTTTCAGTACCCTATTTTGACAGGCAACAGCCGGCCCACCATGAAGTGCACAAGTTTCATGTGTACCCGGAATACTCAGCCTAGATATCTTAGTATTATTAGGCAGTTTATCCATCCAACTGTGAGGTCCTACAGGAATGGGTTTTTCTGCCAAAGATGGTGGCAACTTCGGTCTTGATGCCGGATTATCCAGAATAGATTTAGTTCGTTTTATCAGCGGATAACCATTTTGGAACTGGTCAAGACCAATCGCCCAAATCATTGAGCCAGCCAATCCCTTCTCAATCAAATAACTGGTCTTATAACCCAGTGATTCCGTATCGTCGTAACTCACCCACTCGCCAGTTTGACCACTATAAGCATAAGGAGTCAGAGTGGGTTGATGCCACCCTCGTGTCAGAGAACCCCCCGATATCCGGTTCTGGATTTCGTAGTAAGCCAAGACGCCGGGAATTCCAGTTGCAGGTCCGGCTGGCCCAGCACTACTATAAGGCTTCCCAGGGCCATTATCCGTCGAAGTCAAAGCACTAGAAACCTTAAACGAACGACCGTAAGTTGACATCCCCAAAACCATTTTGCTTGTAGGAATCCCTGCTGCTAGATAAGCTTCTACAGTATTTTTAATACTGAAGGGCCCTCCCGGCGTCGAATCTTGGGGTAAGGGTGCATTAACTCCCGTAACTTTATCATCAGGAAATGCTCCATGATAGTCGTAGGACATCAAATTTAGCCAATCAAAATATTGGGCGCACTGAGCAAGCCATTGAAAGTAACTCCCAGGATTAGAATGATATTGGGCTGGTACTCCAGAGGGAACGATGGCGGGTGATGCCATCGTTAACAGTAGATTTTTTCCAGAGATAGCACTACGGAATTCCCGTGCTAAAGCGAGGAAATTTTGTAAATCTTCCGGTCTCCCCCCTCGACCACTGTAACCTGGATATTCCCAGTCCAAGTCAATACCATTGAAACCCCATTTTTTGGCGTATTCAATCGCAGACGAGATAAACTGTTGTCTCCCTGCTGCCGAAGCTGCCATTTTGCTAAACAGATTATAAGTATAGGTGCCGATATCAGTCGGGTCTTGGGGGTCGTTAAAGCCCCATCCGCCAATTGATAGTAACGTCTTAAGATTGGGATTCTTTTGCTTTAATTTCTGGATTCCCGGATACAATGCTGTCTGATCATTCCACTCGATCGGTTGAACTTTATAGTCCCCGGTAAGTCCTGGGTTTTTAAACCCTTTAGTAACAAAGCCGAAGATACCAAAAGCAAAATTGATGTGGGTAAAGAGTGAGGGGTCAATTTTTTCCGGCAAAAACATCCCGCCCCCTGGACGATATTGAGACCAGTTTTCAAAATAGCCAACAATTTTATATCCAGAAGCCCCTTGAGCATTAGCGGCGAGAAGCTCAATTAAAGGCGCACTGGTTGCAGCAGCGGCTCCAATCGCAAAACCACCGCTGAGTTTGATAAATTGACGCCGAGGAATGCTATTAGACATAGGAATGTTCTCCACAAATTCAACTGAAATAACAACAATCTGTCGCTCTTCATTTATCACTATACAAAAAAGGGACTGAAGAGGTAATGTCTATAGGTGTAAACTTAATTGCCTAAATTGGATCGCTGACTGGCACGATCAAGCCCTTACTCTTGCATAAAACTGCAAGCTAACAACTACCAGACAAGTTCTATTGACAGGTGAGAACGCAACTTGGTATAAGTGTACAAAGATCCCCGACTTCTCCAAGAAATCGAGGATCTAGCTTGATGCACTGTACTTCATCAACCACCCAATCTGCTGTATTGCACTAGGGGCATAGGTTAGGACATCCCCCTGTTGCCTATTGCCTTGTCACCTAATTTTATTGTCCTCACCTCAATGCATAGTGGTATATATGCCCAGAAAGTGCGATCGCGATTTCAACGCTTCCATTAGTTCCGTAGGGACACGGCACTGCCATGCCCTATTATCACTTCTAACACTATTGCTCGCATTCCCGACTCATGATCAACTCCCCATTGGGTAATCGATATATCCCCGTGGGCTCGATAATCGGATCACCGATTTTCCAAGGGCGACGAGTTGAGGACGAAGATTCTTCCCTATCTCCCCCAGCTCCCCCAGCTTCCCCAGCTCCCCCAGCTCCCCCAGCTTCCCCAGC
>CAYZFR010000231.1:0-5650 GCA_964477875.1 uncultured Myxococcales bacterium
GGGCACGCCCCTCTTTGTGAGTCTTTTTGCCGATGAATCGCCCGCTATCGACCCTGCTGATGCCTCTGTTCGCCGTTTTCGGGGCGTCGCCGGTCTTCGCCGCCGACGCTCCGTACACCATCTTCTCCCTCGGCGGCGCGCCCACGGCGGAGGGGGACCCCACGCTGGCGGCCTTCGCTCAACGCTTGGCCTCCGCCGATCCTCGAGCTTCCGCGGTCCTCTTCACCGGCAACTATTCGGCCCACGGCCCCATGCCCAAGGTGGACGCCCCGAAGCGCGCCCTTGTCGAGGCCGACGTTCTTCGGCACCTGGACGCGGTCCGGGCCTACGTGGCCCGGGGCGGTCGGGTCTTTTTCTTGCCAGGCGACATGGACTTTCAAGGGCCCGAGAGCGTTCGCCGCCTGCGGGACTTCGTCGACCGTTCCTTGTACGGCGAAGGTGCGGAACGGACCGCCATGCCGGTGGCGGCCTGCGGGGACCCGGTGCTCTTCAACCTGAATGAGAGGGTCGTCCTCGCGCTACTCAACAGCCAGTGGTGGATGCACGACTTCGATGCCCATCCCCAGATGAACGAGGACTGCCAGGTGAAGGATCGCAGCAAGGTCCCGGCCGCGGTCAACGACATCGTCAAGCGCTGGCGCGCCTCTCGCCTGGTCTTCGCCATGCACCACCCGATCGAGAGTCGGGGACCCTATGGGGGGCGCTTCCCCGTCGCGGCCCACTTCGTACCGCCGCTGGCCGCCAGCCTCTCGATATGGGCTCGACAGTCGGGACTGGTCCCCCAGCACATGAGCCACGTTCGCTACGACACCTTCGCAGAAGGCGTGTTCGCGGCGGCTCAAAAGTTCGGGGGCTTCACCTTCGTGTCCGGGCACGACAAGAGCCTTCAGCTCGTGTTCGAGAAGGACCAGGCCCAGATTGTGACCGGGACCGCGGGACAGACCACCCACGTGGTCGGACCGGGCGAGCGTGGTTTCACGGCCAGTCGACCGGGCTGGGCGGAGCTGCATCTGGGCACCGACGCCGACACCGTGAGCTTCCACGATGGCCCGAGCGGTGAGCAGCTGCACGAGGCCGCCCTCCCCGACGTGATCCGCTTCGGCTCCGACGACCTCGGACCTGCACCGCCGGTCCCGCAGGGACGGGTGTCGTCGACCTACGCCAAGACGCCTTTCCAGAAGACCGGCTTCTTGAAGGGCTTCTTCCTTGGGGACCACTACCGGGACGCCTACAGCCTCGAGATCCCCTTCCCGGTCCTCGACCTGGAAGAAGAGGGCTTCGAGCCTTTCAGCGCTGGAGGCGGCAACCAGACCAACTCGCTGTTCTTGTTCGGGCCTCAGGGAGGGCAGTGGGTGGCCCGGTCCACCACCAAGGACGCCGGGCGCTTCTTGCCCTATCCGCTCAACCAGCTGAGCTTCGTGAACGCGGTGCTGGAAGACGCCTTCACCGCCACCCATCCCTCGGCGGCCGAGGCGGTGCCTCCCCTGGCCGAAGCGGCCGGGGTCTACCACACGAATCCCGAGCTCCGGTATCTGCCTGACCAGGAGGCTCTGTCGCCCTACCGCGGCTTTATCTCGGAGGAGGTCGTCCTGGTGGAGCGTCGCGCCAAGCGGCCCAAGACAGGGTCGCTGCCCGAGCGACTCGGTGAGGGGGCGAGTCCGGTCGGCGAGACCAGCTACGAGGGCTCGGATGATGTGCTCGAGCTCCTCAGGGAGGAGCCATGGCTCCACAAGGTCGACCAAGAGGCGATGCTGCGGGCACGGCTCTTGGACATCTTCATCGGAGACTGGGACCGGCACGAGGATCAGTGGCGATTCGCCAAGCTCGAGTATCCGGACGGCCACTTCGAATACCGGCCGATCCCCGAAGACCGGGATCAGGCCTTCTCCCACTACGACGGCTTCGCGTTGGCCTTCGTGCGGCTGGTGGCGCCCGAGCTTCGTGTCCTTCGTCCCTTCAAAAAGCGGATCCGAGGGCTGTCCTGGCTCATCTACGGGTCTCGGCACTGGGACCCAGTTCTTTTGAATGGACTCGACGAAGAGACCTGGATGCGGGTGGCCCGGGAGGTTCAGGCGTCGCTCACCGACGAGGTCATCGACCGCGCCATGCGAACCTGGCCCGAGCCGGCCTACGAGCTCGACGGCAGGGACATCGCCAAGAAGCTCCGGCGTCGCCGAGAAGACCTGGTCGAGTCGGCTCGAAAGTATTTCAAGCGGGTCAATCGGCGGGTCGACGTGCTGGGCTCGGAGTCGGCGGACGACATTCGTCTGCTCTTTTTCGAGAACGGCGACCTTCGGCTCGAGATCAGACATCGCGAGAGCGGCGGTCTAATCTTCGACCGTCGCTTCGACCACCGGCGCACGAAGGAGATCCGTCTGTACGCCCTCGACGGCGAAGATCGCCTCACGCTGGACGGTGAGCCCCACAAGAAGATCAAGGTCCGCTTCGTGGGCGGGAGCGGTGCCGACGTCGTCGGATCGGAGGGCGACGTGAAGCGAAAGGCGAAGGCGATCCAGCTGTTCGACCGGCCAGACGGAGCCGAGATCGAAGATCCGGCCAAGGTTCGGGATCGGCGTTCACAGGACGCCTACCAAAACCAGTACGATCGCTACGATCCCCACAATGAGCCGTTTACCCTGGCGTTCGTGCCCGGCTTCAACGTCAACCCCGACGATGGCACGCTGCTCGGCGGGACCTTCATCGGGACGGCGACCGGCTTCAAGCGGGACCCCTACGACTCGCGGCACACGGTGAGCTTCGACCTTGCGACCGCCACCCTAGGTGTCTCCGCCAGCTACGACGCCTTCTTCCCCAATACCTTGGGGACCCTCGATCAGGACTTCTACGTCGGCTTCACCTCCGACCGCTTCACCCGGAACTTCTTCGGCGTCACCAACGACTACATCGATCCGCGGGACATCGGTCGTGATTTCTTTCGACTGCGACAGCTCCAGGGGATCGTGCGCTACGGTCCGAGTCTTCGCCTCGCCAGTGACACCGTGACCCTCGGTTTTCAGGTCACAGGACGGGTCGTCGACACCCAGAACACGCCGGGACGAATCGTGCGGGTGCTTCTTCCGACGAACCAGGTCCAGGCCGAAGCCCTCGATGACCGGTACTACGTGGGCGGCCGCTTCCGCTTCGCCGTCGACACCCGGACCAGCAAGACCTACCCGAAGAGCGGCTTCACCTTCGAGAGCACGGCGGAGGTGCGCACCGATCTGACGGGCTTCGACGACTACAACACCTCAGCGACCTTCACCGGAGCCGCGGGCACGCACCTCTCCTTCGACCCCGAGGGGCGCTTGGTGCTGACGAGCCGTGCTCGGGTCGCCCACGTCGAGAACCTTCGGGGAACCCTCTTCTTCTACTGGCTTCCGACCCTGGGCTCGAACGATCTGCGGGGCTTCAACGACGAGCAGTTCGCGGGCGAGACCGTCTTCGCGCAGACTTCGGACCTGCGGCTGGAGCTGTTGCGCATCCGGCGGGTCCTTCCGGGGAACCTCGGAATCGCGGGCTCGCTGGACCATGGCCGCGCGCTCCAGACCGGGGGTGGGGCCGACTACCACGTGTCGGCTGGCGGAACCCTGTACTGGAACCTGTTCGGGCTGTTCGGCCTGGCCGGCTCCTATCACCGAGCCCTGTTCGACGACAGCGAGCGCCTAATCATCGGCATCGGCCCGCAGTTTGCGGACACTGGCTTTGTCGCCAACTGAGCGCTGAGCGGCTCTTGGCCGACCGACGCCTCGGCCATGGCCGAGGCGGCCGAGAGCCTGGACTACGTCCTCGACACCGTGCCGGTGGAGCACGATTTGAACCCCTACATCGAGACCCTTGGCCTGGACGGCATCTACATCCTGGTCGGACAGCTCACGCCGCTTCAGCCGCCGGTGCAGGCTGGCTCTCTGATCCGCCGCCGTCGCGTCGTGACGGGTTCACTGATTGGGGGCATGCCCGAGACCCAGGAGGTGCTCGACTTCTGCGCCGACAATGGCGTGCGCTGTGACATCGAGATGATCGCGATGGAACAGATCAACGAGGCCTACGCGCGCCTGAAGAGGAGCGACGTGGGCTATCGTTTCGTCATCGACATGTCGAGCCTCTGAACCGGGGGACTCATGTTCGACGCCTGATGACTTGGCGTGTCGAGTCGGGGTAGTCCGTACGCGTGGAATACGCTTTCCTCAACACTCGGCGGGTAGCGACCGGGACAGGCGGGTCCATGGGCCCGCCTGTGGGACGCACGTGAACGCCTTGGAACGTGAAAGGGCCCTGAATGCCGTGCGCCTCGCCGCGAAGGCCTGCCGGCAGGTCCAGTCTGGCGGGACCCTCGACCAAGCCGCCAAAGGAGACAAGAGCCCGGTCACCGTCGCCGATCTGGCGAGCCAGGCGCTGATCTGCCGCGCGCTGGCCGAGGCCAGTTCCGGGACGCCCATCATCGCAGAGGAGGACTCTTCGCCTCTCGCCGACGAGGGTCTGATGGCACGCTTGGTCGAGAGTCTGAAGGCCATTGGCGAACCCATGGCGCCGGACCAGGTCCGGGACTTCATCGATCGGGGCCGCCCATCCGGTCGGCCGGCTCGTTTTTGGACCTTGGATCCGGTGGACGGGACGAAAGGCTTCCTGCGGCGAGGGCAGTACGCGATCGCCCTCGCCTTGATCGAAGAGGGCGAGCTCGTCTTTGGTGTGCTCGGCCTACCCAACCTCGGCCCCACCGCGGAGACGTCGAGCGCCGGCGGCACGCTGATGTGGGCGGCTCGGGGCGAAGGCGCTCATCAAGGCACGCTGCGCGGTCCTGAATTCGCTCCGATGCAGGTCTCGCTCGAGGCCGAACCAGCCGCGGCCCGCATGGTCGAGTCGGTGGAGTCGGGCCACTCTTCCCACGATCACTCGGCCCAGGTAGCGGAGCGAATCGGGATGTGCCGAGCACCGGTTCGGCTGGACAGCCAGGCCAAGTATGCGGTCGTGGCTCGCGGCGAGGCCGAGCTCTACCTGCGGCTGCCGACCCGGGCCGGGTACCGAGAGCGGATCTGGGACCACGCCGCTGGCGTCCTCGTGCTGCAGGAAGCGGGCGGCCGGGTGACGGACATCAAAGGCCGGGCCTTGGATTTCTCCCTCGGTGAGCGCCTGGAGCAGAATCTGGGCGTGGTGGTGTCGAACGGGCCCTTCCACGAACGCATTCTCGAGGCGATCTCCTGGCTCGACCTCGCAGACTGACGAGGCCAAAGCGACGTCGCCGCTGGCGCTCCGAACGGGCGGGTGAGAGGAACGAGGGATGGATGGGCTCACCGAGGCTCAGCTCGCCGAGCTCGAGGATGACTTGCTCGGCCTTCGAGAAGCGTTGGAGCAGGCAGTGTCGGCCGGCGGTGAGGGCGCGAAGCCGGTCGAGCTCGACCAGGCCAAGGTGGGGCGGGTGTCTCGAGTGGACGCGCTGCAGCAGCAGCAGATGGCGAGCAGCAGCCTCGCGTCCATGAAGCGTCGCCTCGGCCTGGTGAAGCGCGCCCTGGCGGCGATGGAGGACGGGACCTACGGAGAATGCCTGCAGTGCGAGGAGCCGATTCCTTTCAAGCGCCTGAAAGTCCTGCCCGAGGCTACCCTCTGCATCGGCTGCGCCGGCGGCCGACCCCGCTGATCCTCCTTCCAACGCTAG
>CAYZFR010000232.1:0-5614 GCA_964477875.1 uncultured Myxococcales bacterium
AGCCCTCGGGCAGATGAGCGTCGTACCAGGCCTCATCGGGCATGATGCCCTCGGACTCGAAGGCGAGCTCGATCCCCGTCTTCTCCCCCAGCCCCAGCCGTCGCCCCATGCCAGCGATGGGGTCGAGGCCGAGACGCCGGCCGAGGTTGTAGTAGAAGACGTCGCAAGAGTGCATCAAGGAGTCGGTGAGGTTCATCCAGCCGTGGCCCCGCTCGCGCCAGCACCGAAAGCGCGCTCGTCCCAGCGTGAAGGCGCCGGGGCAGAAGATCCGCTCCTTGGGCGTGACCGCCTGCGCCTCCAGGGCGGCGAGCGCGGTGACCACCTTGAAGGTCGAACCGGGCGCGAAGTAGTCCTGGATGGCCCGAAAGCGCCACGGGCGGCGAGCCCCGATGGCCCGCAGGCGAGCCCGCTCCTTCGCGCCCTCGAAGCCGGCCAGCCGCTGCGCGTCGAAGGCCGGGGTGCTGGTCAAAGCCAGCACGCGACCCGTGTCGACCTGCATCACCACCACCGCTCCCGCTTCGCCGTCGAAGGCCTCTTCGGCAGCCCGCTGCAGCGCGCTGTCCACGGTGAGCACGACCCGATTTCCCGGGACCGCAGGAATGGTCTCGCCCACGTTGGCCTGAAGGCTCGTGGCCAGGCGACTCCGCTGACTTCGACCCTTGGAGTCGACGACGACGGTCTCGCGACCGTCGGCCCCCCGAAGCTCGTCTTCGAAGGCCTGCTCGACGCCGGCGCGACCGACCGAGTCTCCGAGCCGGTAGCCCCGCTCGCGGCGAGCGGTCAGCTCCTCGGGGCTGATCTCGTTGACGTAGCCGACGAGATGAGAGGCGAGACCGGCCTCCCGGTAGGCTCGGGCGGAGGAACGTCGGACGCTGACGCCAGGAAGCTTGCCGAGCTGCACGTCGAGCTGGATCGGCGCCTCGATCTCGGGCGGCGCGTCCCGCCGGACGAGGATGTCGCGGTAGCGCTCCAGGCCCCGGGCTCGACGAACCCGGCGCTCCAAGGCCGCGGCGTCCTCAAGCGTGAGGCGTGCCTTCTCGCGAAGGGTCTGGAGCACGACGGTGGTCGATGGAAAGACCCGGGCATCGACGTAGGCCGCGAAGGCCTCCCCCTTCCGGGATGCATAGGCGAGGACGGGGACCGCGGTCACCGGGAGCTCCTCGACCTCGATTCGCCGCCGCAAGCGGGCGACGTCTGCCTCGTCCAGCCCTCGGGCCAGGAGCACCGGCGCTTCATCCTCGGAGGCGACCTTGCCCAGCGCGGCCAGCACCGCCTCGGCCTGTTTTCGGTCGACCCCCACCGAGGCGGCCAGGCCTCTGATCATCCGGCGAGCGTCGGGGAGGAAGGCGGGGGTCACGTAGACGTTGACCGAGGGCCGATTGCTCGCCAGCACCCTCCCCTTGGCGTCGACGATCTCACCCCGCTCGTGCTCGAGCCGCTTCACCTGAAAAAAGTTGTTTTGAGACTTCTTCCGGTAGGCATCGCCATCGACGATCTGGAGCCGGTACAGGCGAAGGCCGACGGCGGCGAAGGCGAGGAGGACGACGCTGGCCATGGCCAGGGCTCGACCGAAGGCCGCGCGAGGATCGCGGTGTTCTTGCCCGGGAAGGCTCACGGCCCCTCCACGAAACGAAAGCCGGTTTCACGGCCTCGAAACCAGGCGTCGATCACGTCCATGGCGCGGAAGATCGGCCACGCCAGCCCCATCGACAGCGGGGCCACTGCGAGCCAACCTGCGAAGCCGCCTTCGGGCAGTCCTGCCAACCGGGCGAGCCCGACCCGAATCGCCCCCAGCATCAGGGTCAGCAGGCCCGAGCCGATGATGACCACGGTGGGGGTCGCCTCGCCTCGCCTCGTCCAGACGACCGCCATCAGTCCGGAGGTGTAGGTGGCAGCGCCGAAGATGAGGCCGCGGGTCTCGCCGGAGACCACGTCGTAGACGTAGGCTCCAAAAACCGTCAGGGCCAGGGCGGCGTTGCCCTGATGACGAAGGGCAACGAACATGAGCCACACGGGGGCGAAGGACCAAGGGGGAGCGCCTAGACCCTGAAGGGCGGACTCGAAGCCGAAGCCGATCAGGACGAAAGCGACGTTGGCGATGCTCCGGCTGAAGGGACGGGCTTGTGTTGGGGGCGTCATCCCTCGTCCCCCCACAGCGCCGGCGGCTGCTCGCTCTTGGGCGTCGCCACGGGAGCCGCTCTAATCGGGGATCGAAGGACGCTGAGCGCCCGCAGTCGGCCGAGAGGCGCGTGCACCTCTACCCGGCCCGCCAGCATCGAGCGGCGAGCGTCGAGCTCGACCTGTCGGACCGTCCCCACCGGCAGCCCCGGGGGGAGCACTCCACCGAGCCCGCTCGTCACCAGCTCGTCCCCCGCGCTCAGACCATCGGCTCGCGGAACGTCCTCGACCACCGGCGCTTCGTCGCCATCCCCACGCAGGCGACCTCGCGATCCCGTGCGGGCGCATTCCACGAGGAGCCCGACCCGGGGATCGGTCAACAAGGCCACCTCGGCCGTTGTCCAGCTGGCGAGCTGCACGAGGCCGACCAGGCCCTCGCGGGAGACGACAGGGAGTCCGCGCTCGACGCCGTGCAGCCGTCCCCGATCCACGACCAGCGTCCGGGCGGCGGGCCCCGCCCCCCCCCCGATGACGCGCGTGGCGACGAGCTCCGTCTGGGGGAGCCTGGCATCGAGCTCCAGGAGCCCACGCAGCACGCGATTCTCGGCTTGGAACGCGTCGAGCGCCTCGACCTGGCGCCGGAGAGCCGCCTGCTCGATGCGGAGCTGGGCGAGCTCGGCCCGGGCATCGAGCACGTCGACATAGGCATACCAAGCGTCGCTCACCCAGCCGACACTTCGGGTAAGGAAGATCTGGATGGGCTTGGTCGCCTCTCGGATGACTTGCTCGAGTAGATTGGGCCGCGCATCGCGGACACGATGCGCGCGATAGACGAGCAGGGGACCGAGCACGACCAAGGCGACGAGCAGCGGTCGTCGGTAGCGCTTCCAGAAGCGGATTTCGACAAGCTAACCGGTGCGCCGCAGACCGCCAAGTTCAAGAGACGGCGATGTCCCGGAGGAGGTCCAGTTCGTCGAGGGCCGCGCTCATGCCGCGGACCACCGCCGTCAGCGGCTGTTCGTCGACGAGCACCGGCAGCCCGGTCTCGTCCCGCAGCAGAACGTCCAGATTCTCGAGCAAGGCCCCCCCGCCCGAGAGCACGATACCGCGATCGACGATGTCGGCCGCGAGCTCCGGAGGCGTCCGCTCCAGGGTGAAGCGGACCGCCTCCACGATGGAAGCGACCGATTCCGAAAGCGCCTCCCGGACCTCGTCCGAGGTCAGGACCACCGAACGAGGGACGCCCCCGACCACGTCGCGCCCCCGGACCTCCATCTCCTCCATGGGGCCGGTGGACTTGGCGGAGCCGATGCGGATCTTCACGTCTTCGGCCGTCTGCTCGCCCAGATGGAGGTTGTAGCGACGCTTGGCGTACTGGACGAGGGCCTCGTCCAGCTTCTCGCCGCCGGTTCGGATCGAGTGGGAGAACACGATGCCGGCTAGGGAGACCACCGCCACTTCGGTTCGCCCGCCCCCGACGTCCACCACCATGTTGCCGGAGGGCTCGGTGATGGGGAGCTGGCAGCCGATCGCGGCTGCCATCGGCTCCTCGATCAGGTGGACCTCCCGGCTGCCGGCCAAGCTCACGGCCTCCTTCACCGCCCGCTTCTCCACCTCGGTCACCCCGACCGGGACACAGACGATGGTCCGGGGCGAGGACAGGCTCCGAGCTCCCACGACCTGCCGAATCAGGTGCTTCAGCATCGCGGTCACGGTTTCGAAGTCGGCGATGACGCCGGCCCGCATGGGCCGAATGACCTCTATCCCACTAGGGGTTCGACCCAGCATCTCCTTCGCGGTCCGGCCGACCGCGGTGACTTTGCGGACCCCCGTGTGGTCCCGGGCCACCGCGACCACGGTCGGCTCGTCGATGACGACCTCGCCCCCTCGGACCGCGAAGCGCGTGTTGCAAGTACCCAGATCGATGGCGAGGTCGCTGGAGAGGAATCCGGACAACCACTTGCGCATCGGACAGCCCGCCTGAAGTATCAAAGGCCTTCCCAAACTTCAACGTCTTCCGCTAGGCCATCCCGACCATGCTGGGCGCTCTCCGCCGTAACAAAAACAGCCCGATCATCACCGTGCTGCTCGGGCTCGTGGTCCTGCTGATGATCGGGTTCGGCGTCTCTTTGAACCAACCCGAGCGCTCGGACGGCGTCGCCGCCCGAGTCAACGGTGAAGTCATCAGCATCGGCGAGTTCAAGTCGAACTACGCGGCCGAGTACGACCGCCGGCAGCAGTACGATCCTAGCTACGACATCCGGCGCGCCGAGAGCGACGACCTCCGCAAGCAGGTCCTCGACCGCATGGTCACGACCCTCCTCCTGGCCCAACGCGCCAGGGACATGGGTCTGGCGATCGACGACGAGACTCTGGCCAAGGACCTGATGGAGCGCCCATACTTCGCAGACGAGTCGGGCAGCTTCTCGAAGGACCAGTACGAGCGGGTCCTGAGCTCCTTGGGACTCAACAGCCAGGAGTTCGAAGAGAGCGAGCGGAATCGCATCCTGGCCGAGAAGCTCCAGGCCGCCCTCCAGGGCGTGCGGGTCTCGGAGGCCGAGCTCGCGCAAGCCTATCGGATTCAGAACACCAAGCGCGACATCGAGTACGTCGAAGTTCCGAAGTCCGCCTTCGAGGCCGACATCGGGACGGTGACGGCGGCCGACGTCGAGGGGTGGAAGGAAGACACAGAGAACGTCGAGGAGCAGGTTCTCGCCTTCTACAAGAAGAACAAGGACGAGCGCTATGACGTCCCGGAGCGTGCCTGCGCCAAGCAGGTCATGGTCCGCATGGACTCCAGCACGCCGCCCGGGATGCGCTCCGACAAGCGCGCCAAGCTGGACGCTGCACTCGCGGAGCTGAGGGAAGGCGCCAACTTCGCCACCGTGGCCGCCAAGTATTCCGAGGACGCGGCGAGCAAGAGCGAGGGCGGAGACATGGGCTGCTTCGCGGCCGGCCGCGGACTACCTGCTCTGGAGGACCAGGCCTTCCAGCTGGACATCGGTGAGCTCTCCTCCACCATCACCACCGGCTTCGGCCTCCACGTCATCAAAGTCTACGAGCGAAAGGAAGCGGTGCGGAAGAAGCTGGAGGACGTCCGCGACGAGATCGAGCGCGAACTGACGGCCGAGGCTCGGGTGGCCGGGCGAGCCAAGGAGCTGGCGGTCGAGGTCCTGAAGGCCGCGCGAGGCGCCGAAAGCCTGGCTGCGGCCTTGTCCGCCATGGAGACCGAGGTCCCCCTCGTGGCCAAGACGACTGGACCCTTTCCGGTGAACGCCTCCTACTTGCCCAAACTCGGCTCGGCGGCCGGCGTGGCGAAGGCTGCCTGGGGCCTCGACGCCGGCAGCCCCACCGCCGAGGAGCCCCTCGAAACCGACGACGCCTGGGTCGCCATTCGCCTGCTCGAGGAGATCGAAGCCGATATGACCGGCTTTCAGGCAAAGAAGGCCGGCCTGGAGAACATGCTGGAGACGACCAAGCTCGGCGACATCTTCGA
>CAYZFR010000233.1:0-5614 GCA_964477875.1 uncultured Myxococcales bacterium
TCGCCCGGGGTGCGGATAGCTGCGGCCGCCCGGAAGGGGGGGGAGGGGAGGATGACCCGCGCAGAGCCCGGGGCGTCCGCCACCGCCACGATGACCTCGGTCCAGCCCTGGACCGAGGGGCGGCCCGCCTCGAGCGGGCTCTGACCAAAGCCCGGCAGCTCGAGCCGGACGACGCGGAAGCGCTCGCTCAGGGGCGGGGCGAGGTAGCGGAAGTCGCGGCTGGAGCCGGGGATGCCGTGAACGCACAGGACCGGACACGCCTCGGCGGGGCCCTCTTCGGTGATGGCCAGGGGGCCTTTGACCGTTCGAATCACGCGGGGCTGGGGATCATTGGGGGTGGGCATGCTCATCCGTTCGATGCATCGATCTTCGATCAAATGTCACCGGTCGTCCACCTCGCTGGACGAAGACGAAGGTGAACTGGACGCGGGCGGGCCACCACCGACGAAGGTGGCTGAGAGCGTTCCGCTCGAGTCTTGAGTCTCGAGTCTTGAGGAAAAACAAGTGGTTTTGTTACTGGAGCCGTGGTGCTGAGCTGAGCGTCGAAGGCAAACCTGTCCATTCGAAGGTCCTGGCGCTGTTTGACATGGGGAGACGACCGTCACGGCTGTGCAACCACCTGAAAAGCCTCCAGCCTCCAGCCTCCAGTCTCCAGCCTCCAGCGGAACGGTCTCCAGCGGAACGGTCTCCCCGTGGTGTCCCGGGCATGTGTCGCATGTCGACACAGCTGGGCGTTTGTGCGCACACCGCTTGGGAATCGACGAGAACTTCCGGTTCGGCTTGCAGCCAGCGAGTTTGCACTTGAAAACAGTGCTCCACGTCGGTATCCAGCCCCGTTACGATGACCATGGCCGTCCTCTTCAGAAGCGACTACGAAAAAGTCGTCAAGGGACACAGCTTCTTCGGCGACTTCGACCCGTTCGGCGACTTCGACCTCCTATTCGGCGCCGCCAAGCAGCACCTCAAGATCGTCGAGATCCCCATCCGCTACCGCGAGCGCACCTATGGCACCACGAACATCAGCCGCTTCCGACACGGTTGGTTGCTCCTCAAAATGTGCGTCCTGGCGCTCCGCAAGATGAAGTTCGCATAGGAAGGGACCCGCTTCGATGCCGCTGCCCGTTCCATCTGCCGTCAGCCCCGATTCCAGGCTCCAGTCCGAGATCGCTCACGGTCGACGGATCGCCGAGCACGCTGACGACGTCTGGGGTTGGGGCAGGCCCACCTCGCCCCGGCGTGCCGACCGACGCGCCAACCTCATCTGCCGGTATGCGCATCTTGAGACCGGCACATCCGCTCTCGAGCTGGGTTGCGGCACGGGCTTCATCACTCAGCGGCTTGCCGGGAGCGGGGCTGAGATCGTGGCGATCGAGCTGTCCCCTGATCTGCTCCGAGGCGCCGAGCGTCGCGGCCTCCCGGCCAACGTGAGGCTCGTGCGTGGAAACGCCGAGGCGCTGGACTTCCCTTCGGCGCACTTCGACGCGGTCGTCGGAAGCTCCGTACTCCACCACCTGGACATCGATCGGGCGCTCGGAGAAATCCATCGCGTGCTGCGCCCCGGTGGTCGCATCGCCTTCTCCGAGCCCAACATGCTGAACCCGCACATCCTAGCCCAGAAGAACATCGGCTGGCTCAAGCGCCTGGCGGGCGATACCCCCGACGAAACCGCCTTCGTCCGCTGGCCCACCGCCGCCCGGCTGGCGCGTGCCGGGTTCTGCGACATCCACATCCAGCCTTACGACTTCCTCCACCCCATCGTTCCGACGGTCTTGATCCCCCCCGCCCGGTGCCTGGGCCAGGCGCTCGAGCGCATTCCGTTCGTTCGCGAGATCGCAGGCTCTCTGATCATCGCTGCCACCAGAGCCTGAGGCCACCCGAACAGGGGCGGCCCGTGCGCCGTTCCGCGTCAACCCTTGCCGGACCGAGCGGCTACTCCTGAGGGAACGACCATGTCCGCCGTCGAGGACACGCGCGCGAGCGAGGCTCTCTCCGTCTTCGGAGTGGCGGACCTGGATCTCCTGCTCACCCTCTCGGTAGCTGCTGGCTGTCGCGAGCCACAAGCCGTCGGAAGCGTCCCCCTCGTCGTGTCCCATCGTCCGTAAAGCTGATAACCTCTGACCATGCTCGCTCGGATACGAGACCGTTGCGGCCCCGGCGGACCGCCAGGCTGGAGGCTGGAGACCGGAGGCGTCTCAAGCCTGGAGCGGGACGCTCTCACATCCCGAGAGCGTTTCGGCTCCGCCGGACCGCCGCCCGGGCGCCGGAGCGCCGACACGAAGTGTGCATACGTATGCAGAGGGGGGAGGCTGCATACGTATGCAGTCCGACGCTGAGGCTTTGGTCTAATCCTCGTCGTCGGTGGTCTGGTCGTCGTCGGTGGTCTGGTCGTCGTCGGTGGTCTGGTCGTCGTCAGCGGTCTGGTCGTCGTCGGTCTGGTCGCCGTCGCCTGGGTGTCAGCCCTTTCTTCCTGTCAGCCTCTCCAAACGCAGCCCCACAAGCCCCAGCACGGCCAGGAGCGGCACGGCGACTCCCCTGCGACCCCCAGCACTGCACTGACACCCTCCGTCGTCGCCGTCAGCGCCACCCCCAGCGTCGGCGTCATCATCGGCATCGGCGTCAACGTCGCCGTCAGCATCGGCGTCAGCGTCGGCATCGGCGTCCGTGTCGGCGTCGACGTCCGTGTCGGCGTCGACGTCCGTGTCGGCGTCGGCATCGGCGTCAGGTGAGGTCCCTTCGATGGTGCAGTTCCAGATGCAGGTGCCGTGGCGACAGACCCAGGCTCCGAGCTCGTCGGCCTCGCATTCAGCCGGCGCGGGCCGGTCGCAGTCGCTGTCTTCGGCGCACTCGTGGCCGTCGTCGCCGAGGTCGAACTGGTCGAGGATCGAGCCGTCGAGACGCTGCGCCTCGTAGTGTATCCGGGGCCCGTCGATGTCGAGCACCACGAAGTGGTGGACCCCTTCGGCGACCTCGGTCCACCAGTCGCCGTCGGGAGTGTAGAGCGGCGCCCCGCCGCCTCCGGTGACCACGTACTTGACCCCGTCGACGGTCGAGCGCTCGTAGGTGTGGTCGTGGCCGGAGAAGACGATGTCCACGCCGTGGTCGACGAACAGCGGCACCAAGTCCTGGCGGACTGTCGTGTCGGAGCCGTGAGGGCCGCTGTCGTACGGGCCGTGGTGCAAGGCGACGAAGAGGTGGAGGAGCGTCGGGTCGGCGGCGAGCTCGGCCAGCCGGGTCGCGATCCAGTCGTGCTGCTCCGTCCCCTCGCCGTAACCCCCGGAGAGGTACTCGTCGATGATCACAAAGGCGGCGGTGGCGTAACGGACCACGTAGTAGCGCTCGGGCCCTGATGTGTCTTCGGGGAGGGTGAAGTGCTGAAAGTAGAGCCCCCCTGACCCTTCGTGGTTGCCCAGGGCAGGCACGATGGGCACGTCCCGAAGCAGATCGCCCTCGATCTCGAAGAAGATCAACCAGTCTTCCTCGACGTCGCCGTCGCCGACCAGGTCGCCGGTGTGGACGACCAGGGCGGGCTCCTGGCTCTCGAGCCGATCGACCACGGCCCGGTGCTCGGCGTGGTTCGAGCGGGTGTCACCGAAGACAGCGATTCGAAAGGGCTCGGCCCGGTCGGTCTCGGTCCGGATCACTCCTACGGGCGACGGCAAGCGGGCTGACTCGACGCGGTAGAAAGTGGCTGAGCCGGGCTCGAGGTCGTCGACGAGGACCTCGTGACGGGTCGAGAGCGTCGGGTCCTCGATCACCTGGTCGAGCGCCCCCTCGGCGCCGTGGACCACCCTGCTCGGCGCGGCGATGTCGGTCTCCCAACAGACGGTCGCCTGACGCCGGCCGAGGAGCTGAACGATGGGGCCAATGGTGATCTCGGCGTCCACCGGCGGGGGGTCGTAGCCCCAGAGCGTCGGCACATATGAGAGATCCGAGCTCTCGAGGGCGCGGTTGTGGACCTCGACGGCGAAGACGTTTTCACCCGGCGACAGCAGCTCGGGGTCGAGGACGAAGGTGGCCTCGCCGTCGCTCACCTCGTGGCTCGAGGCCGGGGTGTCGTGCGACAGCGGGCCCTCGGGCACGCTGGCCCGGCCGATCTCCACGCCGTTGAGGTAGGCCACGAAGCCGTCGTCGAAGCGACAGGTCAGCTCGAGGTGGGTCAAGGCCTCGAGCTCGTCCTGGACCTCGAAGGTGGAGCGGACGTATACCGTGAGGTACGCGCCGGCCATATCGGTCAGCTCGGTGCGGTCGTCGCCGTCTCCGTAGCCGATGCCGTAGCCGTCGCTCGACTCGATCCAGTCACCTCCGGGGATGTCGTCAGGCGAGGCCCAGTCCGGATCGGGCGCGCTGGTGCCCGGTCGATACACCAGCGGTGTGCCTTCACCGACGTAGAGGTAGGACACCGCCCAGGAGGGTGACGACGCCAGCAGCACCGCCAGCGCTGCCGTGCCGACCAGAGGAGCGCACAGGACGCCTCCGCACCGTACGCATCCAGACCTGTCCGCAGGCAGAGTACGGGGCTTCGTCCCCGGCATTCCGGTCCGCGTCCTCGGAGCCGACCGTGTTCGTGTTCGAGTCTTTTGTGGCACACTGAGCTCCATGCACTATCGACGAGCCTGCAGTTGGTCGCCAGCTAACAGCCCCCACCTCAACATACCCTTTGTTTTCGCCTTCGTCATCGTCGCTCCCTGTCTCGTCCTCGCATGCCAGGAGCCATCGACGTGGAGCGACGGAGACGGAGACAGCGATGGGGACGGAGACGGAGACAGCGATGGGGACGGAGACAGCGATGGGGACGGAGACGGAGACGGAGACGGCGATGGGGACGGAGACGGAGACGGGGACGGCGATGGGGACGGTGACGGAGACGGCGATGGGGACGGAGACGGCGATGGGGACGGAGACGGAGACCCCTGCAGCTCGCCTCCGGGGGCGGCCTGCAACCCGATCCCCATCGAGAGCTTTCCCGCCTCGGTCTCGGGCGACACAGCGGCTGCGCCCGAGGCGCTCATCGACGCGTACGCCTGCGCGCCTGACACCGACGAAGGCGGCCCGGAGCTCCACTACGAGCTGACGGTGACCGAGCCGGGCCGGCTCACCCTCGAGGTGATCGAGGACGACGGGGTCGACGTGGACCTCCACCTGCTGGGCAGCGCCGACCCCGACGATTGCATCGAGCGGGCCAACACCGAGCTGTCCCGCGGCCTCGAGGCCGGGACGTACAGGCTGGTCATCGACACCTACCGCGCCAACGCCGGGGCGTTCACCCTCGAGGCGAGGTTGGAGGAGCCATCAGCCGAGCTGCTGGGGACCATGTGGAACACGTACTACTACCTCTCGAACGAGGCTGACGCCTCTGGCCCTCGGGACGTACCGATCTACGACGCCGACTGCACCCAGATCGCGCTGGTGCGGGCCGAGTTTCACGACTCGGTCTGTATCGAAGGCAGCGGCGTCCTGGACGACGGGCGGGTGATCAACTACGCCTCGACCTGCACCAGCTCCTGCCCCAGCGCCCGGAGGTGTGGCTCGGAGAGCTACCGGGTCTGCTACAGCCTGTTGGACCCGGAGGTCTATCCCTGGGGTATGGGCTCGAGAGGCGCCGCGCTGGAGCCGG
>CAYZFR010000234.1:0-5570 GCA_964477875.1 uncultured Myxococcales bacterium
GTGGAAGAAGTCCCGAAACCGCCCCGTCACCTGGTGATAAAGGCTGACCATGACCTCTCGAGGGTCTCGATCCAGATATACGACTCGGTCCGCCCGATGGCAGGCGCGCCAGCGCTTGGCTTCGTCGAAGTCGAGCGGAGGCTGGGCTCCATCATTGTACTCGAACCCATCGTGGTCGAAGCGGATGGCATCGGCGAGACCGAGCTGGGTGAGAGCGTAGCGAAGCCACGTGCGGCCCGACTTCGGGAAGGAGACGAAGCGAAGGTTCCGGCGCGAAAGTTTCGGCTCGTCGATGGTCCTTCGATAGAGGCCCAGCCGGCCCTCGGTTCGAAGTTCGGGCGTCCGATGGTCCACGAGCTCGAAGCCTTGGGCCCGAATGATGGCGTCCACATCATCTGCTTCCCAAGCCGAGGCAGGGGTCCGGATGGCGAACCATCGCCGGCAGCGAGCGAGGGCGCCCCGCAAGACTCCCTGCCGCTCCATGCGGGGCAGGTGATGGTGAAGGCCTAGGTGAAGGACCGCGTCGTATGCAGGGCGAAGATGAGCTTGCTGCTCGAAGTCGGACCACGGACTCACGCTGGCGGCCCGAAACAGCGCCAGCGGCTGCGGGTTGAGTCGAAGGGCGGCCGCGACACGGGACGCGTCGCGCTCGAATCCGTGAACCGCGTGGGCGCCATGCTCGAAGCAGGCGCGGGCCGCCAGCCCTTCGGCGCAGCCGAGATCGAGGACCGAGCATCCTTCCAGGTCGTTCAGCAGCGTCTCCAGCCCATGAAGCCGGTCATGGGCGGGCCACTTGCCCAAGAGCCCCAGCTCGGGCGCCATCGTGTAGTGATGTCGGCCGTCGTCCTGAACGAAAGACCGCATGGTCCGAGCGTAGGACTTCCAGTCGAACGCAGAGACCCGCTCCCGGGCCCGAGCCGTCATGGCGCGCGTCCCTTCAGGATCTCTTTGCAGCTGATCAAGGGCATCTATCCAGGGCTCGACCGACTCGGCAGACAACACGAGCGCAGTGTCGGAATGGCGAGCCAACGGCAACGTACCTGCCTCGGTACATACTACCGGCACCTCGGCCGCCATCGCCTCCGCCACCACGTTCGCCCATCCGGCGTGGACCTCGGGTGAAAAGACCATGTCGGCGCTTCGGTAGAAGGCGGGGAGCTCGTCGTCCGTGAGCTCCCCTACGTACTCCACGTCGGGAATCGGTTCATTGGGCGGAGGGCCCATGAGCATGAGCTTCCATCCTGCCGGGAGCAGCGGGAGGAGGGCCCGCCAGAAGTCTCGAAGACGAGGTCTGTCGATGCCCCCGATCCTTAGAGCTCCTGGCTCGGAGCTCTCTTCCTGATCGGCGGGAGCCAGGCCCTGTACGTCCACCGCCCCCTCCAACACCGAAAATCGGTCCCCCATGAAGTCCGTGATGTCTTCGGCCTGCCAGTGACGATTGTTGAATACGACGCCATGCGGGCGGAAGCTGCGATTGACCGCTACGAAACCTTCCTTGCGGTGGGCATCGTTCAAGACATGCTGGATCCGCTGTCCAAATCGAGGGTCGACGAAATCGGAAAGCCTCTCGATCGTCTCCTGCGGGAAGGCTTGGCCTGGCACCATGGTCACGTCCCAGCGGACGGCCGAGGCCTGCTCCGGCGTGAGGACCTCGAGCTCGGATGCCCGTTCCGCCAGCGGCGCCGAGGCTAGACGCACGAAGGCCAAGCGGTCCTTCGGTAGGGCTCGGGCCAGTCTCTCGAAGCGTCGCAGCCCGCCCGCGGCCTCCAGCCGATGGCAAACCACCAAAATGTCCAATCGAGAGCGCACGGGCAGGACATAGGGCCCCAGCTTTCGCACGAACGTGATCTTCCCGACCCGCTCCAACTCCTCGAACTCTCGGCTTGGAAGAAGCTCTCGCAACAGGCGGGCGGGACCCAGCTCGGACCGATGCGTATCGTCGAGGGCGATGAGGCCACCGGCCACGACGTGAGCTGACCACGACTCGAAGTCTTCCTTCACGGCCGGATGGCGGTGGTCGCCGTCGATGAAGAGCGCCCCGATGGGCCGCCTCCACCCGGCGACCGATTCACGGGAAGTGAGGTTGACGAGCCGAGTATTGCCGTAGGCCGACGTCTCCAGCATGGTCCGGTAGAAGGCAGCGCGGTCTTCGGGACCGAACTGACCGCCACGAACACCGATGAAGGATTCGTGCGGTTCGATGCAGTACAGCGGTCGTCCCCCGAGACCGTGGGCCAGCGCCACCGCCGACTTTCCCTGGTGACTTCCGACCTCCACCGCGCAGCCCGAGGGCGCCGCAGCGGCGTGGCGCATGAGCGCCTTGCCTTCCGCCACCGTGATCCCGCCCCGGGCGTTCTCGAGGAAAGAATCGACGTCGAACGATTCAGTGCCTCGGCGGAAGCGCCGGCGGAGCCGCCTGAGCTTGGAGAGCACTTGCTCGGTTCGAGAACGCATTCCGACGATGGTCTGCTGCGAGGATTCTCACGACAAGCGCTTTGACGAAGCGAAGTCGGGCTGATTAGACCGCTCCTACGTGACGGACCCGAGCCAGGGCGAAAGCAGCGCCCCTTTTCTGACCCAGCTCCGCGCGTTTGGCGGCGTCTATTGGATCGCCAACTGGATGGAGCTGGTGGAGCGCTTCGCCTATTACGGCGTCCGCGTCGTTCTGCCGGTCTTCATGGTGTTGGCCATCGAGGACGGCGGCCCGCAGCTGGACCACGTGCAGAAGGGCACCATCTACGCGGTGTGGGCGATCCTGCAGTCCTTCGTCCCCATCCTGTCGGGAGGCTTCGCCGACCAGTACGGCTTCAAGATCAACATCGCCCTCTCTACCTTCCTCAAGATCATCGGCTACCTGGTGATGGGCTGGTGCATCCCCTTGGCCGAGGGGCTGGCCGGCGTGCCCCTCGCCGAGGCTCGGGACCTGGGAATCGACCGAGTATTCGAGATTTTTTTCCTCGGCGCCATGCTCCTCGCGGTCGGCACCGCGATCTTCAAGCCCGGGGTCCAGGGCCTCATCGGCCAGAAGATGCCCAAGAGCGCGGCCTCCCTGGGATGGGCGCTCTTCTACCAGGTGGTGAACATCGGCGGATTCCTCGGCCCCTTCGTGGCTGGCTACCTGCGCATCTTGGACTGGCAGTACGTCTTCCTCGTCTGCGCCGGCGCGATCGCCTTGAACTTTCTGCCCCTCCTCTTCTTCGAGGAGCCGGAGCGAGAGACGGCCAAGAGCACCGAGCCCCCCCTCATCCTCCTCTACCGGAGCATCCAGGGCCTGCTCGAGCCACGCCTGTTCTTCTTCACCATCACCTTCGCGGGCTTCTGGCTGATGTTCTATCAGCTGTTCGACATCCTCCCGAACTTCATCGACGACTGGATCGACAGCCGAGGCCTCGCCGATGCGCTTCAGGGCCTGCTCGGCAAGTCGGCCGTCCCCACCCTCGAAGACGGCAACCTCGCTCAAGAGTGGATGATCAACTTCAACGCCTTGATGATCAGCTTCGGAGCCTTCGCGATCGGCTATCTGACCGGCTTCCTGCGCTCGCTGCAGGCGATCATCATCGGTATCGCGATCAGCGCCGCCGCCATTTACGGCCTCGGCCTCTCCATGAGCGGGTGGTGGACCCTGGGCGCCATCGCGCTCTTCTCCCTGGGCGAGATGACGGCGAGCCCCACCAAGCTGCGCTACATCTCGGGCATCGCTCCCCCCGGCAAGCAGGGCCAGTATCTGGGCTACGCGAACTTCACGACCGGCATCGGCTGGTCGGTGGGCAGCGTCGTGGCTGGCAACCTTTATCAGGAAGGGGGCGACAAGATCGTCCTCGCCCGGCGCTACATGGTCGAAGAGATGGGCTACGCCGCCGACGCGGTAGCCCAGATCGGGCGGGGCGACGTCCTGGAGACCATCGAGGCTCGGCTCGGCATCGACGGCTTCGAGCTTCGCCGGCTGCTGTGGGAGACCTACGAGCCCCAGTCGATGTGGCTGGTCTTCACCGCCATCGGGGTGGCGAGCATGCTCGCCATTCTCGTCTACGACCGGGTGGTCCAGCAGGCCGACGCGCGGCCTCACCACTCCTTCAACGTCCACGGGCATCGGTGGGTGCTGGCGGCGCTGGTGCCGATCGTGGGTCTGTTCATCGCCGCCACCTTTGCCCAGTTCAGTCTCGGCCTGCTCCTCAACACGTTCTTCTTCGCCTTGATGCTGGTGGTGGCGCTGGTGAGCGGCCCCATCGACGGCAATGGAAAGGTTTCTTCGGTCGGCCGGGAGTGAGACTCGCCCCTTGGTTGAGCTTCTTCGGCCGAAGTGGCAGGGTGCTGGGGTGGGGGTCATGCTTCACATGGGCCGCGGGCTGACCGCGTTGCTCTTGGTGCTTGGCCTCGCTGCCCCGGGCCTGGACACCTGCTTGTGTGGCCTCTTCGGAGCCGCCGAGCCCGAGGACTGCTGCGCCGGCTTCGAGGAGGGCGCCCCGCCGCCGGCCGGACCGGTCCTGGATGACGGGCCCTGCTGCTGCTGCTCGGTAGAGCCAGAAGCGGCCCGAGGCCCAGCCCCCTCCGCCTTCGCTTCGACCGCTCACCTCGAGGCCGGCCCCACCCCAGAGGCCACGCCGAGCATCCAGGTCCTGCTCGCGTTCCCACAGCCTCGACTCGGCCTCGAACGACCGCCGGCGGGACCAGATCCATCGCCGCCCGCCGCCCTCCTCGTCCGCCGAACCATCGTCCTCATCATCTGATCCGCGGTCCGTTCTCGCTCGACCGAGCGCGCGCCCGGCGGGCGCGCAGGAGACGGCGCTGGGAAACGCCCAGCGCCCGGAGATGATGCATGAACACCCGTTGTTTCGGGCTCGGCCTCGCCCTGTTGGGCGCGAGCTGTGCCCACGACGAACTGAGCCAGCAGCGATCGGACCTCGCCGGCTGGCGTCCGCCGAGTGAAGCGGCCCCACCAGAGCCGCCTCGCGCCGAAGCGACGGCGGATGTTTGGCAAGGCGACTTACGCCACTTCGTCGGCCAGGCCCTCCGCCGAGCCCCCGAAGTGGCGGCGGCCCACGCCCGGTGGCAGGCCGCGTTGGCCCGAGCCGAGGGCTCGGCTCCGCTGCCCGAGCCCCAACTCGGCTACACCGCCTTCATTCGAGCGGTGGAGACCCGGGTCGGTCCTCAGCGCCATCGGATCTCGCTTCGCCAGGCTTTCCCGTGGCCGGGCCAGCTTCGAGCCGAACGTAAAGCCTCAGTCGCCCGGGCCTCCACCGAGGCCGAGGCCTTCCGGTCGATGGTGCTCGACGTGGTCCACGAGGTCGCGGTCGCCTACTGGCAGCTCTGGGTCGTCGAGCGTTCCCACGCCATCCGTCTCGACCACGAGCGGATCCTCGAGGGGCTCGCCGATACGGTACAGGCCCGGGTCGAGACCGGCGAGAAGTCCATCGCCGAGCTGCTCCAAGTGCAGCTGAGGCTGGAGACGCTCCGGGACCACCGGACCGAACACCGGTCGCGGCGACGCGCCACCGCGGCCCGCCTCCTCGCCGCGGTCGGGGCCGAGCCCGGACCCGGAGGGCTCATCGACTATCGTAAGGCCCGGGAAC
>CAYZFR010000235.1:0-5565 GCA_964477875.1 uncultured Myxococcales bacterium
GCATCGTCGAGGCGCTGACCGGCGCGACGGGGCTTCCCGCCACGGCCGCTATCCTGGGCCTCGACGCGCTGCTCCGCGCCATGCGCGTGGGCCGCCTCGGCCTGGTGACGCCCTACAGCGCCGAGGTGCAGGAGCGGATCGTCGCGAACTACCGCGCCCTCGGCATCGAGGTCGTCGCCGAACGGCACCTGGCGACGACGGACAATCTCGCCTTCGGCGAGGTCGGCGAAGCGCGGATCGCCGAACTCTGCCGCGAGGTCGCGACGGTGACGGACCCGCCCGAGGCGGTGGCGGTCGTCTGCACCAACATGCGCGGCCCGCTCGTCGCGCCCGACCTCGAGCGTGAACTGGGCATACCGGTCCTCGATTCGGTCGCCTTCACGCTCTGGGCGGTGCTGGCGAGCGCCGGCGTCGACACCACGGCGCTCGCGCGGTTCGGCCGGCTGTGCGCGCCCATCGGCTACATCCCGCCCGCCGAGGCCGAGCACGCCGACTTCGCCAACCTCAACACCCTCGACCAAGCCGCCTGACCGTTGAACCAACCACGGTTTGGTAAAGCCGGGGCGGGTCAGGTTGGTCGTGACCCGGATCGAGGTTCGCTCCCAGAGCGCGCCGATGAGATGGAAGAGCAGCTTGCCGCCGGCTTGGGCGAAGGGCAGCTAGCCGAGCTCGTCGACGATGACGAGATCGATGCGGCGGAGCTGGTCGCCGAGCCGGCCGGCGCGCCCCGCGCGGAGTTCGACCTCCGGCCCGCCTGACCAAGCGCAGGCGCAGCGACAGGATGGGCTGAAGTGGTTCAGACCGGAAAAATCAGAATTGTAGAGTTCACGGAGAAGTGATGGACAATGTCGAACGGGTCGCTCGAGGCCTCCTACAAACGCGAGTGACCGGCCGCCCATGCGATCCCGGTCCTCGAGCGTTGACGTCGCGGGCCGAGGCACTGGCGGTGCAGCGGCGCGTCGCGCAGACCCTCGCCGAGCCGGGCGGCTTCAAGGTCGGGCGGCAAGGCGAGGGACCGCCCGCGCTCGCGCCGATCCCGTCCGACCGGATTTTCGAGAGCGGCGAGGTCATCGGCGCGCCGGATCCGGTCGGCGTCGAACTCGAGGTGGGCTTCACGCTGATCGCACCGCCGGGGCGCGATCCGCTCGCCCGTGCCGCCGACATCTTCCGCCCCCGCGTGGTGCTCGAGCTCTGCGGGACGCGCTTGGCGGGACCGACCGCAGAGGACCCCTGGCTGAAGCTGGCGGACATGCAGGCGAATTGGGGCCTGGTCGTCGGCCCGCTCGCCGCGCGCTGGGACGGCAGCGACATGGCAACACTCGCGGCGCGACTCTGTTTCGACGGCGCGCCGGTGATCGACGGGCCGGCACGGTGTCCGGCGGGCACACCGCTGGCGAGCCTGCGGACGCTCTGCCGCTGGCTCGGCGACCATTGCGGCGGGCTGCGCGAAGGGCACACGGTGATCACGGGCTCGCTTTCGGGACTGCGCCAAGTGTCCCGCGGCACCTCCGTCGCGGGCTCAATCGACGGATTGGGC
Organism: uncultured Myxococcales bacterium; assembly: GCA_964477875.1. Lineage (GTDB taxonomy): Bacteria > Myxococcota > Kuafuiibacteriia > Kuafuiibacteriales > Kuafuiibacteriaceae > Kuafuiihalomonas. The sequence goes on from CAYZFR010000235.1 coordinate 1,538, forward strand.
GTTGTAGCCTGCCGGATCGCTTGACGGATTTCAAAGGTGCGCCGCCTCGGCGAGGGCCGCGCCGATCTGCTCGACCAGCCGCTCGATCACGAGCCGAGGCGCACGCGGAAGTGGGCGGCGGGCGTCGATGGTTACCGAGATCGTCGGCGCGGCGAGCCCGCGGTCCCTGAGCGGGCGGAAAACGAGCGCGCCCCGCAGGAGTTCGGGCAGGACGTCGAGCTCCGAGGTGATCATGGCGACGTCGCCACGCGCCAGCGTCTGCTTGAGTAATTGGAGTGAGTTCGAGGACAGCACCGGTGCGCTTTCGGAGAAGAACCAGGCGTGGCGCGCGTCGAGATACTGTCGGATCGGGAGCAGCGGCGTCTGCGACACGACCGGGTGCTCGGCGACTTCGGCAAGCGAGGTCTCGGCCCGCTGCGCCAGGGGGTGGTCGGGCGCGACGATGCAGCCGAAGCGGAGCTTCTCGGTCCAGATCACATGCTGGTGGCGCAGCCGCGGCAGGTCGAAGGCCACGACGACGTCGGCGGTGCCCTCGTCGAGCGCCCGCGCCGCGTCGATCGGGGCCAGGATGTCCGTCGTCAGCCGGATGTGCGGATGGGCCTCGCGCAGCCAGCCGTGCAGCTCGGGCAGCACGCCGTTGGCGAGGCTGTCCATCGCGGCGAGCCGCACCGTGCCGCGCTCCTCGCCGCGCATCTCCTGCAGGGTGATGTCCAGCCTGTCGGCCTCGCTACGCCAGCGCCGGGCCATGACGATCATCGCCTCGCCCGCCGCCGTCGGGCGCATGCCGCGGGGCAGCCGCTCGAAAAGCGGGACGCGATGGGTTTCTTCCAATGCCTTGATGTGGCGGTCGATGGCGGAAGCGGCGATCCCGAGCGCGCGGGAAGCGCCCTGGACCGAGCCGTGGCGGGCGACCGCCTCGACATAGAAGAGAGGCCGCGGGACGAGGTGGGATGTCATGCGGGCCGCCGCAGTATCGCGTTCTCGTTTCGAGAACGCGAGATTACGTTGTTTGATATAGATGGCAATGCGCTCGCCTCCTACGGTCCGAGTCCGATCAGCCACCCAAGGGGCCTGCGAGCGTGGCGAGCCGTTGCGATATCCCCCGCCGCGCCGCCGGCTGGATGCGCGGATGAGCCCCGCTCCCCGCCGCATCGGCATGCTGACGCCGTCCTCAAACACGGTGTTGGAGCCCTACACGGCGGCGATGCTCGCGCCTTTCGGCGAAGAGGCGAGCGCGCACTTCGCGCGCTTTCGCGTGGTCGAGATCTCGCTGTCGGAGGAGTCCCGCGCCCAGTTCGACCGGACGCCGATCCTCGAGGCGGCGGAGCGTCTGGCCGAGGCCCGGCCGCACGTGATCGCGTGGAACGGCACCTCGGCGGCGTGGCTCGGACTCGACAGGGACCGCGCGCTCTGCGCCGCGCTCACCGAGCGCACGGGCGTGCCCGCCACCTCCACCATGCTGGCCTACGACCGGCTGCTGCGGGCGACTGGGGTGTGCCGCCTCGGACTCGTCACGCCCTATCTCGGCGACGTCCAGGCGCGCATCGCCGCCAGCTACGCCGCGCAGGGCATCGACGTGGTGGCCGAGGCGCGGCTCGAGACGCGCGACAATTTCGCCTTCGGCAACGTGCCGCCCGAGCGCGTGCGGGCGATGATCGACGAGGTGGCGAAGGCGCGGCCCGAAGCCATCGCCATCCTCTGCACCAACCTGCGAGGTGCGCCCGTCGCGGCGGAGGCCGAAGAGCGCACGGGGATCCCCGTGTTCGATTCGGTCGCCGTGACGGCTGCCCATGGCCTGCGCGCAGCGGGGCTGGACCCCGCCCGCGTGACCGGCTGGGGCAGCGTCTTCCAACGCCTCGCGGCCTTCGACGAGCGGCCACCACCCCACCCGAGCATCCCCGAGGACACACAGCCATGATCCGATCCCTCGCCGTCGGCGCACTCGCCATGGCCGCGCTTACGCTGCCTGCGGCGGCCGAGACCCTCCGCGTGATGGGTCAACCGGTTGCCACAGGCCTGATACAGAAGAACGTCGAGCAGCCCTTCTTCGAGAACTTCGTGGAGAACACAGGGCTCGAAGGCTACACCGCCGACTACCAGCCGGTCGATGTCACCGGGATCAAGGACACCGAACAGCTACGCATCCTGAAGAACGGGCTGTTCGACATCGTCTCGCTGCGCCTCAGCCAAGTGTCGCGCGACGAGCCCACGATCCTAGGCCTTGATCTAGTCGGCCTGAACCCCGATTACCAGACCGGTCGTAAGACAGCGGAGGCGTTCGCCCCGATCGTCGACGCGCGGTTGCAGGAACAGTTCAACACCAAGCTTCTGGGCGTCTGGCCCTTCGGCCCGCAGGTGCTGTTCTGCGAGCCCGAGATCGGTTCGCTCGCCGACCTCGAAGGGCTCAAGGTGCGCGTCTACGACCAGAACCTCGCCGCGTTCGTCTCGCTCGTCGGCGGCACGCCGGTGCCGCTGGGCTTTCCCGAGGTGCAGCAGTCGCTTGCTCGGGGCGTTGTTGACTGCGCGATCACCGGCCCCTCCTCAGCCAACTCGGCGGGCTGGCCCGAGGTGACTTCCTATATCCTGCCGATCGCCTTTCAGCTCGCAATGAACGGCTACGGCATCAACCTCGACACGTGGAACGCCATGACGGCCGGCGAGCAGGAAAAGCTGCAGGCCGCCTTCGACGGACTGATCGAGGAGATCTGGACCTATTCCGAGACGCTCTTCGAGGACGCGGTGAACTGCAACACGGGGCAGCAGCCCTGCGAGACCGGTACGATGTACGAGCTCACGCTCGTGACACCCTCCGAGACCGACAAGGAGCTGGTGGGCACCGCCGTGGCGAACGTCTCCTTCCCGGCGTGGAAGGAGGTCTGCGACGCCTCCAATCCCGGCTGCTCCGAGGCCTGGATGGAGACCGTCGGCGCCGATCTGGACATGTGAGCGCCGGGCCCGGGACGTCTCGGGCCCGGGCCCTCCGTCGGGGGAGAACGCGCCATGGACCGCCTCGCTCTCTGGCTCAGTCGTCTGTTCGGCTGGAGCTTTCTGTTTCTTTCCGGTTTCGTCGCCCTGGAAACCCTGCTGCGGAAGATCTTCAACATCTCGTTGCAGGGCGCCGACGAGCTTGGCGGCTACGTGCTCGCGGCGGGCGCCTCGCTCGCTTTCGTCGTCGCCATGATCGAACGAGCGCATATCCGCATCGACGTGGTCCATACTCGGCTGCCGCTGCGAGTGCAGGCGGCGCTCGACTGGCTTTCGATGCTGTCCCTGGCGGTGCTCGGACTCTTTTTCCTCTATGTCGGCTGGTTCGTCGTCGCCGACACGGTGCGCTACGGCTCGACCGCGGCAACACCCTGGCGAACGCCGCTGATCTGGCCGCAAGCGATCTGGTACGCCGGGCTCGTCGTCTTCGCTCTGTGCGCCTTCGTGCTGGCGCTGCGGGCAACACGGCACTTTCTCGGCGGCCGCCACCTGCGTCTGGCCGCCGAGTTCAATCCCAAGAGCACCGATGAGGCGCTGTCGGAAGGAATTGTTTAATTCCTTGAAACAAATATTTGTGATCTGAGCCTTCGTATTTTTATATCATTTGATTACTACTTCGAAGTGCGCAACATACTTTAAGACGGAACGCTGCCCTTGAACTCGCACTCGAAGGTGGGAGCGCGCCAACGTGAGCATCGCGGACATCCTGATCGGCTTCCTCGTGATGATGGGCCTGTTGCTGGCGGGCCTGCCAGTGGCCACCGTGATGGTGGCGATGGGCGTGGCGGGGGGGATGATCCTCTACGGCCCGGCGCTGTTGGAGAGCATGGGGCCCGTGCTCTGGGGCACCTCGAACGAGAGCGTGCTCACCGCCATCCCCCTGTTCGTCCTGCTTGGCGAGCTTCTGCTTCGCTCGGGCCTCGCCAACCGGATGTACGGCGTGCTTGCGCTGTGGCTGGGCCGCCTCCCCGGCGGCCTGCTGCACACGAATATCGGCTGCTGCTCGCTCTTCGCAGCGACCTCCGGCTCTTCGGTGGCCACCG
>CAYZFR010000236.1:0-5553 GCA_964477875.1 uncultured Myxococcales bacterium
GGATCCCAGCGCAGGCTGGAGCGAACGAAGACGCCGTCCTGGAGCAGATCTGCTCGGCCCGGCGCGCCTCGCGCCTCGACCGGAAAGCGGCTGATCCACCCCAGAGCGCCATGAAGCGACACCTCTCCGAACAGCCTCACGCCGCCGTCCAGGCGCAGGTCGGCCGCCGCGACGGGGTCCGATCGAGGCTCCAGCACCAAGGGCCCGGCCCGAAGCCGAAGCCCGCCCCGCTGGGTCGTCCATCCGAACAGGGCCGCCGCCCGGACGCTGCGCTGATCGGCGTCCGGCACCAGGGAAGGTCGGCCGAGCCGAGCCAGGCCGTTGATCCCTTTGCGAAGCTCCAATCCCACCCGGAGGCTCTGGCCCCAAGATAGGGCGGCGGCGCCGGTCCAGCCTCGGGTCTGGGCGTCGTCGATCTCGTGCACCAGGCCCCCGACCTCGAGCTCCAGCCGCCAGTCTTCGTCGGCCCATCGAAGCTGCGGGCCGCCCTCCAGCCGCAGGACGGGGTCCTCGGCCGGTCCTCGGCCGGCGCTCCCCAGATGTCCGAAGCCGACCGACCAGCCGCCGAAGCGCAGGGCGCCGTCGGCCTCCCAGGCGTAGAGGACCGGGTCGACCCGCTCGTCGTCGGGGAAGCGGTAGCTGGCCCCCTGACGAGAGGCCCTCAGCTCCAGCCGATGCTGGCCGTCGTGCCTCAGCCCCACCCCCACCAGGTGGCGGACCACGTCCTGCGGCCCAAAAGGGTTCGGGCCGACCTCGGCCTCGTCCCGGTCCTCGCGCCCATCCAGCGCCCCCATCAGCTCCACCCCAGTGTCGGCGTCTCCGATTCGGAGCTTGGCCAGACCGCCGGCCCGGAGCTCCCGAAAGGAGCGTGCATCGGTGTCTTCGTCGGCGGTTGATTGATCCGTCGGGCGTCGGACCCGAAGCAAGCCGTCGCCTCCTTCGCCAAAGGCGGCCAGTCGAAAATCCACCGGCCCGCCCCGCAGGGCCAGGCGCCCGGATCCACGACCCGAGCGGTCCGCCCATCGGGACGAGGCCCAGACGCGTCCTCCGGTCTGCCGGTCGCCCCACGGCTCCAGGCGCAAGGACTCGACGTCGGCCCGGGCCACGATGGGGTCTCGCGCCAGGCGGGCCTGGCCAAAGAGCTCTCCCGGCAGCTCGGACCAGCCTCCGACGCTGGGCTCCACGAACCAGCCCCACAGCCGTTCGGTCCGCAGCCGTCCGTCGCCGCTCGGCCCAAACACCGGAAGCGGCGCCAAGTCCAGGACCTCGTCGACGCTCCGGGCCAGGGGCTCCAGGAGCCGGCCCGCCTGCAGGTTCCGGCCCTCGAAGCGCGGCGGCGCCCAGGCCCCCGTGCTCGTCGGCGCCAAGAGCGACGCCATCAGGTCCAGGTCCTGGGCGCTCAAAGGATCGCTGGGCTCGGTCTGGGCGAGCACCAGGACCAATGCGAGCGCCGGCCCGGGCACGGCGGCATCTACTCAGATGTGGAGCGGCGGGGAAAGGCGGAGAAGAGTGGCCAATCTCGGACTCGAACCAAGGACACGCGGATTTTCAGTCCACTGCTCTACCAACTGAGCTAATTGGCCAGGGGCCGTGGGTCTAGCGCCACGCGGCCCGTTTGCCAAGGGTCAAAGCGCGCTTCGGCCCGGGTCGCTTCGGCTCAGAAGCCGAAGTCGTAGCCGAGGCCGACGCCGACTTGCGGCACCATCGCATACTGGGTGAGCACGTCGTCCACCAGGGCCTCGCCCTCCCGGGCCAGGCGCTCGGCCTCCTCCGGCAGGCCGTCGGCGCGGAGCTCGATGGAGGTTTCGGAGGCGACGGTCCCGGTGAAGCCCGCCGACAGACGTACGATCATCGGGCCCGCGTAGAAGCGGTAGCCCAGCTCGCCGTGAACCCCGTGAAGCGTGCTCGTCATGCTCACCGTGCCGTTGACGGGGTCTTGGCCCTGGAAGTCTAGGGCCTGCTCCAGGATCTCGGCCGAGCTGAGGTCGCCGCCGAGCTGAATGAGGCTGTAGCCCGCGCTCAGGTATAGGCCTCGCTTCTCGAACGGACTCCAGGACAGGAAGCCCCGCGCGACCAGGCTGCGCTCCAGGGCCGCGTGGAAGATCTGGTTGATGGCCGGATCCTCGAAGCCGCCGACCTCGGTCATGACCGTCTGCGCCAGATCGGCGTAGGGCTCGGGGATGACGCCGAGGCTTCCCCCAAGACGCAGCCGGCCCGGCATCTCGAACTCGGCCCGGCCTCCCCAAAAGATGGGGAAGTCGGTGGCCGCCTCGACCATCAGATGCCACGCCTTGTCACGGTTCCTCAACCGGGCTTTTTCGAGAACCTGAAGGTCCAGGTCGTCGTCGGCCGGGGCCGGCGCGAGCCCAGCCTGGGGCTCCGGCCTCGGGGCAGGCTCGGCGCGCGCCGCCTCGGGCAGGACGAGGGCGGCGGACAGGGCGAAGAGGAGAATCCGACCGTGCATGGTCTCTCTCTTCGACGGGCAACCTTCGAGTTTGATCTCTTCTCACTCATTCTCGAAATGGCTGGGGCCAGTGACCCGATCCGTATCAGGATTGAAATGTGCGCGGTCGGACTGATGCGAGGTCGAGGTAGGAGCGAGGGGGCCGAAAGGGGTTGAGCGGCGCCCGCGGCAAGGCTCAGATCCGGCGCGTGCTGCTGAAGTACCCCGACGGACGAGCCGCTCCGAAAGACGCCTTGGCGCCCCTCGGCATCCAGGTCGCGACCTGGCCGGTACCGGCCGCGGCTGCGCCCCTGCTCGACAAGACGAGCCTGGCCGAGGACGAAAAAGAAGCGGCGCTCCAGGCCATGGACGTCTACTTCGAGAAGTTGAAGACCGAGCAGGGCTACCAGAGTCGGGACCTCATCGTCCTCCACCCCGAGGTGCCAAAGCTGGACGAAATGCTGGGCAAGTTCGACCGCTGCCACACCCACGACGACGACGAGGTGCGCTACGTCGTCGACGGCGAAGGCGTGTTCGGCTTCGTCCTCCCTGACGGGCCGCAGATCCACCTGACGGTGGAAGCGGGCGAGTACATCAACGTGCCCGCCGGCACCGAGCACTGGTTCTATTTGACCGAACGCCGGCGCATCAAAGCGGTGCGCTACTTCTCGGGCACCGAGGGCTGGACGCCGAAATACACCCACACGCCGATCCAGCCCAAGGCCGCGTGAGCGGCTCCACTTTCGGCCTTGGCCCCCAATCCGCCCTGGTCGAGGTCGGCCGCCGTCAGGACGCCCGGGGCTGGGTGCCGGCCACCGCCGGCAACCTCTCGGTCCGGGCCGAGGACGGCGAGAACATCTGGATCACCGCCAGCGGCACCCACAAGGGACGGCTCACCCCCGACGACCTCCTGCTCGTCGACCTGGAGGGCAACCTCCTGAAGGCGGCGGAAGATCGCCGGCCCTCGGCTGAGACGTCCCTTCACCTGGCCGTGTACCGGTCCATCCCCGAGGCCGGGGCCTGCCTCCACGTCCACACCGTCGCCAACACCCTCGTGCACCATGTCGGCGACGGGACCCGGGTTCCGCTCCCTGCGCTGGAGCTGGTGAAGGCCTTCGGGATCTGGGAGGAAGCGCCCGAGGTCGGCGTCCCGCTCTTTCCCAACCTGCCCCACGTCCCCGATATCGCGGCCCAGGTGGAGGCGCGCTTCGGTGAGGCTGCGCCCGAAGTCCCGGGCTTCTTGATCGCCGATCACGGCCTCACCGCTTGGGGACCGAACCTCGAGAAGGCGGATCACGCCCTGGAGGCCTTCGAGTTCCTATTTCGGGCCCAGCTGGAGATCCAGCGCCTCTCCCTCGCTGCCCGCAGCAGATAGCCGAACAAGGGCAGATCGGCGGCCAGCGCCCTCGGCCGAAGGGGTGGTGCAACTGGACTTGCGACGAACAGCAGTCCCAGGAGCGGGATGTTCGGATTGAAGTCGATGGTCAGGGTCAAGATGCTGGCTAGGTGAAAGACGACCAGCCCCAGCCCCCAAGCCCGGTGCAGGCAGGGTCGAAAGGCAGCCTGCAGCGCAAAGAGCTGCAGATAGATGGTGCCGAGCATCAGCGGCCACAGCCAGGCTCCGTGCTCGATCATCCAGGGGCCGAGGAGACTCTCGGCGTCGGTCTGCTGAAGCCGGTCGGCCATGTGGCGGGCCAGGGCCGAGGGATGAAGCGGCGTCGGCTCGCCTCGGACCGCCTGGTAGGCGGTGCCCAACAGCTTCCCGAGCCCGGCCAGGCTGTAGGTCGAGGCGAGGGCGATCTGGGCCGCCGACCACACGAACAGGCCGTGCTGTCGGCTCCGCCGGCCGGCGCCAGGCCAGGGAGAGGGTAGCCACACCAGCAAGAAGCTGACGAAGAGCCAGCCGTGCATCGCGTGATGGATCTTTCCAAACGAATACTTGAGGGCCAGCACCTGCAGCAGGCCGAAGAAGGCCAGGAAGCGAAGCCCTCGGCGTTCGGGCAGGGCGGCGGCCGACAGGGCTCCCCCGAGCCCCAGGGCCAGGACCAGAGGCCCACCGGTGTCGGGGCCCACCCAAGCCATCCAGGCCACCGGCCAGCGCAGGCTGGGGTCCGGCGGATCGAGGAGAGGCCGCAGCTCGGCGAGCCTGCTCGCGTACCAGTGGACGAGGAGGACGTAGGCGATCCGGACCAGGGGTTCGAGCCGAAGCCCAGCCTGGGTGTGGCGACGAAAGATCTCGGGGGCGGGGCTCCGCGGTCCGAGCAGCCGCCTCAACGAGGCCACGGCACTTCCTTGCAGCCCCCTTCGGCGTCGAAGGTGGCGAGGACGGTGCGCCGGCGATCCGCTTCGCCCCGCCAGCGCTCCATGGGGTCGAAGACCACCTCCACCACCCGGTAGCGACTCGGGCCGGGCAGGAAGTTCGCCTCCAGGCGCCGCCGGAGCCGGGCGAGCTCGGTCTGGTCGTTCGAACGGACAGCCCGGCCCAGCGCCTGGACCGCGGTCCAGGCGTCCATGGCGTGGGGCTCGGCTACGAGATGAAGGCGGCGAAAGGGCGTGGGTTGGGCGAGGGCTTGACCGGCCACGCGCTCCACTTCGAGCTCGTACCGGGTTTCGACGGTCGGAGTGACGGGGAACAAGAACCAGCAGAAGAACGGAAAGACCTCGAAACCAGGCGCTGCGCTGGCCAACATCGCAGCGACGACGTAGGTGGGCAGGAGGCGAGGAAGCCACGTGCGAGCGAAGCGGTAGCTCACCAGGCGGCAACCTGGCCAAAAGCGCCGCCAGCGGCAAGCATGGGGCCGCCCAACTCGACGGCGCTGCAGCCTCGCCGAGGACGGCCGAAGTCAAAGGGCGGGACGGATCCGGATGAGCACGCGGACATGGACATGGGCCCTCGGGGCCAGCGTCGTGATCCACGGCGTGGTGTTCCTGATGCCTTCGCCGGGCCGGGCGACCCAAGACCTCCGCCCCAAAGAGCTGCGCCTGAGCCTGCGACCCGTCCCCGAGCCAGAACCCGAGCCAGAACCCGAGCCAGAACCCGAGCCAGAACCCGAGCCAGAGCCAGAGCCAGAGGCTCCGCCCCCCGAGCCCGCGGCGCCGGAGCCGCCCCC
>CAYZFR010000237.1:0-5527 GCA_964477875.1 uncultured Myxococcales bacterium
CTAGACCTCTGTACGCGGAGCCATCGGCGGAGGGAGCGGCCGACCGAGTCGAGGGGCCTTCACATCTGACAGGAGGAGCACCAGTACAGGCGCCGGCCGGCCAAGATGTCTTTGCGGATGGGCTCGTCGCAGCGCAGGCATAGGGCGCGGGAGCGGCCGAAGACGTAGTGGCGGTACTTCCAGCGGGGGTGGCCGGCTGCCTTCAGCTTCTTGGCTTCGGAGGGGGTGCGGGTGATGCCGCCCAACTCGTAGGAGCGATTGCAGATCTGATGGATCGATTTGGCGAGCCGCCGGCGCTCGGCGGGCTTTAGGTCTTTGGGCCGACGGGCGGGGGCGATGCGGGCGTGATGCAAGATCTCGCTGCGCAGATAGTTGCCGAGCCCGGCCACGAACTCCTGCTCCAGGAGAAGATGGGCGAGCTGGCGCCCGGCGAAGCGCGCATCCTCGACTCGAGCTTCCACGAGCTCCGCCGCATCCGAGAGAGGATCCGGTCCCAGCCGAGAGATGAAAGGGTGATGATCGAGCTCCCCCTCCAGCAGCACCTCGATGGTGGAGGCGCTGAAGAGCAAGGCCCGATGGGTCTCGGTCTGAACCTCGAATCGGAGCTGCCGCTGGGTCTTGACCTCGCCGCCGACCTTGCGGACATACCAGCGGCCGTAGAGCTGATTGTGAGTGTAGACGACCTGACCGCCTTCGAATGTGGTCAGCATCGCTTTCCCTCGTGAGGTCACGGACTCCACCTTTCGGCCAGTCAGCTGCGCGGCCGCCTCGCCGAGCTCGGGGAAGGCGAAAAAGACTCGCTCGGCCCGCCGGGCGGCGAGCACCCCGTGGAGGCGGTCGGCCTGTCGCCGAGTCTCGGGTCCTTCGGGCACCGATCAGCCTCAGCGAAGCATCGCGTCCAGCTCGAAGACCGGCGTTCGAACTTCACCCTCGTCCTGGAGTCGCAGCGCCAGGTCGATCCGGCAGGCGGCATTGATGAGGCCAAGGTGGCTGAAGGCCTGTGGAAAGTTGCCGAGGGCCAGACCGCTCTTCGGCTCCACCTCTTCCGACAGCAAGCCGAGGTGATTGGCGCATCCTGCGTGGCGACTGAACACGTCGACCGCTTCTTCCACCCTCCCCATCATGGCCAAGGCCTCGGCCAGCCAGAATCCGCAGATCACGAAGGCGCCCTCCTCCGCGCCCTCCGGGTCGACCCCGTCGTCGTATCGATAGCGAAGAACGAAGCCGTTCTCGAGGAGCTCCGACTGAATTCGCTCGACCGTCCCCACGACCAGCGGATGGTCCGCGGACAGGAACTGGTACAGGGGAAGAAGGAGCAGGCTCGCGTCCATCTCGTCTCCGCCGTAGTGGCTGACCAGCGCCTTTTTCGATGGATCCAGTCCATTGACGAGAACGTCGCTGCGGATCTCGTCAGCGACCTGCTGCCAGCGCTCCCGCAGGCTGTCGTCGCCGAACAGGGGCGCGATCCGGGCCGCGCGATCGAGCGCCACCCAGCTCATGCCTCGCGAGTGAACGTGGTGCTTCTTCCCGCCTCGTGGCTCCCAGATCCCGTGGTCGGCCTGGTTCCAGCCCTTGCACACCGCCTCGGTCATGCGGGCGAGCTGACGCCATGTTCCCAAGGTGAGGGAGCCTCCGATGTGCTCGTAGATCCAGGCCGCATCCATTACGTAGCCTGCGCCGTCGATTTGAAGCTGGCGGTGGGCGCCGTTGCCCTGGCGCACCGGCGCCGAGCCTCGATATCCCCGCAGCCCCTCGATGATCCGCTCCGCGGGTACGTCGCCCCCGTCGATGGTAGCCATGACCGGGAAGGCACGACGGGTGCTCAGCGTTTCCCGGACGAAGTGGAAGAACTCCCGAGCCTCATCGGGATAGCCGATGAGGCTGGTGCTTCGGATGGTCATCGCCGCGTCGCGAGCCCAGGCGTAGCGATAGTCCCAGTTGCGCGGCCCGCCGAGGGCCTCGGGCAGAGAGCTCGTGGGCGCGGCGATGAGGGCCCCCGTCGGTCCGTACTGAAGGAGCTTCAAGGTGATGGCGGACCGGAGCACGAGATGGCGCCAGGGCCCGTCGTATTCCAGCTGATGAGCCCAGTTCCGCCAGGACCGACGGGTGGAGCGAAGGAGTTCGAAGGGACGGTAAGCCTCGATCGGCTCCACCCGAGGCGCCCCCCAAGACAAGATCACCCAACGCCGATCGCCCTTCTTCAGCGTCATCCGGGTCTGCAAGCCACCCTTCTTTCGCTCGCTGAAGCCGTCCCCGCCGGTGGCGATGGCGAGGCGCTCTCCCCCGATGCTTATCGCCATGACCCCGTTGGGATCTGACTCGAAGCGGTTGCTGCGCTCGCCGAAACCAAAGCGGGGATCGAACACGACCTCCAGCTCCACTTCGCCCTCCAAACCTTCGACTCGGCGGTGGATTTCGTGAATCGACGCACGAACGTCGTGCAGCCAAGGCATGTAGTCGGTGAGACGGACGACCCCTTGACCCGGGACGTTCATGATGGTCTCCACCACCGCCGTCTCCGGATCGTAGCGCTGCTGGCTCTCGAAGGGTCGCTGCACGGGCGAAACGGCGGTCACGCCCCCTCGCTCGGGGTCGAGGATTTGGAAGAAGACGGGGTCGGCGTCCATCCGCGGCCAGCACAGCCAGTCGATGGCGCCGTCCACTCGGACCAAGGCCGTACCGAGGCCGTCCCCGATCAGCGCCCTGTCGCCGATGGGCCGACCCGCCTCGCCCACAAGGTCTTCTTTGATGTGAAAGGCCCGGACGGCTCGTGCCAGGCTCCGCAGGTCCATGGGGGTGCCCTAGCGGCGGCGCGCCGATTTGGCCACCTCAGCCGTTCCGGCTCGGGAGCGCATAGCCCGGCGGAACGTCACCGCGGGCCTCCAGAACGCCCAACTCGGCCCGGCCGAGCTCGAAGCGACTCGACTCCAGTCGCGCTCGGGCCTCGAAGAGCTGCACGTTGGCGTCGGCCTGCTCGAGCGCGGTGGCGAGGCCCGCCTTGAAGCGCTCGGCCACCTCGTCGGCGTTGACCTCCGCCACGTCCACCCGGGCCTCGGCCTGACCCACCGCCGCCAGGGCCCGGGCGCGCTCGGCGAGTCTGGACCGGATCGAGACCTCGACCGTGCGCCGAAGCTGCTGCAGCTGAAGCTGCAGCTCGTCGAGCCGGGCCCGGGTCCGCTTGGCGTCGGCGTAGCGCACGCCGCCGTCGTAGATCGGCCAGGCCGCGATGAGGCTCAGGTTGTAGTTGAACTCTCGCTCCTGAAAGCCGGTCTCGTTGGTGAACGTGAAGTCGGCCTCTCCTCGCACCGAGGGAACGAGTCGAAGCCACGGCTCCACGGCGCGGCGGCGCGCCGCCTCGACCTGGGTTCGGAGCACCGCCACGTCGGGTCGAAGATTCATCGCTTCGTCGACGAGCCGCTCGGGCGGCTCGGATCCGGCTCCGAGGAAGACGGGGTCTCGAAGTGTCTCATCGACCGACCGACCGAGCAGGAAGCCCAGCTGCAGGCGTGCCTGCACGACGGCGTTGTCGGCCTCGGTCAAGGTGAGCCGCGCAGAGGCCAGCTCCAGCCGGGAGCGAGAGACGTCGTTGGTGCTGGTGAGACCGGCTTCGGCTCGCTGCCGAACTTCGGAGAGGGTCGTCTTGGCCAGCTCTACCCGCTCCGCCGCCGCCGCCCGGGTCCGCTCCACCACCACCACCTGGAGGAAGGCGGTGGCCACGTCGAAGGCGAAGGTGCGGAGGGTGGCTTCGGTCTGGGTCTCCTGGGCCTCCAGATCGTCTTCCGCTGCTCGGACGCTCGGTATCTCGGCGGCTTCGAAGAGCGTGGTCTGAGCCAGGACCCGCGCATTGAGGGCGTTCTCGGCCCGGATCAGGATGTCCTGCTCGCTGTCTTCTGGGGGCGCCCGCAAACGCCTTCTCGTGTAGGAGCCCGTCAAATCCGCCGACGGCAAGAGCTCCGCCCACGCCGCCCTGAGGTCTGCCTCGGCCTGGGTCTGCTGGGCTCGGGCGATACCGTAGGTTTCATTGCGCTCGATGGCTTCCGCCACCGCTTGATCCAGAGTCAAGGGGGCGGCGAAGAGGAGGAGCGGAGCCAGGAACGGGGTCACGCTCGGCCTCTCGCCCGCTCCAGTAGCGAGTACAAGGCGGGAACGACGAACACGGTCAACAGCGTCGACAGGGCGAGCCCGCCGAGCACGATGCTGCCCACGCCGCGGTAGAGCTCCGAGCCGGAGCCAGGAAAGAACACCAGCGGCGAGAGCCCTGCCAAGGAGGTCAGGGTGCTCATGAAGATAGGCCGCAGGCGACCCTCTACCGAAGCGCCGATCGCGTCCGCCAATGGCGTGCCCGCCTTCAATCGAACCATCGCCCCTTCGACGACGAGGATGGCGTTGTTCACCACCACGCCGATCAAGATGATGAAGCCGACCGCGGTCAAAAGGTCGAAGCCTTGCGGGCTGAGTACCTCGTCGACGAACCGCAGACCGAGCACGCCGCCAGCGGCCGCGAAGGGCACCGTGACCATGACGGCCAGCGGAGCAAGGAAGTCTTCGAACAACCCGGTCATCAGCAAGAAGCTGATCACTACCGCCAGCAGGAGCACGTAGCCGAGCCGCACCTTCGCCCGGGCCAGGTCGCCGGCCGAGCCGGCGAGCCGGGTCGTCACTCCGAACGGAATGTTGCCCGACGCCCCTTCGGCCCGAAGGGTGTCCTCGATGATCCGGATCGCCTTCTCCAGGGCGACGTCGTCGGGCGGGCTCACGTCCAAAGTGATGGTACGTTTGCGCTCCACCCGACGGATCTGGGTCGGCCCCAGCGCCTCGGTCACCCTGGCCACCGAGCCGAGAGGGACCACCTGGCCGCGGCCGGTGACGACCGGCGCCGACTCCAAGGCCGAAGGCGTCCGCAGACCGTACTCGTCGACGCCCCGGGCCGCGAGGACGACGTCGACCTTAGGGTCTCCGCCGGGCCCCACTTCGCCCACGATGGCGCCGTCCACGAGGACGTCGACCGCAGCGCCGATGTCCTCGCTGCTCAGCCCCACCCGGACCGCCTGGTCGCGCTTGGGCTCGACGTGGAGCTCGGGGGCCCCAGGCTCCAGCGAGGGTTGAGGTCGAATCTGGGCGCCGGGCAATGCCTCCTCGATCGACCCCAGGAGCTGGCCGGCAACGCCGACCAGGACCTGTAGGTCTCCCCCTTGGATCTCGAGCTCGATGCTTCGGGCGCCGCTGATGGACCGGCCGAACAAGCTGGCCCGATTGGCGATCGCGAACATGCCCGGAATCTTCTGAAGCGTCCGCCGGAACCAGCGCGCCGCCTCCGCCGTCTCGTCGCCGTTCTGGACGCCGATCCCCGTGAAGACCTGGTTGGGTCGGCCGACGTAGAACCAGCGCCGGATCTCGGGCGTACCGTCCTCGGTTTGCTGGCCGATGTGGGGGAGGACGTCGGATTGGACCTGGCGCCCCACCTCCATCATCTCGTCTACCGCCAAGCCGGGCGGCGGAACGAGGACGCCGAAGACGAAAGCGCGGT
>CAYZFR010000238.1:0-5525 GCA_964477875.1 uncultured Myxococcales bacterium
ACCAAAGTTGGCCGATGCGGGGCGCGGGTGAGAAAGGCGCGTGAGAATGCGACTGCCCATGAAACGGTGAGAAGATGAACTCCGGCGTGATGTATGCGAGTCGGTTCGTCGTGCTATCCTCGTCATCGGTGTCACTCCTCGAACAGAACTATCGCGTCACACTCCATGCTCTTCCCGGCCCTGTTACCGTACCCACCGTCTGCGTGCTCGTACTCAGGACACGATAGCCGACGGCACTGCCGCCGCACCAACCATTGGCAGGACGCAATCTGAAGCGACGGCCTGAGGCATCATAGCAACGACAACTGCCAACATCAGCCGCATTGGCGTTGCATGTCCTGTACCGTTCTTCGCTGACCATACTTGATGCAGCATCCCACCGTACCAACTCGAGTACGACATGGCCGTTCTTGGTTCGTTTCACCATGCCAATGTTTGGTGCATAATAGGTCCTCTGAGTGTCGGCGTCAGCGTCTGTCAGCACATAGCATCCCGCAAAGCTACCTGCACTTGTGTGAAGTAATCCGTGGTAGTCGATCTCTGTGGTATCACCATCTTGGTTCACGTGGTCTTCCCCATCCGTGTAGCCATGCTGGCCCATCCATATGCGATTTTCCATGACGGTCATAGACGTACATCTATAGACATCATTCGCAAGATCTAGCAGATATGCAATACTCGTATCCCCTGTATTCCAGGGCACAGTACTGCCCGGCAGTTCAACATGGCAAACTAGTGACAACGTATCACAGATAGTATATACTCTGTCTTCGTCTAATAGCGTTGCATCTACGATTCGGCTCACGAACGTACCTTGGGCACGTTGTGGCTCTCCCGTGTCAGACAGTTGCACGTACAAGTCTACGTCGTATTTCCAACGGTTGCCCACCTCCAGTGGAAAATAGTCCCCACCTTCAGACGCCATTGACGACAGCATAATGGCGATGCCGATACACAATGCCGCCTTGCCGGTACTAGTTAGCATATGCACCCCGCATGTTCGGCTACAGCCCTATATTCCTCATGCCATCCAGGTTACTCTCTTCTGCTATCTAGTCGTAACGCCTGAACTTGCGAACGACTACCACAACATTTTCTTGTCGCATGTCAGCACCAATTGTCTTCACAGTCCTTGTCTTCGTTCTGGCAAACAGGACGTCTGTTCCCTTACCTAGACATAAACTACTCGTTCTCTCAGATGTGCCCTGCATGTCCTCCGCTGTCGAACTACATGATGAGAGCATAGTATCGATGCTAAGCACAGCGCCATCATCATCCCACTGTCTAATGCGACCAAAGGACTCCTTCACACATGTCTGGTTTGTCTTCGTTCTGTAGGAGCTGTCTCTATACGTCCCTTGCACATTCACCTCGAGGATGCCTCCGGCTTGACTTCCTATTTGATTCGAGTCTATTTCGAAAGCAGTATCCTGCTGAAATGTCCGATTGCCGTCGATTGCCAGACTCGTTGTACATGTTACCGTCCACAGAACGACTTGCCACCGCCCAGCGATTCTGGCAGAATCTGTCTCAGCGTGACAACGCTGCAGGACCAGAAGCACTCCAATCAGAAACCAATAGTACCGCATGTCTTTGTATCTCCCGATCGAAATGTACGCGCGCTCAGTTACTGCCAGTAGAACACAGCCCCATAGGCGACCATGTCATCCACCGGTGTGCCCTTAGGCGGCCCAATCACCGTGATATTCCCGTCGCTGGCAGAAACATACCACATGTATGCCCATGCATCTTCGTCATGCGGGAATTGAGCTATGTGATGTTCGACCTCTTCCAGCCCTGCACCATTCCCTGCCTCATTGAATGTTGCGGTATAAGCTAGATGGAATGTCGACCACAAGAAGCAGAACGGCGCTTCCTCTGGGCACACTTGTACTGCTTCGACACGCAACACCTTAATCGTGTACTTCACTGCATCACCGTCGGGATCCCCCCCCTCCCACTTCAGCGTCACAGAAGGAGCCGCAACGGTTGCGGCAAATCCCGTTGGGACGTAGGGGGAGAAGTTTGCACCCATGCTCCGATACTCATACTCCTTGACTTTCTTCCCGGCGCAGTTAAATTCCGCCTTCACCCGCCCGAACCCATCATACCGTATCTCGCGGCAGTTATTGTTCGCATCACACACCCCTGTCGGCTTCTGGTGTATCGGATGATACACAGTGCTCGTCATCAAAGCATCCGCCGGATATGCTCGCACATCATCATAGTAGATAGTGCCGCCAAGGTACTGCCCGTCGCTCTCTCGCCGTGGGGGACGCAAAACCACATGGAACCGCTGTTTCAGTTTGCCGCGGGGTACTGTCACCTCAAAGTCATACTTGCGCCACTGCGTGCTGAGTTCGAAGTACGTGCCACCGTGCCAACTGCTGGCATCATCGCAGGTCTGAAGGCAGGTGAAGCCGGTCGTCGCCTGGACCCCCTCGGCCTTCTTGGCCCAGAACTCCCAGCGGATCTTCTTCTCCCCATCGGCGTCTAACTCAGTGTTGAGTGGAGTGTCGTCCGTTAGGTAATAGGGGTCATCGGCAGACTTCTTGGAGAGGCTGAGGCATTTGTTACCGGCATGATGCTGCTCCCCTACAATCGCCGCTTGCGCACCAGGGCCTACACGTTCCGTGAAGAGCCCAGCAGGCTGCTGCTCGAAACTAGTGAACAGACATTCACCATGCCGCGCACCATAGACCTCAGCGATAGGCTGCAGCCCATTCTTTCCATAGAGGGTCGTAGCATAGGTCACACCAGACTCGCCATTGGGCCTCTTTGTTTCCGTTGGTGAGCCATACCGATTACGCATCGTTACACCCTCCTGCAAGGGCCAGTCTGAGGAACTCGCGGAAAACGCGGGAATCGGGCTTGTTGCCACACCAGAGGGGAGCATGCTGCATCGCCACGCGTGTTGCGCAGCGGAATACCATGTTCCACCTGCCCCTGGGTATGTCTCCCAAGTCTTCACGTCCGCCCCTACTGCCTTTTCTTCACCGGATGCAGGGTCAACGTCATAGCGAACGGTCTTGTATTTCTGCTTCAGCATGTGCTTCTGCGTTCCCATTGTCGCGTACCCATCATGGCAGAAAGCGGGTATTCTTTCTTCACATACCTTCAGCCCCCCAGCCGCGCTCTCCACCACACGGTTCGCGCTCCCGTTGTAGTCACGCGTCACTTTCGGTTTGTGCAATGCAATCACCGCCTTCCTGGCGTTACACAGCACATAATGCTCTTGGGCCTTTTCGTCGTTAACCGCACCAAGGAAGTACGCGTCTTGAGGAGTGCTCTCATTGAATACTGCTATGCCATCCCCGTACGGCTGATGGATACGTGCGAGAGAGGACGGATCTTGTGGCCCAAGCATTACTGTACCGTTCTCAATGCGAGCATTCGCATAGACGTAGCGCCGCACTTGCTTCTTCAGTTCTGGGTTCTGGTAGCCAGTAATTGACATGCTCTCGAGCGACGTCATTAGGAGGTCGTTTGCGCCACCATCTCCGTCCCAGTCAACTAGCTGCAAATACGGACTAGGAGCCCAAATACCGTCCTGCCCGCCATCCGTTTGATAAACATCCGAAATATTGCCGGATGGATCGAAGTTTAGACCGACAAGAACAGGTCCAATCCCCTCCGGTGCTCTCGGATTGGTGTAAACAACGTCCAGTTTGTTGTTACCGTCAATATCCCCATACGTACAAGCGCTGAATGCACCGGTTCCGGGATGGAAGGAGCGCGTAAGCGTCGATCTGTAGCTGATTTCCTGACCATTCAATTCCACATTATAGAGTATCCTGTAATACTGTCGAATCCTATCCATTGTTTGACTTTCAGGAAACCAGTAGGCAACCACAATGTCAGGTAAACCCTGTGGATCGTTGTCAATGTTCCATACGCCAACTCCCACGAGCTCAAATCCCTCCCTCAGGCCCGGAGGATTCCATAGGTAACTATGGCTAGACTCATCCCATGGGAAACCCCAGTCGGTATGATCATATCCCTTGGTGAGTGGTCTTTCTTGACTCAACACTGCCACACTGGGATACCAAGTTCCGCTCGGCGGGGTCTGACACTCAAAAGCTACATCTTTAGCAATGCTTACCCGTATCTCGTGGAGAACATCCGTTCTCTCACATCCCTCGTAGCACCGTCTTGCACCTTCTTCACACGTCCAAGATAGCTCCGCCTCACTGGCAACCACCACATCAAGCTTCTGCGGATTGCCAAAAGACTTGGTGCCACAGCTTCTGCCCCGTTCCATTTCGCCCATGTTTCGTGTTCTGTAAACAACGGCACCCTGGCTGCACGGGACAACCTGATCGTCGTCGTTTAGACATATGTTCTTGTACTCATGCTCTGGATTCGGAGCACGTAGTATGCCCGCTATTGTGGAAGCATGGTACTGCACCCGATCCTTGGCTCCTTCCTTCGTAGCCACGGCCAGGGCGGGCATCTCGTCTGCATACGTGAATTCGCGCTTTCGCCACACGCCATCCCTGTACTCTTCTAGCGACTTCTGTCTGTATACCCCTCCCCGTATCAACTCATGTCCGCGTCCGATAGACCCATCACTGCCGCGGTTCACCCCACGTACCAGGTTCGTCTCCTCAGTGAATTCAGCCTCCCATTCGTCGCGTGCGACCAGTTTCCCAGATGAATTGTACTTTGATATGCTTTTGAGGAAGCCGTGTCGCCAGCTATTGTCATTCTCTCCATATGCCCCACCGTTTGTGCACCCCTGGTCACGGGGAGTCGCATATTCATACACCGTATAGCCGTATGGAGCCTCCCCAGTGTTTTCGTCGAACTCTCTCACAACAGTAACCTGCTCGTACATCACCTTGGCTGGAGTGTAGAGGCCACCGCGCGTTCGTAGTTGCCGAGGATCTTCCGCCCCATCGCTCAACGCATAGTATGGGAATGGCTCCACCGTTGCGTGGCCTGATGTCTGAGCACCCGTCAAGCTCCCCTCACTTGCGCCCAAGTCCAAGTATACGTAGCTATATTGCTCCCACTGCCCGTCAACACCGCTGGCGACGCGCATTCTTTTGACCCTCGGGCCACCACCATACCTCGGTTCGGTACCCGTGCTAGCAACAGCTACGTTGTTAACCTTGTCGTAGCGATTCGGTTCGTATTCCCATTCAATCGTCATTCCGCTCGGAAGTGCCAGAGTTGCCAGCGACCATGCATCGCATTCCATGCTCCTGCTCTGTAGCCCGCTGATATTGAAATCATTTCCACCACTGCCCCTCCTGGAGTAGAACCCCCAGAGGTCTCTTTCTTCAACGCGATACGCGTAGGCTTTGGGCCCCCTCGCATTGTGCGTATGTGCCGCAGCATACCCCTCGCACTCCGCCTCATGTTCTACATAGCTGAACTTAACAAAGCGCGGGTTCGACTCTTTGGCATCCTTAATGGCCAGAGCATCAAGAGTAAGAACACAGCCCTCGGCATTTGTTACCAAGTCGGTATAGGGAGAGCCCGGTCGCAATGAATACGACGTGTTCAAGGTGATTGTACGA
>CAYZFR010000239.1:0-5505 GCA_964477875.1 uncultured Myxococcales bacterium
ACCAGCAGGACAAGAAGAAGTACCGGCTCCTCACCGAGGTCACCCAGGAGGCGGCCCAGTACGTGCGGGTGCAGCAGCGCCTGCCGGACGAGGTGTCCTACGAGCGGCTCTTCCTGTTCGAGCCCGGGAGCATGCCGAGCCGAGCCAGCCAGGCGAAGACCCGCTCCGGCACGCCGGTGATTGGCGCGGTGGGGGCGGGCTGGGGAGAATCGCCTTCTTTTGGCCCCACCCCCGCTCTCGGCCAGCCGAACCCCTTCGGCGGCATGCCGCCGGGCGCCCTGGGCGGCCCCGGCCAGTTCGGCGGTGCCTCGAACTTTGGTGGCCCGTCTCACTTCGGTGGCCCGTCCCACTTCGGTGGCCCGTCCCACTTCGGCGGCTCCTCTCAGTTCGGCCAGGCGCCTGGACCCGGCGCGGCCCCGGCGCCGGCGCCGGTGAACATGATGAACGCCCTCGTGCGCTCGGAGATGGAAGGTGGCTTGCCGGCGCCGAGCCCAGTCGACGATCTGGAGGCGGAGCTGCGGCGGGCCAAAAAGAGCCTGGAGGTGGTCGAGCAGGCGGGCCGCGCCCAAAGCGAGCTCGACGAGCTGACCCGTCGCAAGGGTGAGCTCACCGCCCTCACCGACCGACTCGCCCAAGCCGTTGCAGCCCGAGAGAAGGCCGAGATGGAGGCCGGTCACTTCGCCGACCTCGACCGCATCCCTCAGGGGCTTCGGGAGAAGCTCCTGACCCACGAAGAGGTCGAGGCTCGCCACAGCAGCGATCTACGGAGGGCCGACGAAGATCTCGAGGTCCTGGAGGAGCAGCTCGGGGAGGGTGAGCCGAAGAGGGTCGACCAGGATCCCTACTTCTGGGGTGGTACGGTGCTGACGGTTGGCAGTCTGGGCGCGAGCGTGGCTCTCGGCGTCCCTTGGCTGGCGCTTTTCAATCTGGTCGGGGCCTCGGTGGCGGCAGCCTCGGTCATCCGCTGGATCAACGAGCAGGAGCAGCAGGTGAAGCTGGAGGCCCGGTCACGCTCCGCCGGGGAGCGGAAGGCCCGCTTGCAGAAGCAATACGAGCTCGACACCGCGGTGGTGAAGCGAATGCTCCGGGAGATGGAGGTTCATGACCCGTCCGAGCTCGTGGCTCGACTCGACGAGGCGAGCCGAGCGCGGCAAGCCCTCGAAGAGGCCGAGCGGCTGGAACAGGATCTCAAGAGCGATCCGTCGGTCGTGGACGCCTACCAGGAGCTGGAGCGTGTCGATGGCCGCTTGCGAGAGCTGGAGGCAGCGGTCATGGGCACGGCTGGGGCTGAGGAGAGCCCGGAAGCGCTACGCCGGCGCATCGCCCACCTGGAGGCGCAGCTCGCGGAGGCCGGAGCCAAGGCGCCGGTGGCGCCCGCCAAGACCGCGGACCTTCCCGCCCGGCCCCCGCCGGACCCCATTCCGTCCCCGCGGCGAAGATCGGCGGCCCAAACGCCGCCGCCTCAGGACCTCGAAGACGAAGAGGACGGTTACGGCGACGGCTACGGGAGCAGCGGTGGTGGCTTCACTCCGGGCGGACACCACCTGAGCGGTCTGTGGGCGGTCGGCTCTGGCGGGTTTCCGCCGGGGGGAGGCGGCTTCGGCGGAGCGGGCGCCTACGGGGGCGGCGACGGTGGAGGTGGCGCCCCCGGACTGCCGCCCGACCGCTCGCGGGAGCTGATCCAGGCCGGGGCCGATCTCACCCAGCAGTCGATCGAGAGCTTCGTTCCGGCGCTCGAGCCCCGGTTCATGGCCTACCTGGCTGCGCTGACCGACGGCGTCTACGCCCGCTGCGCCGTCGGTGCCCGGGGCGAGCTGACGGTGGTCGACCGGGAGGGGACCGAGGTCCCATACGTCGCCCTCCGAGGTGAGCGGCTGGATCTCGTGGATGTCGCCCTGCGTCTGTCCTTGGCCGAAGCGGTGGTCTCGAAGGTGCGGATCCCGATCTTGATCGACGACCCCTTCGAAGGCTTCCCCCAAAAGCGGCGAAAGCTCTTCCTACAGATGGTCGAGTACCTCTCGAAGATGACCCAGGTCGTCGTGCTGTCGGGCCGCGGGGACCTGGATGGGCACCGGGTAGAGCTTCAGGCTCGCGGCTGACTCGGCTCAGGGTCAGACGACGGCGAGGCGGCTCTCGATGGCTTCCTTGCCGCTGCTGTACTGGCCGGTGAAACAAGCGTTGCAGAAGGAGCGACCAGGGTCACGGTCACCGACCGCGGCGTGCAGCCCATCGATGCTCAGGTAGGCGAGGGAATCGGCGCCGATGTAGCCTGCGATCTCGTGGATGCTCTGCTTGGCGCCGATGAGCTCTTCGCGGGTGGGCGTGTCGATCCCGTAGTAGCAGGGGTGGGTCGTGGGCGGGCAGGAGATCCGGACGTGGACCTCCTTGGCCCCCGCCTCCCGGAGCATGCCCACGATCTTGCGGCTGGTGGTGCCGCGGACCAGCGAGTCGTCGACGACCACCACCCGGCGGCCTTCCAACACCGAGCGAACCGCGCTCAGCTTCAGCTTCACCCCGAAGTTCCGGATGCTTTGCTCGGGTTCGATGAAGGTTCGCCCGATGTAATGGCTGCGGAGCAGGCCGTGCCGGAAGGGAAGCGCCGCTTGGTCGGCGTAGCCGAGCGCGGCGGGTACGCCCGAGTCCGGGACCGGCACCACGAGATCGGACTCGACGTGGGACTCTCGGGCCAACTGTTGCCCCATGGTGAAGCGGGCCTCGTATACGCTCTGGCCGAACACGTGGCTGTCGGGCCGAGAGAAGTAGACCATCTCGAAGATGCAGGGTCGCTTCTTGGCGTTGGGCTCGTGGACGAGGCGCTCGGAGCGGATGCCGCCGGCGTCGATGGTCACGAACTCTCCCGGCTCCAGCTCCCGGACGAAGGTGCCGCCGACGAGGGAGAGAGCGCAGGTCTCGGAGGTGAGGACGTAGGCGTCGCCGATCCTACCCAGCACGAGGGGGCGAAAGCCCCAGGGGTCCCGCACGCCGATCACCTGATCCTGGTTCATGAGAACGAGGGAGTAGGCGCCCTCGACCTGGGACAGCGCTTCTCGGAGCCGGTCCTGAAAGCGGGGGGCTCTCGCGCGCGCGAGCAGGTGGACCACGGTCTCGGTGTCGCTCCGGGTCGAGAACAGGGCGCCGTCCCGCTCCAGGTCCCGGCGGACCTCGGCGTGATTCACCAGGTTGCCGTTGTGGGCTATGGCGAGGGGGCCCCGCATGGTTTCGACGGCGTAGGGCTGGGCGTTGGCGGCGCCTGGCCCGCCAGCGGTCGAGTAGCGGACGTGGCCGATGGCGCAGGAGCCCGAGAGCCGGTCGAGGCTGGTCTCGGAGAAGACTTCGCTGACCAGGCCCTTGCCGGCGTGCTTGGTGAAGGTCTTTCCGTCACCGCTGGCAACGATGCCGGCTGCCTCTTGGCCCCGATGCTGCAGAGCGTGGAGTCCAAGGTAGGTCAGCTTGGCGGCCTCGTCGTGGCCCCAGATCCCGAAGACACCGCACATCGGAAGGGGCCGAATGCCTCTCGCTCGTGGAGTGGTCAAGGCGAATCGAGGAAGGGGGGGGAAGGCGTTTCGATCTGATCCCGCAAGCGGACTCGGCCCTGGTCGTCGAAGGTTCTCTTCCATGGCCCTGCGAGAGGCGGCTGCCCTTTTGGGGGGCATCGGGCTGGCTGTTTGGCTGTGGTGGTGGCCCGAATGGGCCCTCGCGGTGGGGCTCGCGGCGAGCGGAACCGCGCTGTGGGCGTGGCATCGGACCGCGCGCCTCGGCGATTTGGCTCGAGACCTCCACGATGGGCTGGGCGGGCACCTGGCGGCCTTGGTCCTGGCAGCCGATTCGCGCACCGAAGCCGGCGGGGCCAACGAAATCCGGGAGCGCGCCGAGGACGCTCTGACCGAGCTTCGCCATGTCCTCGCCAGCTTGAATCGACGCCTGGATCTGGAGGTCGCGGTCCGAGCCGAGGGACACCGCGCTGCGGCCCGGTCGGGCTGGAAACTGGAGTGCGAGGTGGTGATCGAGGGGCCACCGCCGAGGGAAACGCTCCGACTCGAAGTCCTTCGTTGTTTGCAAGAGCTCTTGTCGAACGCCGCCCGGCACGCCGAGGCCCAGAGGGTCCGAGTGCAGCTCGTCGCCAAAGGTGGGTGGCTGATTCTCACCGTCGAAGACGATGGGCGGGGCTTCGATCCGGACGCCGACGCCGAGGGTCTTCACTTTGGTCTTCGTCACCTTCGGGAGCGGGCTCGGCGACACCGAGGGGCGCTGGTGATCGAGACGCCCTCGGAGGGCGGGTCAAGGGTCTGCGTTCGACTTCGGACCCAGTCCTGGAGGCCTTTCGGCGCTTCACCGGGCATTCGGCGGCGGAGTGTTCTCGGGGGTTAGCGGACCTGCTAGACCCACGGAGTCGTGAGCGGAGATGGCCGGCGTTACTGTCCGGAGTGCGACGAGCTGATCGAAGGGGAGTTCTGCCCCGTTCATCGAATCGCCACCGTTCTGTCTTCCGATGCTGGCGACGACGGATTGGCTCCGGGGCTGGTCGTCGGCGGCCGCTACGAGATCGAAGGCCGCATCGGCAAGGGCGCCATGGGGGCGGTCTACCTCGCCCGTCAGATGAGCGTGGATCGAGAGGTCGCGCTCAAGATCATGGACAAGGCCGCCATCAAGGGCGGGAACGAGAGCATCCAGCGCTTCTATCGCGAGGCCCGCAACGCGAGTCGATTGAGTGACCCGCACATCGTCAAGGTTCACGACTTCGGCGTCGACGAAGAGCTGCGGCTTCCGTACATCGTGATGGAGCGGGTCGTGGGCGAGACCCTCGGCGCCCGCTCGAGGCGCCGGGGCCCCATTCCTCTCGGCGAGACCTGCACCATGCTGGCCCAAGTGGCGCGGGCCCTGTCGGCCGCCCACGACCTCGGCATCATTCATCGGGATCTCAAGCCCGACAACATCATGGTGCGCGAGATGCCCGGGAACGAGCTCCACGTCACGGTGCTCGACTTCGGGATCGCCAAGCGCGTGATCGGCGACGCCGAGGGCCTCGACGACGTCACCGCGACGGGCGCCATCGTGGGCACGCCCCGCTACATGAGCCCGGAGCAGGTGAGTGGGGATCCGACCTCGCCCAAGTCGGATCTCTACGCCCTCGGCTGCATATTCTACGAGCTCGTGGAAGGCAGGCCGCCTTTCAGCTCCGACGCCGATTCCAACGTGATGCTCAAGCACCTGAGCTCCGAGCCGCCCCCGCTGGTGCCGGAGGGTTTCGAGAACTCGGGCGCTTCGGGGTTGTATCTGAACTTGATGGCGAAGCTCCCCGCCGACCGGCCAGCCACTGCGGCCGAGGTCGCGGCGCGCTTCAAAGCGATCGCC
Organism: uncultured Myxococcales bacterium; assembly: GCA_964477875.1. Classification (GTDB taxonomy): domain Bacteria; phylum Myxococcota; class Kuafuiibacteriia; order Kuafuiibacteriales; family Kuafuiibacteriaceae; genus Kuafuiihalomonas. Next base: position 5,353 of record CAYZFR010000239.1, read on the forward strand.
CTCGAGGCGGGCGGTAACGTGTCGGCCAGCCACAGCTCCTTGGCCTCGGCGGCGGACGAGGACAGGTTTACAACGAGGTCGAAGCGACGTGCGGCGGCCACGAGGGCGGACAAAGGCGTCCGGGGCCCCAGGCGCCGGATGTTTTGGGGGCTC
>CAYZFR010000240.1:0-5496 GCA_964477875.1 uncultured Myxococcales bacterium
TTATCTCAATTGTCCAGGGACACTACCCAATTTCGGATGGCGTTTGTTATTTTAGGACGAGATGTAGTACAGGATCTATGGATCTAGCTGTTGGTGAAGTGGGCGCAGGGCCGGATAGACTTGCGTATATAATGCATATCGCTTATCGTACAGTGTGGCTTGTTCGGACTGAGGCTCGATTCGTTCTGTGAAGCGCACAGTGTATGCCACGGCTTCCCTCAAGTCCGTGTAGACTTCGGTACCGACGCCCGCCAGCACTGCAGCACCCAGGCACGCGGCCTCCGTCACCCGCGGCACGCGCAAGGGGGTCCGGCAGATGTCGGCTTTCAGCTGGCACCAGAGAGGACTCCGCGCGCCGCCACCCACGGCGTGCAGCGTTTGGAGTGAAATCCCAGTTGCCTGCAGCAGATCGGTGTTGGCCCGCAGCTCGAAGGTCAAGCCCTCCAGGATCGCTTTGGCGATCTCGGCATGGGTGGTGGCGAAGGTCAGCCCCAGGATGGCTCCCTTGGATATGATATCGAAGCCCGGCGTGCCCTTACCCGCGAAGTGCGGCAGGACGAGAAGATCGGTGGGACCGTCCGGCGCGTCCGTCAGGATCAGGTCGTAGGCATCCTCCCCGCTGCTCTTTGCTTCCTCAACGGCCCAACGGCTCAGCGTGTCGCGGAACCAGCGCAACAGCAGGCCGCCGCTATGATTGAGCGTCATCGCCAGATAGAGTTCTGGGACCACGTGCCGGTAGACAGAGATGCCCCCGGCGTGGAGCCGTTTGTCCAACGTCGGCGACGTCATCGCAACCTCAACGACCTCGGCGGTGCCGGTGGAGTCCATCGCCAGTCCCGCTTCGATGACACCACTGCCCAGCGCGGCGCACGCCTGATCGTGCCCACCGCTGACGAGCACGACGTCGCGGTCCAGCCCCAGTTCCTGTCGCAGGGCCAGACGCAGCGTCCCTACGACGCCGCCCGCTTCCGGGGCCAGTGGCGCCAGCCGGTCGACCTCGATGCCACAGGTTGTGAGGATATCGTCGGCCCACGTCCCCTCTTGCAGATCGTACATCTGGGTGCGCGAGGCCAGACAGTGGCTGATGTGCGCCTCTCCGCTCAGGCGGCGTAGGAAGAAGTCCTCGTAGAGCAGGAACTGGTCGGCTGTGCGCCAGATCTTGAGTTCATGCTGTTGGAGCCAGAGGAGTTTGGGCAGCGTGTTGATGGTGTGCACGGGCATGCCGGTGCGGTTGAAAAGCCTCTCGGCGCCGAACTGTTCCTTGAGCCACGCATTTTCGGCGTCGGTGCGGGTGTCCATGCCCAGGATGGCGAGGCGGAGCGGGTTGCCCCCTGCGTCCACCGGGATGACGGCTTCGCCCTGCACCGAAAGCGCCAGGGCTGTCGGCGAATCGTTACGGGCCTTACCGGCCGCCTCGCGCAGGGCATCCCACGCCTTGTGCCAGACGGTCTCGGCGTCCTGCTCCACCCATGTGGGGCGCGGCGTGAGGATAGGGTACTCCCGTGCGGCCTGACCGAGGATGTGTCCCTTTTCGTCGAAGACGATAGCCTTGCAGCCCGTTGTGCCGATATCTAGTCCGATCAGTGACATGCCCCCTCCTTGTCGATTAACGGATTAACCAGATTGAACGGACAGAAACAACGATCCGCTGAATCCGGTCAATCCGTTGATACGGCTACGCTTTGTGATGGTAGAGGTCCCAATCGAGATAGGTGCGGATGGCTTCGTCGAGCACATCGGCGTAATGCCCACGGGTCATGGCGACGTGGTGCTCGAAGCCGTGCTTGCACATGTAATCGAGCAATCTCTGTAGATTGGGCACCCGGCAGACGGCGGTGCCGCCCTGGAAGTTGCCTGCCGGATCGTCCGTGATCTGGCCTTCGCCCAGATAGGCCTTGACGACGCCGCGCGGATCGTCGGTGGAGACGCGGAAGAAGGTCATGGGACCGGGCGCGGCCTGGCCCTTCACGGCGCCAAAGCAGCGGTCGGGTCCGAGCGTAGCGCCGAGGACGTCCAGATTCGAGATCTCCACTTCGTGCTGCATGAAGTCCCTGGGGAAGCTGCTGCAGTGGGTGTTGATGCACATGTCCCGGTCGTCCCCGTAGTTGTTGTTCCAGTCCTGGAATGAGGGCGGCGTGCCCGAGGCTAGTAGCAGCGCATACATGGAGATGGCGCCCATCACGTCGACTTCGCAGGCGCTGGGCAACAGACGGTCGCCCATCATCGCCATGCTCACGCAAGTGGCGCAGCCGTAGTTCTTCTGAATCGAGTCCCAGCACTCGACGGCGCTGGCGTCGCACTCGTTCTCGTCCATCCAGCGGTCCAGCGTCACCGAGAGTTTCGCTTGCTTGAGAATGTTTTCGCTCGGGATGCTCTGGGGGATCATGCCGTAGTCCGTGAGCGTGGACAGTTTGGCCTGAACGTTGGCGTCGTCATCCGACAGAGAGCGCGCGGCAAAGATGATCTCGGAGAGATCAACCGGCACGACAGTGATGCCCGTGGCCTGCAGCAGCTTCTCGCTGAAGCGCACGGTTTGGAAGGCGGCGGGGCGCGCGCCGATGGCGCCGATGCGCGCGCTGCGCAGCCCGTTCACCACGCGGCAGACGCGCGCGAAGAAGTCGAGGTCGTCGCGGAAGTACTCGCTGTCGATGGGATAGGTGTGGATAGACGTGTTGGTGAAGGGGATGTCGTACTGATAGAGGTTGTTGCAGACTGAGAGCTTGCCGCAGAAGGCGTCGCGGCGCTCCGCTGCCGTCAGTTTGTTCAACTCGTCGTCGCAGGCCTGGACCAGCACCGGCACGTCCAGACCGACCATGTCCAGCGTCTGCACGATGCCCAGCTCGTCGCCGAAGTTGGGCAGCACCACGAGGACACCGTCGATCTCGTCGGCGTGCTCATGGAAGCGGTGGGCGCAAAGCCGGGCGTGCTCGCGGGTTTCGATGGCGCCGCTGGGCGTCGCGTCCTCCGGGGTGATGACGTACTCGTAACCCTTCTCGTCAAAAATCTTCAGCAGCTTCCGGCGCACATCGGTGGCCAGTTCGGCGTTGAAGAAGCCGCGTGTGCCGACGATCACGCCAAAGGTCGGGGTCTTTTCCATGAGTCTCATTTGTTTCTCCTGTTTTTGCATGACATGCTGATACTTGTACGATATACAGTTTCGAAAGTCTGTTTACTCAATCTGTCCGTTGTCTGATGCGCGCAGTATCGTTTATCTCACAATTACTTGTCTCTAAGATAGCTATTCCAACTCGCTTGCACATATCGCTTTAGATCAGCCTTGACCTTTTCTAGCTCATCGTCAATCTTCTTATATAGATGGGCATTTTCGATGGCAGTCGCTAACAGACTTGCTAGAACGCCAAATACGGAGAGATATTGTTCGGTGAAGGCGTTTTCCTGCCGGGACTGGACGGAGATCGCGCCCAGGGTTTCTTCCCGACCCGTCAGGGGCAAGACCATTTCTGAGCGCGCATCTGGTAAGAGAGGATGAGCAAAGCGACCTTCGACGTTTTTAATATTAGGGACAATGCGCGCTTCTCCGGTGGCAATACATTGCCCAACCAGTGAACCAGGCCCCACTTTTAATTTGTGACGCTGTTTCATCATCTTTTGGCCCGCTTCTCCCGTAGCGGCTTGCAAATAAGCGTATTCCCCAGGCCGTTCATATATCCTCTCCCGCTGAGAAACCATGAATAGACCCACATAGTAGAAGCCAAAACGATCCTCCAGAGAATCCACAATTTTCTGCATGAGGGGTTGAGGATCAAGAATCGAATTAACCATCGCGGTCACATCAATCACAGATTGAAGTTGGTTGGTCAGCTTATCTCTCTCTAGTTCCGCTTCTCTGCGAGCCGTGATATCTCTGCTGATCCCCAACAGTCCTATGGTAGTGCCATCCTGATCCACAATCGGGTATTTGCTTTCTGAAACCCACATCGTTTCTCCCGTAACTAAATTGGGCACCGACCATTTTCGATACACAACCGGCACCCCGGTCGCCATGATTTCTAGTTCTTCATCGTAGAATCTTTGGGCATCCTTTTCTTTTCCTGGAAAAAGGTCGAAATCCGTCTTGCCAATGGCGTCATTGGGGTGAGCTATTCCCAAGAGTTGCTTCGCCATCGGCTGATTAACTTTCACGAAGCGTGATTGTCGATCTTTGATGAAGATAAAATCCGGCGAGGTTTCCATCAACGTGCTCAGCAAGAGATCGTCCGTCTTTGGTACCATGATTAACTTTCCTTAGTGACGATTTTGCTATGGATACGTTCGCTACCCTACAGAACATTTGTTCTATAGAATTTCAGTCGAAAAACCAGCGTTTTTCCATCAAAATGGCTGCAAAATGATCGTTTTTGCGCATCAAAATCACTAATTGGGGCTGCCTATGGACTTGTGTAGGGTAGCGAAATGGATACGTATAAATTGGCCGATTGGAATGGGTCTACGCCAGCTTCTCAATCGATTCCAGCAATGCCTCGCCCTCCAATTCTCCCGCCATCCAGCGATCCTGCAAACGGCGCAGGTCGAGAATCGTCGAGGGCTCGTGCAGCTCGACGTCGTCAAGCTTGATGGGGGTATCTTGCGCCACGGCACGGGTGAGTCGTGCGTCCTTGGCGAGGCCGATGGGCAGTAAGCTCTCTTCTCTTGCGGTCTCGTACGTGTCAATGAGGCTGTAGAAGGTGCAGCCGCCGATGCCGTCGAGGGTTTCACCGGGTTCCAAGTCGCGTTTGGCGACGGCGAAGACCTCGGTAACCAGGCGGTCCAGCGGCACCATATTGGACTGCTTGCGGATCGCCAGCAGGGCACAGGTCAGGGGGACCTCAATGCTGCAGAGGTGATAGGGGCGGAAAAGCGTGTAATAGGGGCCGTCGCCCATATCTCGCAATACTAGGGCCTCGCGCAGACGCGGATGGTCGGTGCGGACGATGAGGAAGACACCGGGTGCCACTTTACCGACGCCGAAGTCCACGACGCCCATCTGGCTGAGGATGCCGCCATCCTCCTGTAGACAGAAGACGCGCTCCAAAATCTCGCGGTGGGTGACCGGCCCGTGCATGCCACGCACGTCCGGCACCAGGCCGGTGGCGTTGGCGACGGCGGCCATTTCGATCATGGTCTTGCTGCCGTCAACGAACTCAATAAGCATGTTGGGGCTGAGACCCCGGCGCGCCGCTTCCTCGGCCCACTGCGCATCGGTGGGCTTGGCGTGACGGTGCAACGGATTGTTTTTGCCCTTGCCCGCCGCCACGACGGTGAAGCCCACGGCGGTGGCGAAGTCGTAGAGCTCCTTGCAGGCGGCCGGTTCGTCGCCCGCGGCCAGGGCGTAGAGCACGCCTTGCCGCTCGGCGTGCCAGCGCAACAACGGGCCCACCGTGATGTCGGTCTCCACGTTCATCATGGCCAACATCTGCCCGTGCCGCGCCGACCGCAGGGCCGCGCGCGCGCCGATCTCCGGGACGCCGGTGGCTTCTAACATGACGTCGATCTGGT
>CAYZFR010000241.1:0-5465 GCA_964477875.1 uncultured Myxococcales bacterium
TGTGGGTGAGCTCGGCCGCCAGCACCAGGAACTCGGAGGCGACGTCGATCTGCAGCGCCCGCAGATCCTCGAGCACCTGCAGATAGCGCGCGGTCAGGAACTTGATCGGGATGTCGAGGACGTCGACGTCGTGCTGCCGGATCAGATAGAGGAGCAGGTCGAGGGGCCCCGCGAAGTCGTCGAGCTCCACCCGAAACAGCGGATCGCGCGCTGAGTCCGAGGGATGATAGCCTTTGGGGATGACCTGGACCGGCACCCTGAGATCGGGGCCCAGAAGCTCCCGGACCTCTTCGTCAGGCGGTCCTGCGGCGTCCGAGGACGGCTCGGAAGCCGCCTCGACCGTCTTGTCGTCCTCGCCCGCCAACGGAGATCCGGGAGGAATCATGGGTCGGCTGGGCTGGCAAGCCCTTGGGGGTGAGGGCCCGCCCTTCGGCCGGCCCCGCAGGCGGGATGACACCCGAAGATCCGGGGTGTTAGCCCCAACACGTGCGCTTTCGGGTCCCTGGCCAGCCGCTCAACCTGACGGATCGTTTCCTCGACGCCCGTATTCGGGAGGGCAAGGGGGGCAAGCAGGCCCTGGTCGTCGACCAACCCGGCGGGGTGTCGAGCTTTACCTACGCCGAGGTCGCCGGTTGGAGCGACCGCTATGGGTCGATGCTCCGAGAGGCGGAGCTCGGCATGGAGGACCGGGTGCTGATCCTGCTCCCCGATGGCTTGGAGTGGGTGGCGGCCTTCTTCGGTGCCCTCAAGGTGGGCTGCACCGTGCTCTTCGTCAATCCAAACTGCTCGGCGGAGGAGGTCGCCTTCTATTTGGCAGACAGCCGGGCCAAGGGAATGTTCTGCGATCGAAGCGGCGCGGGGAAGCTGCCCCGAGACCACGGCTTGGACTTCGTCGGAGTGGTGGACGCGCCGGAGTTCCTCGCCCGCTGCGAAGGTCCGGCCCCGAAGCTGGACCCGGCGCCGACCCTGGAGGAAGACTTCGCGATCTGGCTGTACTCCAGCGGCAGCACCGGCGCCCCCAAAGCCGCCGTCCACCGGGCCAGCGACTTCGTCTTCAACACCGAACGCTATCCGAAGCAGGTGCTCGGCATGACGGAAGCCGACGTCACGGTATCGGTCCCGAAACTCTTCTTCGGCTACGCCACCGGCAGCAACCTCCTCTTTCCCTTCTTCTTCGGAGGCACCGCGGTCCTGTTTCCCGACCGACCGACGCCGGAGCGGGTGTTCGAAGTGCTGGAGCGCCACCGCGCCACGATCCTCGTCAATGTGCCGACCCTGATCGCCCAGATGCAGCAGACCTGGGAGTCCCTGGAGACCAAGCCCGATCTGAGCCGGCTCCGCCTGTCGACCTCGGCCGGCGAAGCGCTGCCGGCCGAGCTCTACGCCCGCTGGATGCGGGGGCCGGGCGTCGACATCTTGGATGGCATCGGCTCGGCCGAGATGTTCCACGTCTTCATCAGCACTCGCCTGGGTGAGAAGGTCCCCGGCAGCCTCGGGACGCTGGTGGACGGCTACCACGCCCGGATCGTCGATGGCGAAGGTCGCGACTGCGGGCCGGGCGAGGTGGGCACGCTGTGGGTGGGGGGCGACAGCGCCCTCGCTTTCTACTGGCAGCGGGCGGCCAAGACCCGGGACGTGGTCCGAGGCCGCTGGGTCGTGACCGGCGACCAGTTCCTGCGGGACGAGCGCGGGCACTTCTTCTACCAGGGCCGGGCCGACGACATGATGAAGATCGGTGGGCGTTGGGTCTCGCCCCAAGAGATCGAAGGCGCTCTCCTCGAGCACGAGGGCGTGGCCGAAGCCGGGGTCGCCCCCTTCGAGAGAGAGGGGCTGACCAAGCCGATGGCCTTCGTCATTCTGGAAGCCGGCGCCCGCGTCGATGCCGCCGCCCTCTCCGAGCACGTGGCCCGCCGGCTGGCGCCCTACAAGGCGCCGCGCAAGGTGGTCTTCGTCCAGAGCCTTCCTCGCGGCGACCGGGACAAGCTGGACCGAAGGGAGCTCGCGCGCATGGCGGAGGCCGAAGCATGACGAGCCTGCTGCAGCTGTCCGAGCTCACCCACACCGAAGCGGAGGCCCTGATCGCCCAGGGCGCCGTCGCGCTGTGGCCGGCGGGCGCCACCGAGTCTCACGGCCCCCACCTCACCCTGGGCACCGACGTCGTGATCGCCGAGCACACCTGCCGGGTGGCGGCCCCGATGATCGGCGAAGCGCTCGGCCTGGCCGCCGTCGCCCTGCCCACCCTCGCCCTCAGCGTCACCGAGTACGCCGCGCCCTTTTGCGGCACCATCTCCGTGGGCAAGGAAGCGGCGACCGCCTACGTCCGAGACGTCCTCACCTCCGCCTCTCGACAGGGATTCCGGGCCGTGTGCTTGGTCAACGCCCATCTCGAGCCCGCCCATCGCTTCTCGCTCCGGGACGCCGTGAACAGCGTCGGCGCCCCCGGCTGCCCCCTCGCCCTCGCCGATCCCTGCGACCGACGCTGGGTGCCCGAGCTGACGGAGGAGTTTCAGAGCGGCGCTTGCCACGGTGGCCGGTACGAGACCTCCCTCGTCATGGCCGCCCGGCCCGATCGGGTGCGAGACCAGACCCGACAGCGCCTCCCCGGGGTCGACATCGACCTGGTGGGCTCGATGCAGGCGGGACAGCAAGACTTTCGACAAATGGGCGCGGACCAGAGCTACTTCGGCCAGCCGAGCGAGGCCTCGGTGTCGGAGGGCGAAGCCACCTACGAGGTGCTGGGTCGGATCGTCCTTCGCGTACTGCAGGAAGCGTTGTCATGACCGTCGACCAAGAGCTCATCCGCGCCCAGCTCCCCCATGCGCTCTACGAGGTCGACTTCGGCCTGGAGGGCTTCAGCTTGTACCGGGGCAAGGTCCGAGACGTGTTCCGAGGCCCGCAACGCTGGGTGATCGTGACGACGGATCGGGTGAGCGCCTTCGACGTCGTGCTCGGCACCATCCCCTTCAAGGGCGAGATCCTGAACCAGGTCGCGCGGCACAACTTCGAGGCCACCAAGGACATCGCGCCCAATCATGTCCTCTACTACCCCGATCCGAGCACGGTGATCGTCCGCCCCTGCCGGCCCTTTCCGGTCGAGTTCGTCATGCGGGGCTACATCACCGGCTCCTTATGGAGGGACTATCAGGCCGGCGCCCATCGGACCTACGAAGTGGACATCCCCGGCCGTCTCCGGCGCGACGAGGCGCTGCCGGCTCCCATCCTCACCCCGAGCACCAAGGCCAAGCTCGGCACCCACGACGAGCCCACCTCCCGCCGCCGGATCCTGGAGTCCAAGGCGATGACCGAGGCCCAGTGGGAAGAGGCCGCGGCCCTCGCCCGCGCCCTCTTCGAGCGCGGGCGCGAGGACGCCCTCGCGCGCGGCCTCATCCTGGCCGACACCAAGTACGAGTTCGGCCTCGACGCCGAGGATCGCGTCACCCTCATCGACGAGATCCATACCCCCGACTCCTCTCGCTATTGGGTCGAAGACGGGTACCAGGAGCGCTTCCAGCGAGGTGCAGCCCAGCGCATGCTCGACAAAGAGAACCTCCGTGCCTGGCTCATGGAGACCCACGGCTTCAAGGGCGACGGGCCGGCGCCCCCCCTGGACGAAGAGATCCGGACTCGGATCTCCAGACGCTACATGGAGCTCTTCGAGCGCCTGGTGGGCCAGCCCTTCGCAGGCGAGGTCGGGCCGGTCAGCGCGCGGGTGCGAAGCGCACTGGAGGACTCGGGCTTTCGGACCGTCCCGAAGGGAGGCTGAGCCGAGGGGGCTGCTCAGGGATCGTCGGCGAGGGCTCGGTCGATGATGGCGTCTACGTTGTGCAGATGCCGCTCGATCCGAAAGGCGTCGGCCACGTCCTCGGCCGACAGGTGTTCGCGCACGACGGCGTCGCCGGCGAGGGCGCTCTGGTAGTCCAGGTCCTCGTCCCAGACCCGCATCGCACAGCGCTGCACCGCCTCGTAGGCCGGCTGTCGGTCCATACCCTTTCGGATCAGGTCCAGCAGCACGGCCTGAGAAAAGGGTAGGCCGCGCATGCGATCGAGGTTGGCCTGCATCTGCTGCGGATGGACGACCAGGCCCTCGACCACCCCGGTCATCCGTCGCAGCATGAAGACGGAGGTGATGGTGGCGTCGGGGGCGATCACCCGCTCTACCGAAGAATGGGAGATGTCGCGCTCGTGCCAAAGGGCCACGTTCTCCATCGCCGCGTGGGCCCACCCCCGCATCAGCCGGGCCAGTCCGGTGACGTTCTCGGTGAGGATCGGGTTACGCTTGTGGGGCATGGCGCTCGAGCCCTTTTGCCCCTTGCCGAAGGGCTCTTCGGCTTCTCGAAGCTCGGTCCGCTGGAGGTGCCGGATCTCGACCGCGAGGCGTTCGATGGAGGCGGCCACGATGGCCAGCGTCGAAAAAAACTCGGCGTGCCGGTCCCGAGCAACCACCTGGGTCGCCACCGTCTCCACCTCGAGACCGAGGGCGCTCAGGGCCTCGCGTTCGACCGCGGGCGGCAAGTGAGCGTTGGTGCCCACGGCCCCGGAGAGCTTGCCGACCCGCATCTCCTCCCGGGCAGAGCGCAGCCGCCGGACGTTGCGGGTCATCTCGGCGTGAAAGCTCGCCATGACGAGCCCGAAGCTGATCGGCTCGGCGTGGACGCCGTGGGAGCGGCCGATCATGGGCGTGCGCCGGTGCGCCTCGGCCTGTTTGCCGAGGGCGGCCCGGAGCCCCAAGAGCGCCTCTTCGACCAGTCCCCCTGCGTCCCCCATCCGAAGGGCGAAGGCGGTATCGAGCACGTCGTTGGATGTGAGACCGAAGTGGACGTGACGGGCCGGGGGCCCCGCCACCTCCTCGAAGGCGCTCAGGAAAGCGATCACGTCGTGCTTGGTCGTCTGCTCCAGCACCTCGGCTCGGTCGGCCAGAGCGACCACGTCGACCTCGGCCGCGGTCTTCTCCAAGGCGGCGACGTCGGCGGCGGGGACGATGCCGGCGTTGGCCATGGCGCGGCAGGCCGCGATCTCGACGTCGAGCCAGGCGCGGATCCGGGCTGGCTCCGACCAGACGGCCCCGATGTCCTCGGGCGTGTACCGCGGAATCATGAAGCGCCGTTCTAGACGCCCGCACCCCCGATCGAAAGCCCGAACTCACCCGAGCCAGGTCCAAGTGTGGAGCAGGGCCAAGCCGCCCGTGAAGCCCAGCCACACCAGGGGTTCGAGACGCCCCGGTCGCCGCCAGACCCCGAGATCTTCGAGCTCCGCTGCCTGGAGCGCCTGGACGACCTCACGTTCCACCGGCGCCGGCGGCGCATCCCGGGTGCGGGTAGGCGCCTCGCTCGCGTCGCCGGGGTAGGAGAACTCGGTGAGGAGGGCCTCCACGAACTGGCTGGCGGTCCGGTAGCGGCGGCGCGGGTCGTCTTCCATCCCCCGGGCCAGGACCGCGCCCACCCGCCGGCCCGCCACCACCCAGGCCG
>CAYZFR010000242.1:0-5366 GCA_964477875.1 uncultured Myxococcales bacterium
CCGACCTGGCCCTTCTTCGAAGTGAGGCCTTTCTTCTGCAGGAGCGCTTTCGGGAAGCTCGATCGGCGAGCCTGCGCTGCATCGAGCTGCGTCCTCGGGACCCCCGAGCCCAGACCAACCTCGCCTTCGCCAGCCTTCGCCTCCGCCGGCGGGAGGAAGCCTTGAGCGCCCTCCGGAGCGCCGTCGACGGGGGCCTCCCGCGTCTGCTGACCTATCGCCAGTTCACCGCCCTCGGCGAGCCGGTGGAGCGCATGCTCCAGGATCCGGAGTTCGCCGCCATCATTCGCAAGGCCTGGCCCGGTCGCAGCCCCTGAAGAGAGCGCGGAGACGAGCGGGGCGCACCGTTCAGTCTCCGGTCACAACTGGAGATACTGCAGAAAGAAGAGGGAGACGAAGGTGTAGATGAGGACGCCGGAGATGTCGTTGATCGAGGTGATCAGGGGGCCAGCCGCCACCGCCGGGTCGACGCCGAAGCGCTTCAAGAGCGCCGGCTCGGTCGAGCCCAGCAGCGAGGCGGTGGTCATCGAAAGGGTCAAGGCCAGGCCGACGCAGGCTCCGAGGGCCCAGTCCGCTTTCCAGGCCCCTACGATGAAGACCACCGCGATTCCGCAGGTGAGGGCCATGATCACGCACACCGTGATGTCCTTGAGGATGGTGCGGACGAGGTTCTCGGGCTCGACGTGGCCCGAGGCCATTCCCTGGATCATGATCATGGCCGATTGGGTTCCGACATTGCCGCTCATCCCGGTGATCACGGGGACGAACATCAGCAGGATGACCGCGGTCTGAAAGACCACGCTGGCCGAGGCCAGGATCCAGGACGCGAAGAGGCCGGCGAAGAAGGTGGAGGCCAGCCAAGGGAGGCGCTGGCCGACGATCGAAAAGACCCGGTCCGAATAGATGACCTCGGGCTCTGCCGCGGTGCCGGCCGCCTTGAGGAAGTCCTCCTCCGCCTCCTCGACCAGCACCTCGTGCACGTCGTCGGCGGTGATCCGCCCCAGCAGCCGGCCGTCGGCGTCGACCACTCCGAGCTCCACGAGGCTGTAGCGATCGAATATCCGGGCCACCTCCTCCTGGTCCACGTCGGGCAAGACCTCGACCACTTTGGGCTCCATGACCCGCTCGATCGGGACGTTGGGCTGAGACAGGACCAGGTCCTGCAGCGCCACGTGCCCCGCGTAGCGACCTCCGTCGTCCACGACGAAGAGGCTGATGATGTCGATGTCCTCGGCGGCCTGGCGCACCACTTCCAGGGCGGCCCCGACGCTGGAGGAGAGCGGGACCGAGACCAGCTCGGTCTGCATCAAGCCGCCGGCGCTGGAGGGGTCGAAGGCCAGCAGCCGCTGGACCTCCTGGCGATATTTTACCGGGAGGACCTGGAGGATCCGCCGGGCTACGTCCTCTTCCAGCTCCTGGAGGAGGTCGGTGACGTCGTCGGAGTCCATCTCTCCAAGGACGGGGCCATAGACCTCGGGGCGGCTGGCCGAGAGCAGGAGCTCCTGGTCCTCGGGGTCGAGCTCGGCCAGCATTTCGGCCGCCCGGTCCGGGGGAAGGTTGCGAAACACCTTCACCGAGGCGGGGTCCGGAAGCTCTTCCAGCAGCTCGGCGATGTCGGCTGGGTGGAGAAGGCGGAGGAAGAGCTTCAGCTCCTCCTCCCGGCCGGGGCGAGTGAGCAGCTCGAGCTCGTCGACGTCCTCCTCTCCTGGCCTGGAATCCAACATGAAGGGTCGAGTACGGTCGCCCTGAAGAGGCGTCAAGCAGGCACCTCCGATGGCACCTAAGCTCCCGTCATCGCTATCCATTGTTGTGTTGTTGGGGTCACCGCCACGTGCTAGCGTCTCGACGTTGGCAGCAGGAGAAGCGACGGACGCCGAAACCCCCTTCGAGGCCCGTTCCGTCGAGCGCAAGGCGGACCAGGAAACTCGCAGCGAGTACACCGGGAACTCGATCGAGGTTCTCGAAGGCCTGGAGGCGGTGCGCCTTCGGCCCGGGATGTACATCGGCGAGACCGACGCCACCGGGCTTCATCACCTGGTCTACGAGGTGGTGGACAACTCGGTCGACGAAGCGCTCTCGGGCCACGCCAGCGCGGTCAGTATATTGCTCAAGATCGATGGCTCGGTCGTGATCTCCGACGACGGTCGAGGCATCCCGGTCGACTGGAAGCCGGAGCAGAACCGGTCGGCGGCCGAGGTCGTCATGACGGTCCTCCACGCCGGCGGCAAGTTCGGCAACGAGACCTACAAGCATTCGGCGGGGCTGCACGGCGTGGGCGTGTCCTGCGTGAACGCGCTTTCCGAGTGGCTGGAGCTCGAGATCCACCGCGGCGGCCGCATTCACTGGATGCGCTTCGAGCGCGGCAAGCCGGCCAGCGATTCGGGGCGACCCGAGGCTCCGCTGACGGTCAAGGGCGACACCGAGCTCAGCGGCACCCGGATCCACTTCCAGCCCGATCCGACCATCTTCACGACCACCGCCTACAGCTTCGACCGCCTCGCCGCGCGCATGATGCAGCTGGCCTTCTTGAACAAGGGCCTGCGCATCGATCTCGAGGACGAGCGAGACCAGCGCAAGGAGACTTTCCTCTACGAGGGCGGCATCCGCTCCTACGTCGAGCATCTGAACCGCAACCGGGAGGTCCTCCACAAGGAGCCCATCCACTTCGAGTCCCTGATGGAGGTCTCGGGGCCCGACGGCAGCCAGGTGGAGGTGGAGGTCGAAGTGGCCCTGCAGTGGACGACGACCTTCACCGAGAGCGTCTACTGCTTCGCCAACAACGTCTACAACGACGAGGGCGGCACCCACGCGGCCGGCCTTCGCGGCGCCCTCACTCGAACCCTCAACTCCTACGCTTCGAAGGAGAACCTGCACAAAGGGCTCAAGGAGCCGCCTTCGGGCGACGACGTCCGGGAGGGACTGACCTCGGTGGTGGCGGTCAAGATGGCCGACCCCAAGTTCGACTCTCAGCCCAAGCACAAGCTGCTGAACACGGAGGCCCGAACGGCGGTGGACAGCTTGGTGAGCGGGCGGCTGTCGGCGTGGCTGCTCGAGAATCCGGGCGCGGCCCGGTCCATCGTGTCCAAGACCGCCGACGCGGCCCGGGCCCGGATCGCGGCTCGCAAGGCCCGGGAGCTGGTTCAGCGCAAGAGTGCCCTGGAGTCGACATCGCTCCCTGGCAAGCTCGCCGATTGTCAGGAGAAAGACCCCGAGCGCTGCGAGATCTACATCGTGGAGGGCGAATCCGCCGGCGGCTCGGCCAAGCAGGGGCGCGACCGAAAGTTCCAGGCCATCCTGCCCCTGAAGGGCAAGATCCTGAACGTCGAGAAGGCCAGGGTCGACAAGATGCTGTCCAGCCAGGAGATCGTGGCCCTGGTGACCGCCCTCGGGACGGGGGTGGGGACGGAGAGCTTCGATCTTTCCCGGCTCCGCTACGGCCGGGTCATCATCATGACCGACGCCGACGTGGACGGGAGCCACATCCGGACCCTTCTCCTGACCTTCTTCTACCGGCAGATGGCCCAGCTGGTGGAGCACGGCCACCTGTACATCGCTCAGCCGCCCCTGTTCCGGATGAGCAAGGGCAAGCAGGAGCGGTACTTCAAGGACGAGGACAGCCTGCGCGACTACCTGCTCGGGGTCGCGGTGGACGGTGTGGTGGTCACCGACAGCGAAGGCACGGTGCTGGAGGGCGAGCACCTCAAGAACGTCGCCTTTGCCGTCCTCCGCTACCAGGATCTGCTGCAGTCGGTGGACCGGCGCCGGGACCGCCGGGTGGTGGACGCGGTGGCCCGAGGCACCGAGCTCGAGATCGACGAGCTCCGGCCGCCCACCGCCGTCGGCGCCACCGACGAGGCCCAGGCGCCGGACTCGGAGCGGCTCCAGCGCGAAGTCCTGCCCCGGATCCGGCGCTTTCTGGAGGCCGAGTATCCCGAAGCGGCCGAGAAGCTCGAGCTCGAGGTCCGTTCCCACCAGGGCGCAGCCGAAATCGTGGTCGACACCCTGCGGACAGGGGTCCGGCGCCGAACGGTCATCGATGCGAGCTTCCTGGCGAGCGCTGACTTCTCGCGGCTGCGTGGCCTGAGCAGCACCTGGCGCGGCCTCGCGGGGCCTTTCAGCCTGAAGCGGGACGATCGCCAGGACCCGGCCGCCTATCCGAGCATGGCGGCGCTGGTGGAGCAGCTCCGGGAGTTCGGGAGCAAGGGCGTGACCATCGGTCGCTTCAAGGGGCTGGGCGAGATGTCGGCCGAGAAGCTGTGGGAGACGACCATGGACCCCGAAAAGCGGGTCATCCTCCAGGTCCAGATGAACCGTAGCGCGGACGAAAACGAGATGTTCGAGACCTTGATGGGGGACCAGGTCGAGCCCCGCCGGGCCTTCATCGAGCGCAACGCTTTGGACGTGGTCAACCTCGACGTTTGACCCGAGGGGCCTGCAAGCTCCCTTTCGGCACACCGTCGCATCTTCGACGGGTGACGGTCCTCCGACGGCCGGCAGCCGTCAGGATCCCTGAGAACGTCACCTCGAAAGCGACGAAATTCGTCACTCGGCCGAATTTCGCGAGGGGGCCACTTGGTACGGCCCCTGCTCCCACTCTCGCCAGACCGACAACGACATCGTGTCTGAAACGAGAAAAGGAACCCCATGAAGCTCAAAAAGAAAACCTCCGGTTTTACCCTGATCGAGCTGATGATCGTCGTGGCGATCATCGGCATCTTGGCGGCCATCGCCATCCCCAACTTCATCCGCTACCAGCTCCGTTCGAAGAGCTCGGAGGCGCGGACCAACATCGGCGGCATCAAGACCGGCGAAGAGTCCTTCCGCGCCACCTACGACAACTACGCGGATATCGCTGCGACCCCGGCCGCCACCGGACCGGGCACCAAGACCGCGTGGCCGACACCGGCCGCCGATGCTTGCCCCGCCACCTGCTCGCGGGATCCGGCCAACATCCCCAACTGCAACACCTTCTCGTGCATCGGCTTCGCGCCGGCCGGACAGGTGTACTACCAGTACGACACCGGTACCGTCCTCGCCGCCGCGGGCGTTCCGCCCGCCTTCTCGATCTCGGCCGAGGCCGACTTGGACGCCGATGGCACCACCGGCCCGTACTGCTTCGCCACCGACGTGGACGGTGACCAGGTTGGCGACGTGGCCTGCGCCTTCGCGGGCAACCTCTGCGGCGCGCTGGCCAACGTGGTCTCCGAAGTCGTCGAGTGCTCGCCGAACATCTACTGAGCCCATGAGCATGGCGGCCTGCCGGCGAGGGAGGCCGCCCTGCTCGCCAGCCGACCGGAGACGTCTCGTCACCGGTCGGCTTTTCTGTTTACGCTGGAGGCGCGCGTGGCTGCGAACACTTCGAAACACCC
>CAYZFR010000243.1:0-5345 GCA_964477875.1 uncultured Myxococcales bacterium
AGCTGAGCGGCGTCCGCGATGCCGACCAGGCCAAGCAAGCCGCGCTCGTCGGCGCTGCGCTCGAGCTCGCCGGGTCCGTCTTATTGGAACGCGGCCACTTCGTGGCCAAGCTGTTCCAGGGGCGCGACATCGACCCCGTCCTCGATCAGGCCAAACATGCCTTCGAGAAGGTTCGATTCATCAAGCCCGAGGCCACCCGAGAGGGCAGCCGCGAGGTCTTCATCGTCGCGATGGGCTTGAAGCAGAGGCGCGATTGAGCGGCGCGACGCCGGCCTGATGGAGCTCTGTCAGCGGTCGCACTCTCCGCCGATCATGTTGAGGGAGCCGAAGGTCGGGACGACGTCGGCGATCATGGTGCCCTCGATGATCATCGGCATGGAGGAGGTGATGGGGAAGCAGGGGGGGCGGACACGGATCTTCCACGGCTTACCGCCGCCCTCGGAGACGAGGTAAAAGCCCAACTCACCGTTGGCGCCCTCTTGGTAGGCGTAGGCCTCGCCTTTCGGAACCTGGATACCGTCGATGATGAGCTTGAAGTGATTCATCAGCTCTTCGATGGCCGTGTGCACCTTCTCCTTCGAGGGAAGGGTGAGGCGGCTGTCCTTCACGAGCAGATCGGGATCGGTTTGTTTCATCTGATCCAGGCATTGAAGGATGATGCGCCGCGACTCCTTGAGCTCGTGCATGCGGACCAGGTAGCGGTCGTAGTTGTCGCCGTTCTCGCCCACCGGGATGTCGAAGCTCACCCGACCGTAGGCGTCGTAGGGCGCGGCCCGTCGCACGTCGTAGGGCACGCCGGTGCTCCGCAGGCAGGGTCCCGTCCAGCCCCAGTCGATGGCGTCCGCTTGCTTCATCGCGCCGACGCCCTTCATCCGCTGGAGGAAGATTTGGTTGTCGTTGAGCAGGACCTCGACGTCGTCCATCAGCTTGACGACCCGGTCCAGCCGGTGACGAAGCCGCCCTTCATAGCCCTCCGGAAGGTCGGCGACCACGCCGCCGATGCGGGTGTAGCTGACGGTCAGGCGGGCGCCGGTCAGCTCTTCGACCGCGTCCCACAAGATGTCCCGGGCCTCGATGAGGTAGAGCATGCCGGTGAAGGCGCCCAGCTCCATGGTGCCGGCGCCGACGCAGGTGCAGTGATCGGACATCCTAGAGAGCTCGGCCGAGATGGTGCGGAGGTACTTGGCGCGCTCGGGGATCTCGATGTCGAAGAGCTTCTCCACCGCGGCCGCGTAGCAGTGGTTGTTGATGAGGGGTGAGACGTAGTTGAGGCGGTCGGTGTACGGAAACACCATGGTCCAGGTCGCCGCCTCGCAGGACTTCTCGAAGCCCCGGTGCAGGTAGCCAGGCTCGACGTCCATCCGCTCGATGATCTCGCCGTCCATGATCACCCGCATCTTGATGGTGCCGTGCATGGCGGGGTGAGAAGGGCCCATGTCCAGGCTCATCTTCGAGGAGCCGGGGGGCGGTTCGGGCACGGGGCCCAGTCTAGGCAGGGGGGAGCGCTCTTCCCGGGGAACAGGGATTCCTCGGCGTGCAGGTGCGTCCATTTCCACGGCAGTCTGGCAGAGGGACCCCGGGAGTCAATCAGAGGTCACGGGCGGAGGGGGCGGAGGACCCGGCGTATAGCCCTGGTGCGGGCCCGCATGCGCCGTGCGGCCTCGGCTTCGTCGTGGTCGTAGCCCAGGAGGTGGAGGGTACCGTGGACGACGAGCAGCTCGAGCTCGGCATCGAGGCTTACCCCACGTGATCCCGCCTGGGCGGCGGCTCGCTCCACGCTCACCACGACATCGCCGAGATGGGCCTCCGCGCAGGGACCGCCGACCGGAAAAGCCAAGACGTCGGTGGGCTCGTCGAAGCCTCGGAACTCGGCGTTGAGGCCTCGGATCTCGTCGTCGTCGGTCAGGAGGAGCGCCATCTCCGACTGGGGGTGCCCTTCGGCCGCGAGGACGTGGGCCGCAGCCCGCTTCGCGTGGCGACCGCTGCCGCCACGGGCGCCGTCTCGACGTCTCCGCACCAGCGTGATCAGTGACTCTGCTGGACGGGGTGAGGTCGATTTGGGAGATTCCGCCGTCATGACTTCGTGGACCACGCGAGACGCGGCCGAACTCTACAACGTCGGCGGCTGGGGCAACGGATACTTCGACGTCAGCCCCGAAGGCCACGTCGTCCTCACCGAAAACGCCACCCGCGGGCGTCCCCTCGACCTGAAGAGACTGGTCGACGACCTGCTCCGCCGGGGCCTGTCCATGCCGCTGTTGCTGCGTTTCTCGGATGTCCTGAGTCGTCGCATCGAGGAGATCCACAACGCCTTCCAGGGCAAAATCCAGGAGTATGGCTACGAGTCGAAGTACAAGCTGGTCATGCCGATCAAGGTGAACCAGCAGCGCCACGTGGTCGAAGAGGTCCTCGAGTTCGGCCGGGCCTTCGGGGTGGGGCTCGAGGCCGGCAGCAAGCCCGAGCTTCTGGTGGCGATCGCCCTCATCGGCGCCCAAGAAGGGGTCATCGTCTGCAACGGCTACAAAGACCCCGCCTACGTCGAGACCGCGCTCCTCGCCCAGCGCCTCGGCGTGAAGACGCTGATCATCATCGACCGCTTCGAAGAGCTGGCCGGCATCTTGGAGATCGCCAAGCGCCTCGGCGTGCCCCCCAACATCGGCGTTCGGGCCAAGCTCGGTACGAAAGGGAGCGGACGGTGGGCCGAGTCGGGCGGCGACCGTTCGAAGTTCGGGCTCACCGCGGGAGAGATGGTCCGCGCGGTCCGGCTTTTGGAGTCCGAGGGCATGCTCGACCGGCTGCAGTGCTTGCATTTCCACATCGGCTCCCAGATCACCGCCATTCGGGCGGTCAAGGACGCCCTCAACGAGGCGACCCGGATCTTCATCGACCTCCACCGAATGGGGGCTCCACTGGAGTACATCGACGTGGGCGGCGGTCTGGCCGTGGACTACGACGGGTCGAAGACCAACTTCCACGCCTCCAAGAACTACTCCCTGGAAGAGTATGCGGCCGACGTCGTGTACACGCTTCAGACCGCCCTCGACGAAGCAAAGGTTCCGCACCCCACCATCATCTCTGAATCGGGCAGGGCGCTGGTCGCCCACCACTCGGTGCTGGTCTTCGACGTCCTCGGCCACACCGAGGAGACGACCCAGATGCCGCCCAAGGAGGATGGCACCGAAGAGCACCAGCTGGTGGAGGAGCTTCGGGAGGTGGCCGGCACCGTCAGCCGCAAGAACTTCCAAGAGGCCTACCACGACGCCGTCCAGCTCAAGGATGACGCGCTCTCGCTGTACCGCCACGGCATCCTCGATCTGGAGGACCGGGCGGTGGTCGAGCAGCTCTTCTGGGCCACCGCTCGCAAGATCCGGCGCATCGTGCGGGAGCTGGACTACGTCCCCGAAGACGTAGAGTCCTTGGAGCGGCAGCTCGCCGACACCTACTACTGCAACTTCTCCCTCTTTCAGTCCCTGCCCGACTCCTGGGCGGTGAAGGCCCTGTTCCCCGTCATGCCGCTCCATCGCCTGAACGAACGGCCGAACCGGCAGGGCATTCTCGCCGACCTCACCTGCGACAGCGACGGGAAGATCGACCAGTTCATCGGGCTGCACGACGTCAAGGAGACCCTGGAACTCCACGCCCTCGACCGAGACGAGCCCTACGTGCTGGGCATCTTTCTGATCGGCGCCTACCAGGAAATTCTGGGCGACCTTCACAATCTCTTCGGCGACGTCAACGCGGTCCACGTGTCGAGCAGCGAGGGCGGCGGCTACAAGGTAAAGCACGTGGTGGAGGGCGACCGGGTGAAAGACGTGCTCGCTTACGTCTCCTACGATCAGCGGGCGCTGATGGAAAAACTTCGGGAGGCCATCGAGACCGCCTTGGCCCGCGGGACCATGAGCTTCGAGCAGGGTGCTTCCCTGCTGAAGCACTACGAGGCCGGCCTCGACGGCTACACCTACCTCCAAAATCGGGAGTACTCGGAGCGACTCCTGAGCACGATCGTCCCCACGCCCACCTTGGAGGTCGTGGGACAAAGCTGAGCGACTTTCCGATTGTCGCCTCGGGACCCGCCTGGTAGGACGTCCACGGTCAGACCCATGGGTCTCCTAGTTGAAACCCTGCGGGTCGTCCGAGAGGTCCGGGACTGGGCCCAGTCTCGGAAGGCCCGAGGCCCCGCCGCGGCCGACATTCGAGAGGCCCTCGAAGACACCGCCCGTCACCTGGAAGCCGAGGTGCAGCTCCCGCCGTCGCCCTCGAAAGAACCGGCAACGGCGCCGGCCGAGCGCGCCCCGCCGCCCGATGCTCCCGCTCCGGCGCCCGATGCCGAGCCGAATCGGTCCTCCATTCAGGACGACGATGGAGGTCCCGTGGAGGTGCCAAGCCCGGACATCGAGCTCGAGCGCTTGGACCCCCACGCGGTCTCGGCCGTTCGACGTCTCCGCAAGCACGGCTTCAAGGCCTATCTGGTCGGCGGTTGTGTCCGCGACCTCCTCCTCGGCATGCCGCCCAAGGACTTCGACGTGTCGACGGATGCCAAGCCGGAAGAAGTGAAAAGCATCTTCCGGAACAGTCGGGTGATCGGCCGCCGCTTCCGGCTCGTCCACCTGTACTACCGAGGCGGCAAGATCATCGAGGTCGCCACCTTCCGCGCCAACGCGCAGAACAACCCCGAGGAGGAGGGCGAAGACCTGCTCATCCGGCGGGACAACGTGTTTGGGACCGAAGAAGAGGACGCCCAGCGACGCGACTTCACCATCAACGGCCTGTTCTACGACCTTGGCGAAGGGAAGATCATCGACCACGTGGGCGGCCTTCCCGACGTGAAAGCCCGGTACCTTCGCATGATCGGCGATCCCGATATTCGCCTTCGCGAAGATCCGGTGCGGATCCTCCGGGCGGTCCGCTTTCACACCAAGAACCATCTGCGAATCGATCCCGAGCTGTTGGATGGGATCCAAGCCCACCGAGACGACCTGGCCCGCTGCGCGCCAGCCCGCCTGTTGGAAGAGGTCCTCAAGCTGCTGCGAGCCGGCCAGGCAGCTCCGGCCGTCACGACCATGCTGGAGTGGGGCGTCCTCCCGGTCCTGCTCCCAGAGCTCGCCGCCTACGTCGAGGGCACCTTAGTCCCCGAGGGTCCCGCCGCTCGGTCGCCTCGCGATAGCGCCGATCACTTGCTGCGCCACCTTCAGGCCCTGGACATCGTCGTCGCCCGACGCCCAGTCGGCGACGCCGCCATCCTCGGCGCCCTCCTGCTCGCACCCCTCCTCGACCTGCAAGACAACGTCGGCGAAGACCCCGAGGCCA
Organism: uncultured Myxococcales bacterium; assembly: GCA_964477875.1. Classification (GTDB taxonomy): domain Bacteria; phylum Myxococcota; class Kuafuiibacteriia; order Kuafuiibacteriales; family Kuafuiibacteriaceae; genus Kuafuiihalomonas. The sequence continues at coordinate 5,308 of CAYZFR010000243.1, forward strand.
GGCACGTGGTGTTCCGGAACTTCCTCGAGGACTTTGGC
>CAYZFR010000244.1:0-5321 GCA_964477875.1 uncultured Myxococcales bacterium
GGCGGGCCAGGACCTTGTCCAGATCGGCGTGGCCGATGACCACCTGGGTGGCCAGATCCCTAGCACCGCGGAGCGTCGAAAGTACAGAGCCCCCTGACCACGTCATTCCGCCGAGCGACGCGCTGGGGCCTCCTCCACCGGGACCGAATGCTGGCCTGCACCCCGAGCCTGACGTGCAAAGTCCGCGTCCTCCTGGTCGCGGCCGGGATGATGCGTCCCTGGATGACTAGGGGGGTGCTGCTTCCTGGGGAGCTTCGGCCCGAGGCGCGTAAAGGACGATGAAGGCAGAGCCGAGCGCGGCGAGGCCGAGCAGGGTGGCGAGGCCGCTCGTGTAGTCGCTGAAGGTCTCGGAGATCCTAGCGAGCTCGGGTGTCCCTTCTCGGGCGAGGGAGATGGCGACCCGGCGAGAGATGTCGTGGCTGCGCTCGAGCTCCCTCGCCGTCCTCCGCAGCATGTATTCGTCCATTCTCGGATCTGAAAACAGCACAACGGTCGCCGACAGAGCCACGAGCGCCAAAGCTACGCTGGATAAGGTGGCGTAGCCCGCGCCCCGCTTCCAGGCTCGGTTCGGCGCAAAGACGAGGCCGGCCACGAGCGCACCCGCGAAGAGGAGGAGGCACAAGCCCAGGAAGCCGAGCTTCATCAGGGTTGCCGAGCCGGGCGCGATCCCGTTGTTGGTCTTTGCCAAGTCCAAGAACGCAACCAGGATTGCGCAAAACGACACGAGCGCGGCCACGGTATAGGATGCGATGGCGAAGATCTTTCTGCCCATGATTCGTTCTCGAGAACGTGCGTGTCGAAGCCGCGGGGATCAAGCAATCCACGGAGACGACGCCGAGCCCGGGTCTGGCTGATTCAGCGACGCAGCTTGGGGTCGAGCTTCTTTCGGCGACGCAGACCCTGGTGGACCTTCTTCCAGCGGTCTTTGGTGTCGTAGGCGGGGCCTGCATCCTCGCGTCGAGCCTGATGTTCGGCCTCTCGCCGGAGTCGTTGGAAGCTCTGCCACCGAGCTTCGGACAGCTCTCCAGAGGCGAGCGCGGCTTTGACGGCGCAGCCGGGCTCTGCTTCATGGCGGCAGTCCATGAACCGGCAGCCTTCGGCCAGGGACTCGACGTCGGTGAAGGCGGCGGCGACCGAGGCTTCGTCGCCGACGAGCCCGACCTCGCGGATGCCCGGGGTGTCGATGAGGAGGGCGCCGGAGGGGAGGGTGATGAGCTCTCGCCGGGTCGTGGTGTGGCGACCCTTGTCGTCGCCGCTGCGCACCTGCTGCGTCGCTTGGATCTCGGCGCCGCAAAGGGCGTTGACCAGGGTGGACTTGCCTACGCCAGAGCTACCGACCAGCGCCACCGTCTCCCGGGGGGCGAGGTAGGTCGGTAGATGGCCGAGCTCTCCGTTCGCGCCGCTCACCAGGCAGACGGGGACGCCGGGAGCGGCTTCGCCGAGCTCGCTCTGGGCTCGGGCGACGTCGAAGGGCAGGTCGGTCTTGTTGAGGACCACCACCGGTTTGGCCCCCCCCGAACGGACCAGGGCGACGAACCTCTCGACGCGGCGAGGCGACAGGTCGGCCCCCACGGCGGTCACGATGAAGACGCGCTCCAAGTTGGCGGCGACCAGCTGCGCCGCGCTGGAGCGGTGGACGCGCTTGCGGACCAACCAGCTCCCCCTCGGCAGGATCCGGACCGTTTGCGTGCCGCGGATCTGGACCCAATCCCCTACCGCCAGGCCCGCCTCGCCCTCGACCGAACCTGCAAGAGAGCAAAGCCGCTCGCTGGACCGCAGACCGACTAGATGCCGACCTCGCTCCATGTAGAGCACCCGACCGAGCTCCAGGTCAGCATCACTATCGGACGCGCCGGCGGGCGGAAAGCCGAGGCGGTCCAGTCCGTCGAAGGGCGGCGGCACGCTGGGATGATAGCAGCGTTTCGGGGGCACGGCGCCAAAACTGGCGCGAATTGCGGATCCGATGGCGTGGTGGCCTTCAGCCGGTCCGCAGGATAGTGCGCCACAGAGCGCTGCATGAAGGCACATGAACACGATGGCTTGGCCATCTACCCATCCCCTCGGAGGGCAAGAGATCTTGCGATAATGCTCGCGTCCTCGTTCCTGGCATCGTGCTCTTTGCCGAGCTCTGGTCTGAGTCCAGAGCTCGGCTCACCCCGAGACATGGGAGCGGGCGATGCGGGAGGGGACGACTCCGGGGTGGACACGAATCCACCGCCGGACACGGTCTTGGAGGTCCAAGTCGTGGGTTCGCTTCGCCGGGACGACGGCCTGCAGGTGTCGTACCCCGTGGCTCGAGCCATCGTGCAGGTGGAGTCGGAGGCCGAGACCTGGACTGGACGTACGGATTCCATGGGAATCGTCTCCTTCGACCGAGCAGAAAAGCAGGCCCGGGCGGCGAGAGTCTTCGTCTTTGCCGAGGGCTTCACGCCCTACGCGGCCTTTGGTGTTCAGGGGGAGCGCTGGACGGCGCATCTCACGCCAAAATTCATGGAGCTGGAGCGGCCCGTAGAACCCCCATCCGTCTTCATTGGGGGCGACGCCTCGGAGGCCCTGGCTGCGCTCGGCTCTCCCAGTTCCTTTCGAGAGATGAGCCTCCACCCCTTCGCACTCCAAACCGGGGAGCCTGGATATTTCGTACAGCGGTTCCGGCGGGAAGGGGTCCAAGCGCTACCCGCCTCGGAGGGCTTGGGGTTCAAGGACACGGCATTCGATGCCCCCGCCTTCGGACTTTCGGACCCAAGATGGGAAGCCCGAGTGGTGTCCGAGCCTCCTCTCGCCCTGGCCGTCTGGGGAAATGATCGGTCCAACGACGCCGATTCTCCGGATCCTGGGCCCGACGCGGTCTCCTGGATGATGGCGGATCCACCGGTCCAGATCCGGCTCCCGTGGACGAAGATCGATCGGGTAGTTCGGGTGGATCTGCGCCCGCTGGCGGCGAGTCGCTCGGTCGACCTTTGGATGATGCGCAAGCTCTGGGCTCCAGAGCAAAGCGTCCTCGTTCCCGCCGGCACGATGAGCGCGGTCGGTCCGACGGAAGCACTCCCCGACCGGGTCGAGCTTCGCTTTCCTTCTGCGGCGTCTTCCGATGGGGTGGCCCTCGAAGTCTCGGTCGCGCTCGACCAAAGGCCGGTGGGGTGGGTGAGCAAGAGCTACCGGATCCCGATCGATCCTGGGGCGGCACGCGAGACGGCGTTCCAGGCGGTGCTGTCCACGTCTCCGCCCTCGGCCCGAGTCGAAGGACGCAGGCTCTTCCTGTCCTTGGATCCTGAAGCTCACATTCATAAAGTCGAGCTGGAGAACGCGAGCCTGGAGAGCCTGGAAGGTGATCGAAGGAGCTGGACCGTCATCGTGACCGCCGTCGGGGTGGCCGAAAGCTTCCGACTCCCGCCGCGCCCGGATGGCGAAGCCGAGGGGGAACCGCTGCAGTTCGCGTCCGTACGCGTGGTCTCTCGCCGGTGGCCCGGAAGTGAAGCGGAGCCCCAGCTCGGATGGGATGAGCCTCGGGTCCACGACGAGATGGAGCAGGTCAGCTTCTACTCGAGCATGCCCGAACCATGACGATGGCCCATCGAGCTCCCTTGGAAGAGAGCGGCCTGCAGCGGCTGGACGAGGGTATTTGGACCGCAGGTCGACGACAGCGCTTTCACGGTGTCGAGGTGGGTACCCGAATGACCGTCCTCCGTTTGAAAGAGGGAGTCTTGCTTCACTCTCCCATCGACGGAGCCTACGACGCGGTCGAAGAGCTAGGGGCGGTCCGATGGGCCCTCGCGCCCAATCTTCTCCACCATCTGTACCTCGGCCCCTGGGCAGAGCGGGGAGCACAGCTGTGGGCCGGGCCAGGTCTGGACGAGAAGCGCCGTGACCTGGTCTTTCAGGGGATCATTGAGCGGGAATCCGAGCCCTTTGGACCCGAGGTCTTGGTCGTTCCGACGAGATGCTTCGCCATGACCAAAGAGCTCGTGGTCCTGCACCGGCCGAGCTCGACGCTCATCGTGACCGATCTCTTCTTCAACTTCGACCAGAGCGCACCCTCGTTCACGAGATGGATCATGCGGCTTCTCGGAGGGTTCCCGGGGCCAAAGGTGACCGTGGTCGAGAAGTGGGGCATGGATCGAGAGCTCGCCCGAACAGAGATCCAGCGACTGCTGGAGCTGGACTTCGACCGCGTGGTTCTCGCGCACGGCGCCATCATTCCGACCGGTGGGCGTTCGGCTCTTCAGGCTGCGTTTCAGTGGCTTTAGAGAGCTTGCTCCGCCCATACGCCGCGCGAAGGGCGGCTGGGCTGAGGCCACAGGACTTTTTCAGAGCGCGCTCCAGGACATCGGCAGAGCCGAGACCGGCGCGAGCCGCGATGGCCTTGATGGGCCAGTCCGTCGTCTCCAGCCATCGACGCGCCGCTTCGAGACGCATGGCTTTCACAAAGGCAGCCGGAGTACGGCCGAACTTTTCCCGAAATCTGCGTTGAAAATTGCGTTCACTCATATGGGCGCGCCGCGCCAGGGCGCTCACCGAGAGGTCCGCCTGCAGGTGGTCGGCCATCCAGGTGATCAGGTCGTCGAAGGAGCCGCCGGTGTTCGTCTGGGCCGCGAGAGCTTCGCTGAACTGCGACTGGCTTCCCGATCGACGGAGGAAAACGACCATCGAACGCGCGACCTTGGCCGCAGCGGCGGTTCCCAGATCGTCTTCGATGAGGGCCAAAGACAGGTCGATGCCGGCGCAGACTCCCGCCGAGGTGAAGATGCCGTCGTCCTGGACGTACATGGCGTCTGCCAGCACTTCGACCTCCGGGAACATCTGGCGCAGAGAGGCACATGCCGCCCAGTGCGTAACGGCCCGGCGTCCGTCGAGGAGACCGGCCCCGGCCAGAAGGAAGGCGCCGGTACACACGCTGCCCATGCGGCGCACCTGGCTGGACTGTTCTTCGAGCCAGGTCATGAGGATCGTGTCCCGACCCGAGCGGCGCAGGGCTCCCTCGGATCCGCCCGCCAACAACACCGTATCGATGGGCGCCGGCAGCTCACGCAGAGGAACGAGCCCTCCGAAGCTCAGACCACTCTCGGTGACGAGCTGCCCTCCCATGGAGCTTGCGTGGTGCAGCTCGTAGGATCCCGGCACGACCGCGTTGGCGAAGGCGAAAGCGGTCGAAGGCCCGGCCACGTCCAGCGGATTGGCCTCCTCGAACGCCACGAAGACGACTCGGCGAGCCTCTCTGGCGGGAGGTGCGGTCTGGGTGTCATTCACGCCAGGCATCCCTTGCTCTACTTCTAGTGCCCTGAGTCAGCAAAACCTTGAAGAAGTCCGGCCGCCCTTCGCCCGAT
>CAYZFR010000245.1:0-5320 GCA_964477875.1 uncultured Myxococcales bacterium
TCAGCCCCGAGGATCTGCGGAAGCTCCTCGCGCACGAGGACGAGCTGGTTCGCCAGTTCGCGGTGGAACAGGTCGTCCAACGAGAGCTCGCCGAGCTCTCGGACGGATTGGCGGAACGCCTCGGCGACGGGATCTACGTCGCCACGCCGGCCGTTCGGGGTCTGGAAGAGCTGGGGGCCAAGGCGCAGGTAGCCGCCATCGAGGCCGTGTTCAAAGACGCCCGGGGTGCGTTTCTGGCCGCTTGCGCGAGCGCTCTCGGCACCCTCGCCCCCGAGAAGCTGCTCCCGGCCGTTCAGGGCCGGGGTCGCCTCGACGACGAGGCCTTCGCCGGCGTCCTGAGCGCCCTCGCCATCACCGGCGAGGAGGACGCGACCGCCTACCTGGACCGCGCCCTCACGCGGGCCAACGTCCAAAGCCCGGAGCGACGGAGCGGGCTGTACGGCGCCGCTTTGATCTCCGGACACCCGCGGCTCGCCCAACGGACCCTCGGCCAAGCCATCGCCGAATCGGAGCAGGGCGCGCCGCCCGAAGGCGGCGCCTATCCGGGTCGCGCCGCCCTCGCCTCGGTCGCAGGCGCCCCGGCCAGCTTTACCCGCGTCGAGTCGGGCAAGGAGCTGTGGCGGATCTCCGACGAGGCACTGCGTCGCGAGGTCCGGGCCCTGCTCGGCGACGCAGCAGCGAACGCGGTCGAGGCCGCCCTTCCCCGCCGAGACGCAGCGGCACTCTTCGCCGCTCTCGAGCCGGCGACCAGCCTCGAGCTCCCCCCTCCCTCTGAAGAGACCTTAGGCACCGTGCCCAAGCGACGGCAAGACCTCCTGCGCGCCCTCATCGCCCAGCGAGGCGCCATCGCTCGCCTGGACGAGGAAGCGAGCGCGCTCTTCGCCGCCGCCGCCGCCCGAGCGGTGGCCGTGATCGGCTTCGCAGTTCTGGGCGAAAACGAGAACCCCGGGATCGACGCCATGGTGAAGGCCTCGGACGGTCAGCTCGACCTCGAGCTCCTGACCGGTTCCACCGAGGCCCTGGTCGCAAAGCTGCAGGACCTGGGCGAGCGAGCCGTTCGGCCCGTCGTCGCCGCCATGAGCCGCGAGGTGTTCCGCAAGGCCTCCACCCGGCGAAAGCTGTCCGTCGCGCTTCTTCGGGCGGGCCACGGCCAGCTGGTCCTGAGCGCGGCCGCCGAGATCGACGACGAGCAAGTCCACGGTGCGGTGGTCCAAGCCTGCGTGGAGGAGGCAGCCGCCGCCGAGGCGATCGTCGTCGACGCGCTCCAGTCCCGGGACACGGACAGGAGCACGGTTCGCTTCGCGCTCTTGATCGCAACCGAACTCCGAACCGAGCGCATCGCCCTCACCTTGGGCCGGCGCTTCTATCAGCTGCGAGCGATCGACCCCGTCATGACCTCGCAGGCTATCCTGCGGACGGGCGACGGGCGACTGGTGCCGCTCCTCGCGTCCCGCAGCTTTGCGGACGAACCCGAAGAGACCGCGCTCGCAGTCCTCGCCCTCGCCACCGGCGCCGAAGTCGAAGGGCCGGTCGCCAAAGCAGTGGAGCGGGTCCGAAGCGACGCTCCGCCGCCCGGACCGCTGCGGGTGACGCTCCGCTGCACGAACTGCGGAGAGACCCTCGCCTACGGATTTCGCCACGCGTACGTGGACGTCGAGGCGAAACAGGGCACTGGCGATCCTGCCTTCGTCGGCCCGATGGTGTGCAAGGCCTGTGGCGAGCGGGACAAGCTCGAGCCCACCGAAGAGACCGGTCAGATCCTGACCATGCACATGATGCAGTTCCTGAACGAGATGCAAGCCGGCCAGGTCGAGCACCCTCCCCTGGTGACCCCGGGCCAGACTGAAGTCCACGGCAAGAAAGTTGGCATCGCGGCTGCACTTCGGCTGGCCGACCAAGACGTCGCGGCCTCGCCCCAGGGCGTTCGCCCCCGGCTTCAGCGGGCTCGCCTCGGTCTACTCCTGAACCGCGATTCGGTCGAAGAAGATCTGCAGGCGGTCGAAGAGGTCGATCCGAGCAGCGTCGAGTCGAAGGCCATGCGAGCCCAGCTTCATCAGGCCCGGGGCGAGCTGACCGAGGCGATGCAGACCCTGGCCGAGGTCGTCCGGCGGCTGCTGGGAGAGGACGAGCCCCGGATCTACGACGCCGCCGATGCCGAAACCCTGCGTCAGAGCCTGGAGGCGTACATGCTGGAGCTGACCGACGATGGCATCCCCGTTCCCAAGGACATCGACCTGTCGGGGGCCGAAGCCCGACGCCGAGAGGCTGAGCAGCGCCACGCCGAGCGCATGCAGCAGATGCAGCAGATGGAGCAGGGCGGTCCCGGAGGCGCGCCCTTCCGCGGCGCTTGACGCTCGGCGGCCCGCGGCCGAGCACGAGAGCATGCCCGTCACCAGCGATGCGCCCCGGACGCTCTTTCACGCCCCCCGAACCCGGGCCTTCACGGCCTTGTGGCTCCTGGAGGAGATGGGCCTGCCCTACCAGCTGGAGTCCTTCGACCTCCGCTCGGGCCGACACAAGCAGGAGGATTTTCTGGCCCTGAACCCGATGGGAAAGGTCCCGCTCCTGGTCGAACGCGGCCGGCCGGTGTCGGAGCTCGGCGCCATCGCCCTCTACTTGACCGAGCAGCACCCCATGGCGGCGATGGCGCCTTCCGTGGACCACGAGAGTCGACCCGACTTCCTGCGGTGGCTCTTCTTCGCGAGCGCCATCATGGAGCCCGCTCTCGGAGAAAAGTTCTTCAAGTGGGAGGCACCCGCCCAGAGCGTTGCTTGGGGCTCCTTTCTGCAGGCCGTCGAAGTGCTGACCCGGGGCATCGAGCGGGGCCCCTGGCTCCTAGGCGAGCGCTTCACCCTGGCCGACGTCCTGGTCGCCTCCAGCGCCCGCTTTGGCGTCCTGTTTGGCGCCATCGAAGAGGAGGGTCCGATCGCCGACTACGTCAGTCGCGCCTCGGAGCGGGATGCCTTCCATCGCGCCTCCGCCATCGAGAAAGAAAAGGCCGAGGCGCTACTGTCGGGCTGACGCGCCGTGGGCCCGCGCGGCCTCAACCAGGGCGCGGAACAGCCTTTGATGCCGCTCGTGCTGGGGAAGAAACTCTGGGTGCCACTGCACGCCGAGGATCCAACGCTCGTCGGCGCTCTCGACCCCCTGGACCACGCCGTTCTTCTCGATGGCGACCGAGCGCAGTCCCTGGCCGGAGGTAGCGACGGCGTGACTATGGAGGGCGTTCACTCGACAGGGCTTCGAGCCGATCACGCGCCCCAGGCGGCTCTCGGGCTCGACGAGGACGGTCTTGGTGGGGAAGACCGAACGGGGATTCGGCCTTTCGACATAGAAGCCGTCGAGGGACTCGTGGAGAGTCCCATCGAAAGCTAGGTTGACGAGCTGGGCGCCGCGGCATATGCCGAGCACCGGAATGGGGCCGTAAAGCGCCTCCTGGAGGAGTCGATTCTCGAGGGCGTCTCTGGCCTCGTCGATGCCCGAACCTCTACGCCGGCGAAGGAAGAAGCGCAGGTACCAGATCAGCCCACCGATCCAGCGACGCCAGGTCGTCAGCCGCCGGGTTACCCGGGAGAGCTCCTTCGAGCCCAGGTCTCCCACGTCGGCGCCGCCGCCGAGGACCAGCCCGTGCAGGTCTCCAACGCCGCGCGGCCGGCCGGGCCGAATGCGCACCGGCCAGCCGCCGGCCCGGAAGATGGCCAGCGCCGTGAACCACCACGCCACCGTGCCTCCGTGGTCGGGGCCAGTGACGCCAATGCGCGGACGAGACGCCACCTCAGGCTCTCAGCGCCTCCTCGGCTCGAAGACGCCACGCCCGGCGAAAACCGAGCGGATGTCCGTCGCGCATGGAAACATAGGCATCGATCAGGCGGCCCAGGGCGTCGACGTCAGCGGCCAAACGCTCCAGCTGAACCCAGCTCGACCAGGCCTCGCCCAGGGTCCAGCTCGGATCGTCGACCCGGGAATCCGGGAGACGGTAGTGGTAGGCGGGTCGCGCGTTGACCAGGTCCGGCTCGCTCAGCCGCTCCCAGGGACCTTCCGGGTGCAGGTGCATGAGCGCGGGCAGCAGATCCAGGGCTCGATTCCGGGTCGGGCTGTGCTCCAGGTAGTGATCGACGAACTCGGCCATCGGAGGCGCGTAGTCCGGGCGCAAGACCAGGTCGCGGTGCTGGTCGGTGAAGTCCGAGATGTGGGGGCCGATGCGACGGGACCAGTCCATGGTAGGCACGAGGGCGTCGTAGCAGAGCATGAAGGCCTGCAGGAGTCGGCGCACGTCGTCGACCTCCTCCGACCACAGCTCGGGATTGAGGTGCAGCCCGAAAGCGTAGACGGCGGCTTCTTTGGTCCCCTTGGCGCCCAGAGCTTGGAGCTCTTCTCTCAGCTCTTCGGCGACGTCGAGTCGGGACAGCGGCAGCGGCGGCGTCACCAGCTCTTGGGGGACGAACTCCGAGCTCAGTCGCTCGATCCACTGGTCCAGATCGTGGCGCCAGGGCTGATTGCGAATCTGGATGCCCAGCCGTTCGAGGTAGCCGACATACCACTCTTGCTTCAGAAAACGGGCATCGTACTCCAGGCGAAACTCGCCCAGCTCGCTCGACTCGATCACGAAGGCAAACCTGCCCTTGGGTCGCAGCTCCCCGTTCAGCCGGCGGGCCAAAGCCTGGGCGACGGTCTCGAGCTCCTTCCCGTGGAACTCCAGCTCGAAGCCGACCCGGCGCTCGCGCCCTCGAAATTCTGAGACGGGAGGCCGAGTGAACACCACCCAAACATTGCACGCGGGGACGTAAGAACGAATCAAGACCGCCGGAGTAGCCTTCCGGGGAGTAGGCTCATCGTGAAGCGGATCCGTCTCGTCTTACTCATGGCCGGTTTCTTGTCGGTGCTGAGCCCCCGTGCGGCCGAGGCGAACGGCGTCGGAGGAGGTTTCCTCATCGGCATCGTCACCTTGGTCGCCGTGCCGGCGACGGTGGGCCTGGCCTGCAATATCCTGGCCATCACCGCCGAAACGACCCGGGATCCCCGGGGCTACATGAAGCCCGGATGGGTCGCCATGCAGTATGTGGCCGGGGCCCTGGACCTGGGGGCGGGGGCCTTCACGGTCTTCATCCTGAGCGAAAACAGCAGCAGTGATGACGCCGCCCTGGCGATTCTACCTTTCGCGGTCGGCGCGCTCTGGGTCGGTCTGGCCAGCTTTCACGTCGTCCACAACGGCAAGGTTGGAAAGCTCCCCAGGAGACCGGGATACGGCCCCTACGTGGCCCCGACCCGAGACGGCGGGTTCGTCGCGGGACTCAGCCTGCGATGGTGAAGGTGGAGGCCG
>CAYZFR010000246.1:0-5224 GCA_964477875.1 uncultured Myxococcales bacterium
GGGCTCGAAGGACTTGTGGGTCGACGGTATCCAAAGGGCGAGCACGCCCGTGACCCTGCAGATTCCGGTCGGAGACCACGTGCTGGAGGTCCGTGACCAAGACGAGACCCTATGGCGCAAGACCGTACCCCTCCAGCCGGGCAGGAACGTGCTGGTGGACATCGACCTAGAAGGCGGACCCGAGGGTGCCCCGCTCATCGATTGAATGCTCGATGGCGCCCGGCTTTCAGCGGAAGCTTCTGGGATCGACGCCGGAGCGTCGCAACCAGCGGTACAGCTGAGTCCGGTGCCACCCGTTGTCGATGGCGGCCTGCTTCACGTTGCCTCGACTGGCCCGGAGCGCCTCGACGAGCGCCTCCTTCGGCGGAACGTTCGCATCGTTGGAGCGCGGGCCGTTCGAGGGTGAGCTAGAGCTCCGCGCCGGGGCCTCGGATTCCAGTTCTGCCCCCGCGAGCCTTCCCATGAGCGGCTCTCGGATGACGCGAGGGAGCAAATGGACGTCGACCTCCTCGCCGGGGGGCGCGAGCTCAGCCACGCGACGAGCGAGCTTCTTGAGCTCGCGCACGTTCATCGGCCAACCGTACAGCAGGAGCGCCTCTTGGAACTCGGCCGTGATGTGGCGGGAAGCGTCCTGCCCGAAGAAATGGGACCAAAGGATCGGGATGTCCGCCTTTCGCTGGGAGAGGCAGGGGAGCCGGAGCACCCAGTCCCCCAACCTCGCCAGAAGGTCCCGTCGAAAGCCCGAGTTCTCGAGATCCATGTGGGTGGCGGCGACGATTCGCACGTCGACCTCCGTCGTTTTTCCATCGCCAACTCGGCGCACCTTCCAGTCCTCGAGCACACGAAGCAACTTGGCCTGCAGCGTAGCCGGCAGGTCGCCCACCTCGTCCAGAAAGAGAGTACCGCCGTCCGCTTGTTCGAAGAATCCTGGCCGGTCTTGGTCTGCGCCGGTGAAAGCGCCTTTGACATAGCCAAAGAACTCCGACTCGGCCAGCTCGGACGGAATGGCGGCGCAGTTGACCGCTACGAAATCCCCTTCGCGGCCGCTCGCCTCGTGGATGGCTTGAGCGCTCACCTCCTTTCCCGTCCCAGTGGCCCCGAGCAACAGCACCGTGCCGTCGGTTTGAGACACGGTGGCAATGGAGCGCCTGAGCGCCCTAGCGGCAGCGGAGGTGCCGAGGAGACCCCGAATCTCGGGAACATCCACCATGGGCGAAAATGGAAGATGCTCGGGGTCGATCTCGCCGTCGAGCACGAAGATCGTATCCCCCACCGAGATGACCTCACCGTCGAACTTCGCGCTTCCTTCCAAGCGCTCTCCGTCCACGAAGGTCCCGTTGGCGGTGTCAAAGTCGATGATCTCGTAGCCGTTCTCGCGGGGCTCCAGCCGGAAATGCCGTCGAGACATACCCGGATCCTGAACCCGCGTAGAGACGCGATGTCCCCGTCCAAACTCGTGGGGCGTCCCATCGAGTTCGAAGCTCAATCCATCGATGGCGGGGTCGGGGCTACGCACGCAACACAGCCGGGGATGTCGCGAACGACAGCGGGCCAAGGAGCTCCGCCTGACCGTTGTCTCGGTTTTTGATCCAGAGGCTCTGGTTTCTACCTCGGCCACGACTCGGGACTCTGTACTACTGCGAGCAGAATCGTCGACCCTGACCCTGAAAGTCTCGCGTAGCCTGTTCATCTCGCCACGCGATTTTTGCGCGTCGGAGCCGAATTCGTCGCCTTCGTAGACCATGAAAAGGAAGGCAGCAGAGACCATGCCAGGCCTGAACCGACGCAAAACGAGGTTCGAAACCCCAGACGGCGGGATATGGCGGTGTCGTGACACAAGGGTTGTGACACCTGGTCTGTGTCACGGGGACCCATGGGTGCGTCGGCGTCGACGTACCGGCGCGGTCGGGCGACTGATCCCGGCGATGACACGCAACAGTTTCGAAGTCCACAGGGAGCGCGAGCCTGGACAGGGGTCGCGACGAGGGCCGTCCTCGGCTAGCCTGACGCCGATGCGCCATTCGGGAGGGGACACAGGCTTGGGTCGGCAGCTCCTATTGATGACCCTGTGTGGGGCACTGATCGGCTGCCCGTCCGAAGAGGCGAAGGGCCCCCAGACCCATCGAACCGACGAGGTTGAATTCCAGCTCCCGCCGATTTGGAGACCGGTCCCAGACCGTCGGGGGCTCTTCGCTCCAGAGGGCGAGCATCCCGACAAGACGAACATCCAGATTCGATCAGGTCGGAATCTTCGACGGGACTCGGGTGACATCCGGGCGATGTGGGTCAAGCGGCGGGAGCGAGGCAAACTCGAGGGTCGACTCCTCGACTCGAGCTTCTCGACCCTCAATGGCTTCGACGCCTTCTCCTTGGTCTTTCGCTCCCCGGCCCCCTCCGCGGAAGAGATCCCGCTCGAGCATCAAATCGCGGGCGACCAAATCTATCACACCGTCGAGCTCATCGACGCCGAGCACGTCTACGTCTCGGCCCGCCTTCTCGACGAGGAGACGAGCTACGAGGCCCGGCGTGCTCTCTTCGAGCAGGTCCTCGCCTCGATCCGTCCGCTGAGCGAGAAACCGTGATGCGGGCTGCGAGACCAAAGCACCTGCGCGCCGCTCTGCGAATCGTCGCCGCGCTCGCCCTGGCATGGATCCCGACGGCCGGCCTCGCTGCAGAGGACGAGACGCGGCGCCTCGTCCGCTTCGAGCTCCCCGAGGGATGGGAGCTCACGAGCGAGCGCCATGGACTCCGCCATCGCCGAAAAGACTCGAGCGAGCGTACAACCCTGTCGGTCAGAGCCCGCTCGGATCAGGAGGCACTCGATCTCGAGACCCTCCAGGGCAAACGCCGCTCCCAGGTACGCTCCCAATCGAGAGTCATCGACAAGGACGAAGTGGGCGAGAAGAATGGCTTCACCGTCTGGGAGTTCCTCGTTCGTCCAAGTCCCAACGGTCGGGGACCGGTGGCCCACGCCATTCACCTCCTGCGCCCCGACCTGCACGTGGAGATCATGCTCGTCACCAAGCCCTCGCTTCACGAGCTTCGGGAAGCCGACCTTCGGACCCTGGCCCGCTCGGTGAAGGCCAGACAGGCCGAAAAAAAATGAGAATCCCTATCCGACAGTTGATGTGAGGGTGAGGGATTTTTGAATTGGCAGTTTTGATTTCTAATACGCTCAACGGACAGGCGCGGCCTTGCTGGTGCTACAAGTCGTCATCGCCCCGCGAAACTCGAAGTACTGGGATATTTTGAGTGTCGTCCACATGGCCACATCGCTTCCGGCTTCGCCTACGTCCCGCTTGACTACATGAAAGCACGCGTGAATCGTCCATTTCAGGCTGATTCGGCCATTGCGCAGAGGTCTCCATTTCGCCGATGCCGAAGACGATCCTGATCGCGCTTGGCTTCGTCTTTTTCTGGAACTCGGGGTTCATCGGAGCAGAGTTCGCCCTTCCGGCGACCGATCCATTCACGCTGCTATTTTGGCGTTACTGGGCGTTGGTGGTGGCCTTGGGCCTCTATCTCGCTTCGACGAAGAAGCTCGAATGGATTGGATGGCGCGAGGCTCTGCGGCTCGGTGCGGTGGGCATCTTGGCGCACGGCGTGTGGCTTGGCTGCGTGCTGTTTTCTCTGGACCTCGCCGTGCCCGCAGGAATCGTGGCGCTCGTGGTGGCTCTGCAGCCGATGGCGACAGGAGCCTTTTCGGGGCTGGTCACCGGCGAATCGACGCCCGTCCTGCGCTGGGTCGGGCTCCTGATCGGCTTTTTCGGTGTCGCCGTCGCGGTTCTGGCTCGGGTCGATTTCGGCGACAGAGAATCAGTATTTGCCTACCTCATTCCTTTCGGCTCCGTCGTCGCCATCACTGCAGCCTCTCTTCACCAAAGGCGATGGAATTTGAAGGCCGGAGGGGCGGCCCAGCCCGTGGCGCTGACGCTCTTCCATCAGAGCCTGGGGACCGCCCTCGCGGTGTCTTTGCCCGCCATCTTTGCCGAAGGCCTGGCAACCGAGTGGAGCGTTTCATTCGTGGCGACGATGCTCTGGCTGAGCTTTGCGGTGTCCCTGCTCGCTTATGGGCTGATGTGGATGCTCTTGGCCCGGATCGATGCGACCCGCGTGGCGAGCCTCTTCTACCTCGGACCGCCGGTCACGATGCTGATGGCCTGGGTGGCCTTCGGGGACCGCTTGATCGGCACGGACCTGCTCGGTTTGGTTGTGGTGCTCGTCGGTGTCGGCCTGAGTCAAGGTTCGCTTCGGACGAAGAATGTGGCGGCCTGAGCCCGGACTGGATGTTACCGGTTGCGCTACGTCCAAGGTCGAGATTCGCCGACGTCGGCCGTGAACCTCAGCCCTCTTCGCCTCGAGTAGTCAACGCCACACCTCGTCCAGGGCAGGTTTCGAATTGCTTCGATCGAGGCGTTGGCCGTTGTGACCGCGTCGGGCGAGCCGACCTTCACGAGCCCCTTTCGAAGCAAACCCCGGTTTGGACAAACAGGCTTCGGAACTTGTGGCTTGCCACCAGCGCGCGTCGCTTCCAGCCTGAGCTCGATGCTTCGACGAGCCTCGATGGTCACCCCGGCGCTTTTCGTTCTCGCTTGCTGCTCGACCGGCGCCGACGCTCCGGCTGGTGAACGAGCGGCGGCGGACGTCGATCCTGGCGCGGACTTGGAGCACGGCCGCGACGTCTCGGAGGGCGGACCCATGAACGCGAGGCTCGCCGACGTTGTGTCGGTGCAGGTCGACGGCGCGTCCAGAGACTACCGACTTCGGGTCACGGTCCGAAGCCCGGATACCGGATGCGAGCGCTACGCCGACTGGTGGGAAGTGGTCGGTGAGGACGGCGAGCTTCTGTACCGCCGGATCCTGGCCCACTCGCACGTGGGCGAGCAGCCGTTCACGCGATCGGGCGGGCCCGTCGAAGTGGAGGACGGCACCACGATCTGGGTCCGCGCCCACATGAGCGACACGGGCTACGGTGGTCAGCTCATGACGGGCGCGCTCCCTGGGCCGTTCGAGATCGGCGCGCCGCCGCTCGGCTTCGCGGCTTCACTGGAGACGTCGCCTCCGCTGCCGAAGGGCTGCGCGTTCTGAGACAAAAGCGGAAAAGCTTCCAGTGGACTGAAAGTTGGAGCTTAGGGGGAGCTGCAGAATCGCGCTCAGCTTCTGCGGCTGGAGGGGGCTTTTCGGCTTCGTCGCAGCTCCTCGGGGCCGAGGAACAGGCCGAACG
>CAYZFR010000247.1:0-5215 GCA_964477875.1 uncultured Myxococcales bacterium
CCGGCCCACCCCTCTTCGTTCGGCTCCGGCCTTTTGGCCTTCGCCTCTCTGCGCGAGTCACCGAACGGAGCAGGAGGGATTCGAACCCCCGGTACCCTCTCGGGTACGGCGGTTTTCAAAACCGCTGCCTTCGACCACTCGGCCACTGCTCCGAGAGACTCGCCCTCGGGGCCGTCACCGGTAGCGGATCAGTGACCGGTGTGCAAGCCGGCCGTGCTTTCGGAGGCCCGACCTCGGGGCCTTCGGGCACAGACCCCGGCGTCGAAGCGGCGTGGACCGGCGGCCGGCGCCCGGGTAGCGGTAGGGGCCATGGCGCTTCCGTCCTGGGCTGAAGAGCTTCGGTCCTCCTATCTTCGGGGTGAGGCCTCGGTCTTCCTCCTCCACGGCAACGTCGACGACCTGGTCCTCCACGGCGGCGCTCTCCTGCCGCTGGAGGCTTTTCTTCGGGACGTACTGCTGGCCAAGAAGGACGTTCTCCTCGCCTACAACCCCTCGGCCGGCGTAAGGGTCCTGGCCCGAAAGCGTCCCATGGTCGGCCTCGACGAGCTGGTCGGGCTGCGCGACCCCGACCAGGCGCTGCCGGCCCTGGAGCGCTTTCTGCGCAGCAACGACGGGGTCGGGTTGATGATCGACTACGCCGACATGCTCGCCCCAGGGGGCGAGGCGAGCTTACTCACCCAAACCGATCGCCGAGCTGTGATGACGCTGCACCGCTGGTCTCTCGACCCCGGCTTCGAGCGCGCAGACAGCCTCGTTCTCCTCCTCTGCGAGCAGCTGAGCACGCTATCGCCGAAGCTGGTCGCCAATCCGCGGGTCTCCGCCCTCGCCCTCCCCATCCCCGACCACGACGAGCGCGCGGACGTCGTTCGGCTTTTGGAGCCTGCGGCGACGCCCCGGGAGGTGGAGCGCCTGGCCGCACGGTCGGCCGGGCTGGAGGCCATTCAGATCCGCAGCATCTTGCTCCCCGCCGAAGACTCCGAGGACGACTACGGCGCCCGCTACGAGATGGCCCGGGAAGCCTTGGAGGGCCACGTCGACGCTGGGGCCCGGGCCGCGAAGCTGGCCCGGATGTTCTCCGGTCAGCCCTCGGACCGGCTCGCCGAGTGGCTGCGGGCCCAGGGCCACGGCGTGCGCGAAGACGAGGATCGCTACGGCGTCGTCCTCGATCTGCTCGAGCAGCGAAAGCGCGCCTTGCTGGAGCGGGAATGCATGGGCCTGATCGAGTTCGTAGAGCCGGACCACGACTTCGAGGACGTCGGCGGGATGGACGCCGTGAAGTCGGAGTTGCGGGCCATCGCGCGCCACATTCGCGAGGGACGAACCCGCCGGGTCCCGATGGGCCTGCTCTTCGTCGGGCCCATGGGTACCGGGAAGACCTTCGTGGCCGAGGCTTTCGCCAAGTCCAGCCGCTTGACCGCGATCAAGCTCAAGAACTTCCGCAGCCGCTGGGTCGGCGCCACCGAGGGCAACCTGGAGCGGATCCTGGCCGTCATCCGGGCCCTGGGCCAGGTTGTGCTCATCATCGACGAGGGGGACCGGGCCTTCGGTGAAGGCGGCGAGTCCGACGGCGGGACCAGCAGCCGGGTGATGGCTCGGCTCAAGAGCTTCATGAGCGATCCCAGCAACCGGGGCCGGGTGCTCTTCGTCCTCATGACCAACCGGCCCGACAAGCTGGACGCCGACCTCAAGCGGGCCGGTCGTCTGGACCGAAAGATCCCCTTTTTCCACCCCGACGCCCCGGAGGCGGTAGAACCCGTGGTCCAGGCCCAGCTCCGGCGTCACGCCATCCCCCACGACCTAGAGTTT
Organism: uncultured Myxococcales bacterium; assembly: GCA_964477875.1. Taxonomy (GTDB): domain Bacteria; phylum Myxococcota; class Kuafuiibacteriia; order Kuafuiibacteriales; family Kuafuiibacteriaceae; genus Kuafuiihalomonas. Next base: position 1,807 of record CAYZFR010000247.1, read on the forward strand.
CCCCGAGATCGGGAAGCCGTGAGCGCCCGGCTCGTGGGCTGGTCCAACGCCGATGTGGAGGCGGTCCTCCTCGCCGCCTGGGATCGGGCGGGAGAAGGCACCCTGGACGTAGACGCCTTCAGCGCGGCCATCGACGACTATCTGCCCGCCCGGGACGCCACGATGCTGGAGTACATGGAGCTCTTGGCTGCCTTCGAGGCCTCCTCCCGCCGGCTCCTCCCCGGGCGCCTGGCCGACCTGGACGTCGACGTCCTCCAGGCTCGGATCCGGGAGCTCCGGGCCAACCTGCGCTAAAGCAACGACCGCTGTTCCCCAATCGCTGGAGATTTGGTTAGGCTGCGCCGCCATGACGTCGACCCAGCGGGACATCGAGGTGTCGTACGACGTGTCCAACGAGTTCTTCCGGCTGTGGCTGGACGAGAACATGCACTACACGTCGGCCAGCTATCTGACCGGGGACGAAACCCTGGAGCAGGCGCAGATTCAAAAGTGCAAGATCCTCTACGACTACGCGGAGATGACGCCCGACAAGCTGGTGCTCGACATCGGCTGCGGCTGGGGTGCCAACCTGCAGTATCACGTCTTGGATCAGGGGACGAAGCAGGCACACGGCATCACCCTGTCGCCCGAGCAGGCGAAGGAGATCGACCGCCGCGAGTTGCCGGGCGTGACCGTCCACGTCGTGGACTACAAGGACTTCGATCCCACGACGAAGTACGACGCGCTTCAGTCGATCGAAATGATCGACCACCTGTGCAGCCCCGCTCAAGCCCGGGAGGGAAAGGCGGTCGATCTGTATCGGGCTTACTTCGAGAAGGTGTCCCAATGGGTGAATCCGGGCGCCTGCTTTGGCTTTCAGGCCATCCTCAGGAACGTCATTCCGCGGCGCCGCAAGGACCTCGAAGATCTGCAGTTCACAGCCGACGTCATTTTCCCCGGCGGCCTCAATCCCCGGCTGGAGGAGCTGATTATGGCCGCCCAACCGGCTTGGGAGGTGCTCGAGGTGCGGACCCAGCGTGCGTCCTACGGCAAGACCACCGGCGAGTGGCTTCGCCGGATGCGGGCCCACGAGGCCCACATTCGCGAGACCTGGGGCGACCAGCTCTTCGAAGACTACGATCGCTACCTCGACACCTGCGTCCGGGCCTTCGCCAACCACTGGTCCAGCGACGTGCAGATGAAGCTCCGCAAGGTCTGATCGGCCGATGGCCGAGGCCTTCGGACCCTATCGACTCCTCGAACCCCTCGCGACCGGCGGCATGGGTGAGGTCTTCCTCGCCCTCGACGATCGGGACGACCTCTGCGTCATCAAGCGGATCCTGAGCGGACGGGACGCCGACCCCGAGTACCGCTCCATGTTCACGGCCGAGGGGCGCCTGCTCGAGTGTTTCGACCATCCCCACATTGCCCGGATCCATCGTGTAGGTGAGGTCGAAGGCCGGGCCTTCATCGAGATGGAATACGTCCCCGGAATTGGCCTGCGGGAGCTCCTCGACGTGCTCGAGTCCGAGGCGAAGCGGCTTCCGGCAAGGCTCGCCGTCGACGTGGCGATCCAGGTCCTGGACGGGCTCGACCACGCCCACCGCGGGACCGACGGCTTTCAGCGAGCGCTCTCGGTGGTGCACAAGGACGTCAACCCTCAAAACGTACTCCTCGACTGGAGCGGCGACGTGCGCCTCATCGACTTCGGGATCGCTCACTCCGAGGGCGACCCAGTCGACATCGGCAGCGGCACCGTGAAGGGAAAGTTCGCCTACATGTCCCCCGAGCAGTCGGCGGCCGAGCCCATCGATCGGCGCTCCGACATCTTCTCGGCCGGCATCCTGCTGCGCCAGCTCGCCACCCTCGAGAATCCGTTCGCTCGGCCCCACGTCATCCTGAGCTTGGAGGCGATCCAGACCATCGAGCCCGACCCGGTGGCCCTCCGATTCCCGAAGCTGGCCCCACTCGATCCCGTCTTGCGCAAGGCCATGCGCAAGGATCCGGAGCGGCGCTACGCGACCGCCCTCGACATGCGCCGCGCCCTCGCCGACGCCCGGCCTCGGCTGCCCGAGGCGCCCCAGGGACTGGCCGAGATCATAGATTACTTCTTCGGGGACCGGCGGATCGGTATGGAGAGGCGGTTGGGCGCGGCGCGCTTCGCCAGGGCCGTCGCCCGTCGCCGAAACTCCACGCCCCCGACACCGGCGGTTCGCCGAGGCTTCCTGTCTCGACTGCGCGATGGGACCAGGTGAGCGAGCACCCCCATGGGGAGCTTGCTCAAGGGGCGCATCTCTGCGTTAGCCCGCGTCATGGAAATCAGCCCCCAGCTCGTCCAGACCCTCATCGACTACGCCCTCAACGTCGCCGGCGCCCTGCTCATACTCCTGCTCGGCTTCTTCGTGGCCGGGCGGGTGGCCTCCTCCATCCGCAAGTCGTCCGACAAGCGTAACCTCGACCCGACCCTCGCTCGCTTCTTCGCCAACATAGCTCGCTACGTCATCGTGATCCTCGCCGGCATCTCGGCCCTCGGCTACTTCGGCGTCGAGACCACGAGCTTCGCCGCCGTCCTCGGTGCTGCTGGTCTCGCCATCGGCCTCGCGATGCAGGGCACCCTGGGCAACGTATCGGCGGGCGTCATGTTGATCATCTTTCGCCCCTTCAAGGTCGGCCACTACATCAGCACCGCCGGCCAGTCGGGGACGGTTCAGGAGGTCAGCCTCTTCGCCGTCACCCTGGTCACGCCGGACAACCGGGTCATCACAGTCCCCAACGGTGCCGTCTTCGGGTCCACGATCGAGAACGTGAGCGCCAAGGACACCCGCCGGGTGCAGATCACCGTGGGCGTGGACTACGGGGCGGACATGGACACCACCCGCGCCGTCTTGCTGGAGGTGATGACCAACGTGGAGAACCGCCTGGACGATCCCGCACCGGCGGTGGTGTGCGCGGGGCTGGGCGCATCCTCGGTCGATTGGCACTGCCGGGTGTGGGTGCCCGCCTCCGAGTTCTGGCCGACGATGGACAAGGCGACCGTCGCCATCAAGAAGGCCCTCGACGAGGCCAAGATCGGCATCCCCTTCCCGCAGATGGACGTGCACCTCGACAAGGCCGCCAACGACTGAACGCGTTTCGCGCAGGATCCCAAAAAGAGGAGGCGCCGGAGCGGCTAGCTTCGACGCCATGACGACGACCTCCTCTCCTCTTCAGTCCCTCCGTCTCGCCGCCACGCCGACCAGCGTGCGCCGGACCCCGCGCCGAAGCTTCGGCGCCGCCATGCATCAAGGCCTCGTAGGTGCGGTCTCCGTCGCCCAGCAGGGCCTCTCGGCGGCAGCGCCCTTGGTGCCGGGCGGCCCTGCACCAAGGGCGCTGCCGCCGAGAGGCAGATCGGAAGAGCACACGTCTGAACTCCAGTCACGTGAAACGATCT
>CAYZFR010000248.1:0-5104 GCA_964477875.1 uncultured Myxococcales bacterium
TCCTTTTTCAAGTTTCTACTGACTCAGGACACTAGAGAGAGAGGTCGCCGCCTTTTTCGAGGGCCCGCTGGTAGGCGGGGCGGGCCCGGAGTCGAGACCAATAGGCCCGAGTTTTTGGGTGCATGGACTCGGCGCTGACGTCTCGGGCCAGCATGGCCTCGACGGGGAAGCTCATCATCACGTCGGCGGCGCTGGGCTGTTCGCCGAGCAGCCAGGCGCGGCCGTCGGCGAGCTGCTTCTCCAGGAAGTCGGCGTGGAGCCTCGAGTTGTGGCCGAGGTAGGCCTGGTGGACCAGGGCTACGATCGCGGCCGAGACCGGGCGCATCAGGAAGGGCGTGTTCGTCTTGATCTCGTCCATGATCAGCTGAAGGAGCAGAATCGGCATCACCGAGCCCTCGGCGTAGTGAAGCCAAAAGCGGTAGTCGTCCCGGGCTTCGGCCGGGGCGCCCCACCCAGAGCCGAAGTGCTCGACCAGATGCTCGACGATGGCCCCCGACTCCGCGAGGGCCCGACCGTCGTGCTCCAAAATGGGCGCCTTTCCCAGCGGATGGATCTCGGCCAACTCCGGGGGGGCGAGCTTGGTGCGCTTATTTCGGCGGTGAGCGACCAGCTCGTAGTCGAGCTCGAGCTCCTCCAAGAGCCAAAGGATCCGGGTCGATCGGGAGTCGTCGAGATGGTGCAGGCGGAGCATTTCAACAAAAGGCCTGAATGCCGGTCAGCGCGCGCCCGATGATCAGAGCGTGGATGTCGTGGGTACCTTCGTAGGTGTTCACGGACTCCAGGTTCATGACGTGGCGAATGACCGGGTATTCGTCGGAGATGCCGTTTCCGCCCAGCATGTCCCGGGCAGTCCGGGCGATGTCGAGGGCCTTGCCGCAGTTGTTCCGCTTCATGATCGAGATGAGCTCGGACGGGGCACGCCCTTCGTCGAACAATCGCCCTAGCCGCAGGCAGCCCTGCAGCCCCAAGCTGATCTCGGTCCGCATGTCGGCCAGCTTCTTTTGAATGAGCTGATTGGCGGCCAGGGGACGGCCGAACTGTTTTCGATCGAGCACGTACTCGCGAGCGGCCATGAAGCAGGCCTCGGCGGCGCCCATCGATCCCCAAGAAATGCCGTAGCGGGCTCGGTTGAGGCAGCCGAAGGGACCAGCGAGCCCCTGCACGTTGGGGAGCAGATTCTCCTCAGGGACGAAGACCTCGTCCATTTGGATCATGCCGGTCGCGGATGCGCGAAGACTGAACTTTCCGTCGATCTTCGGAGCGCTCAGGCCTTCCATACCCCGCTCCAAGACGAAGCCCTTGATCTTGTCGCGGTGGGCTTCGGACTTGGCCCACACCACGAACACGTCGGCGATGGGCGAATTGGTGATCCAGTTCTTCGCCCCCGAGATTCGGTAGCCGCCGTCCACTTGCTTGGCCCGGGTGACCATCGAGCTCGGATCCGAGCCGTGGTCGGGCTCGGTGAGTCCGAAGCAGCCCACGCTCTCGCCGGTGGCGAGGGCGGGGAGGTACTTCTCGCGCTGGGCCTCGGTGCCGTAGGCGAAGATCGGGTGCATGACCAAGGATGACTGCACCGACATCGCCGAACGGTAGCCGGAGTCGACAGCCTCCACCTCCTTGGCCACGAGGCCGTAGGCCACGTAGCTCGCGCCAGCGCCCCCGTACTGTTCGGGGATGGTGCAGCCCAGCAGGCCGAGGCTGCCCAGCTCGGTCATGATCTCTTGGTGGAAGATCTCGTGGCGGTTGGCTTCTACGACGCGACTCGCCAGACCCTCCCGGGCGTAGGCCCGGGCCGAGTTTCGGATCAGCTTCTCTTCTTCGTTCAGCTGCTCTTCGAGAAGAAAAGGGTCGGTCCAGTCCAGCGCGGCGGGCTTGGCCCGGGCTTCCTCCGGTGTCATGCCACGACCCTAGGGCATGGTCTGGGCCGGTGGGAACCAAAAGCTTCAACCATGAAGCTTTAGGGTTGAAATATTCTGTCTCGGAAGGCTCTCTCCCGGGCATGCGTGTCGCCTGCATGGGGGGAGGTCCCGCCGGTCTGTATCTCGGGATCTCGCTCAAACTCCGGGATCCAGCCCATGAAGTCACGGTCATCGAGCGGAACCGTCCCAACGACACCTTCGGCTGGGGGGTGGTCCTCAGCGACGAGACCCTCGAGAACCTCCGGCGCAACGATCCCGTCAGCGCCGAGCTGATCCGACAGCACTTCGCCTACTGGGACGACATCGCGGTGGTGCGAGAAGGCGAGCGGGTGGTCTCGTCGGGCCACGGCTTTTGCGGCATCGGGCGGAAGAAGCTGCTCCAGCTGCTCCAGCAGCGGGCCGGCGAGCTCGGGGTGGAGATGCAGTTCCAGCGGGAGCTGGACTCGACCAAAGAGCTGCTGGGCTACGATCTCGTGGTGGGGGCGGATGGCCTGAACTCCCGGGTCCGCAGCGAGTTCGCCGACGTGTTTCGGCCCAACGTGGACCGGCGGCGCAACAAGTTCGTATGGCTCGGGACTCATCAGAAGTTCGACGACGCCTTCACCTTCATCTTCGAGAACACCGAGCACGGCTGGGTCTGGGCCCATGCTTACCAATTCGACCGTGAGACGGCGACCTTCATCGTCGAGTGCAACGAGGCGACCTGGGCCGCCTTCGGCTTCGGCGAAATGACCAAGAACGAGTCCAACGCCGTCTGCGAAAGGATCTTTCAGCGCCACCTCGGGGGGAAGTCGCTGATCAGCAACGCTCACCACATCCGGGGCTCGGCGTGGCTCAACTTTCCCCGGGTTCTCTGCGAGCGCTGGTACCACGACAACGTCGTGCTCCTGGGCGACGCGGCGGCAACGGCCCACTTTTCGATCGGCTCCGGCACCAAGCTCGCGATGGAGAGCGCCATCGCTCTCGCCGACGCGGTGCACGAGGCGCCGCTGCAGGAGGCACTGCCGCGCTACGAGGAGGTCCGGCGGGTCGAGGTCTTGAAGCTACAGTCGGCGGCCCGCAACTCGCTGGAGTGGTTCGAAAACGTGGAGCGCTACCTCCCGATGGCCCTCACTCAATTCAATTATTCTCTTCTCACCCGCTCCCAGCGCATCAGCCACGAGAACCTGCGTCTGCGGGACCCCGAATGCTTGGGCGAGGCAGAGCGCTGGTTTCAGCGACGCGCCGGCGGAGCCGACCAGGCGCTGCCGCCGATGTTCGCGCCCTTTCAGCTTCGAGACATGCGCCTCGACAACCGGGTCGTCGTCTCGCCCATGGCCCAGTACAAGGCGGTCGACGGCGAGCCGACCGATTGGCACCTCGTCCACTACGGGGAGCGTGCCAAGGGCGGCGCGGGGCTGGTCTACAGCGAGATGACCTGCGTCTCGCCCGAGGGCCGGATCACCCCGGGCTGTCCCGGTTTGTACAGCGACGCTCAGGAGGCGAAGTGGCGCCGAATCGTGGACTTCGTCCACGCCGAGACCGCCGCCAAGATCGCGCTCCAGCTCGGGCACTCAGGGCCCAAGGGCTCGACCCAGCTCGGTTGGGAGGAGATGGACGCGCCCCTGCCCGAGGGCAACTGGCCTCTCATCGCGCCCTCGGATGTGGCCTGGTCGTCTCGCAACGCGAAGCCTCGGCCCGTGAACCGGCAGGACATGGATCTCGTGAAGGCCCAGTTCGTCCACGCGACCGAGCGGGCGGTGCGCTGCGGCTTCGACATGCTCGAGCTTCACTGCGCCCACGGCTACCTGCTGTCGGCCTTTATCACGCCGGTGACCAACCGGCGCACCGACGAATATGGTGGGTCGCTCCAGAACCGCCTTCGCTACCCGCTGGAGGTGTTCACGGCCATGCGGGCCGCCTGGCCCGAGGACCGGCCTATGTCGGTCCGGATCTCGGCCCACGACTGGGTCGGGGACGCCGGCATCACCCCCGGCGATGCGGTCGAGGTCGCCCGGGCCTTTCGGGACGCGGGCGTCGACATCGTGGACGTGTCGGCAGGTCAAACAAGCGTCGACGCCCGACCGGTCCATGGCCGGATGTTCCAGACCCCTTTCTCGGACCGGATCCGCAACAGCTTGGACATGCCGACGATGGCGGTCGGGAACATCTACAGCACCGACCACGTGAACTCGATCCTGCTCGCGGCGCGGGCCGACCTGTGCTGCCTCGCCCGGCCCCATCTGGCCGATCCGTACTGGACGCTCAGGGCCGGGGCGAGCCAGGGCGTGGAGGCAGGGCGCTGGCCCGAGCCGTACCTGGCGGGCCGAGACCAGCTGAACCGGCTGATGGCCAAAGGCGAGCTCCCGGGGGGGCCGGCGTGAGCCGAGAGAGCAAGCTTCGGCTTCGGCTGTGGCTCCGGCTGCTGCGGGCGACCCGAGCCATCGAGCTCCGGGTTCGGGAGCGGCTGCGGCTCGAGCACGGGGCGACCTTGCCCCGCTTCGACGTGCTGGCGACCCTGGCTCGGTCCGAAGAGGGGCTGATCCTCTCCGAGCTCTCGGAGCGCTTGATGGTTTCGAACGGCAACCTCACCGGCATCGTGGAGCGGCTACAGAGCGATGGCCTGATCGTGCGGCGCCGGCGCAACGGCGACCGGCGGACCTCCTTTGTCAGCCTCACCGAGGAGGGGCGGCGGGTGTTCGAACGAATGGCGGCCGAGCACGAGCGGTGGATCGACGAGCTACTCGCCGACATAGAGGGTGAGGAGGCGGAGCGCTTGTCGCACCGCTTGGACGGGCTCTTGGCTCAGGTGGAGGCGCACTCGTGAAGAAGATGGCCGCGATGGTCCCCGAGCACTTCGACTGGAGAATGGAGAACGAGGTGGCGGTCGTCTCCCTCCGCGGTGCGGAGCGAAAGAATCCGCTCACCTTCGAGTCCTACGCCGAGCTTCGGGACACCTTCCGAGAGCTCGTCTACGCCGAGGACGTCAAGGCGGTGGTCTTGGCCCCGAACCGGGGCAACTTCTGCTCGGGGGGAGACGTGCACGACATCATTGGTCCCCTCGTCCGGATGGACATGCCGGAGCTGCTCCGCTTCACACGGATGACCGGGGACCTGGTCAAGGCGATCATCGGCTGCCCTCAACCGGTGGTGGCGGCGGTGGACGGCGTATGCGTGGGGGCAGGGGCTATCCTGGCCATGGCCAG
>CAYZFR010000249.1:0-5062 GCA_964477875.1 uncultured Myxococcales bacterium
TCCCTTCGAGATCGAGGAGGGCCCGCAGGCTGGCGGCCGAAGCCACCACGTCGGCTTCCCGGGACGCCACGTCGCCTTCGGCCTCGGCCAAGCGCGCCTCGAAGCGCAGCAGCTCGGGCTCGGTCGCGAGGCCGGCGTCGAGCTGGCCCTGGGCCTGGTCTCGATCCAGGGCCGCCTCCTCTTCGGTCAGCCTAGCGACGGCGAGGGCCTGCTGGGCCAAGAGGTGGCGGAGGTAGACTTCCACCGCCCGCAGCGCCTCGTCGTTGCGGGCCGCCTTCAGCTGAAGCCCCCGCGCCGCCTCGGCGTGATCGGTGGCCCGCAGGGCGGGCAAGATCTCCAAGAAGAGCGCCGACACCGGATAGCGCAGCTCCGCCGTGAACTGGGCCCGCTCGTTCGGCACGTCGATGGCGAAGCCGTCCAGACCTTGGAGCACGCCGAGCTGTGCCTGCAGCGCGGCCTGGGCCGCCGGATCCTGCACGCCCGCCACGTCCTGGGCCACAGCGTCCAGATCGACACCGAGGTCGACCAAAGGATCGTTCTGAATGTCGCCGATCCGGGTGTAGTCGAAAGACAAATTGCCCCGGGGCAGGACGTCGACGAAGGCCCGGTCTCGACGGGCCGCCGCTTGGTCCCGATCCGCCTCTCGGGCAGCGACCGCGTTCGAGCGCTCCACCGCTCGCCGAGCGATGCGGTCCACCGACCAGGCGCCCTCCGGCGGCGCACCGAGGAGCGCGAGGGCCAACAGCAGCGTCCCCGTCACGCCAGCACCTCCTGGGCCCGAAAGGCCGGCCGCCGCCAGCGAGCCACCAGCAAGAAGGCGGCGGGCACGAAGTAGAAAGACAGCAGGCTGGACAGCAAGACGCCCCCTGCGATCCCCGTGGCGAAAGGCGGCCAGAAACCCCCCGGCGACAAGATGAGCGGCAAAAAGCCACCGAAGGTGGTGATCGTCGTGCTCACGATGTGCCGGCTGGTCTCGAACTGGACGACGTCGGCGATGGCCTTCGGATCGCCGTCCGCCGCCGCTTCGTCGGACTGGAGCGCAGAGCTGATGATGATGGCGGCGTTGATCGCGACTCCGACCAGGCCGATGAGGCCGATCATGGCCTGAAAGCCGAGCGGGTGGCCGCCGATGGTCGCGCTCAGCAGGCCCAGGCCCATGGACTGCCCGGCCACGACGAAGACCACCGCCCCCAGCCGAAAGCTGTTCAGGCTCAGGGCGACGCACGCGAACATGAGGCCGACAAGGACCGGGACCAGGGCCAGCAGGTCGCCCATCGCGTCGCCGCGCTTTTCGGCGTCGCCGCCGATCTCGAGCCGGTAGCCCGGCGGGAGGTCGAGGGGCTCGGCCGACATGACCTCCTGAAAGGACCCGAAGGCGGTGTCGGGGAAGACGCCGGCGTGGGTCCAGGCCCGGACGATGCTCACCCGCTCGCCGTTTCGGTGGGGGATCGCGGACCAGGACGGCCGGATGGCCATGGAGGCCAAGCCGTCCAGGGGCGCGGGCGCGGTGCCGTGGGGGCCGACCAGGCCCAGGGCCGCCACACCCCGCATCGAGCCACGGCGCGCGTCGGGGAGCACGACGCGGACCGGGATCTCCTCGGGACCTTCGAGCAGACTCCCGCCCGTCACCCCTTCCATTCGGGTGCCGACCTGGGCCGCGACCTCGCCCAGCGCGAGCCCGGCCCGCCTCGCCTCCTCCTCGTCCGCCTCCAGCCACAGCTTGGTGGCGCCGCCGCGGAGGGTGGCGAGGGTGTGGGTGACGGCGGGAACCCTGGCCATGCGCCACCGCAGCTCGTCCGAGAGCCCCCGGAGCACCTCCAGGTCGCTGCCGTAGACCCGGACCTCGATGGGGGCGTCTACGGGTGGCCCTTGGAGGAGCTCTTGCAGGACGACTTTCGCTCGCGGGACCTCGTGGTCGATGCGTCGCTGCAGCTTCGGCAGGATGGCCTGCACGTCCTGGGCGCTCTTCACTTCGACCAGCCCCTGGGCGTAGGTGGGGTTGCCGTCCTGGTTCTGGCGAAGATTGTAGTAGGGCGGCGGTGCGCTCTGCCCGACGAACCAAGCCGTCCGCTCCACCGCCGGTTCGTTCCGGAGGAGACGGTCCACCGCCATGGCCGCCTCGTGGGTCCGGTAGATGGGGGTGGCGGGCGGCATGCGGAGCTCGACGTGGAACTGATCTCGGTCGGCGGGAGGAAAGAACTGCCGGGGCAGGGTCGTCGCCCCCAACACGCCGAGGAGCGGGACCGCCGACGCGAGGCCCATGCTCAGGGCCGGGTGGGCGAGACTCCAATCCAGGCTCCGGCGAAAGGCGCGTCCCAGCGCCGGCAGCTGAAGCCCCACCTCCAACAGCTTGGGCTTGGCGCTCGGCGGCCGGATGAAGCGGGCGGCCACGTACGGAACCACGGTCATCGCCATCACGTAGGAGGCGATGAGCGCCACGATGACGCTGAGGCCGATGGTGCCCACGAACTCACCTACCCGACCCGGAAGCAACAGGATGGGCATGAAGGCGAGCACCGTGGTGGCGGTGGACGCGAGCAGGGGAAGCCAGAGTCGGCGCAGACTTTCGCGCAGGGCCTGCTGCCGGCCCTGTCCCTCGATGAGGCGCTGGCGGACCGCGTCCACCACCACGATCGCGGCGTCGACGAGGAGGCCGAGGGCCACGATGAGGCCGGTGACCGACATCTGGTGAATGGGGACGCCCATCCCGCCGAGGACCGCGAGGCAGGCCGCCGAAACCAGAGGTAAGGTCAGGGTGACGGACAGGGCCGAGCGCCAGCCCAAGGTCAAAAAGAGGACGGCCACCACCAGTCCCAGGCCAACGAGGAGGTTCTGCACGAGGTCGGCCAGACGGGCCTCGGTGTACGCGGTCTGGTCGAAGATCCGGGTGAGCGCGATGCCGCCCGGAAGCCGAGCTTCGAAGTCGGCGAGCACCTCGTCGGCCCGGACCCGCCAGTCGTCGAAGCGGACGCCGGGCGCGATCTGGGCGGCCACCGCCAGGGCCGGCGCCTCGTCGACGACGGCCATGGTCGAGGGCGGGGTTCGGATCGTACGCCGGACCTCGGCCAGGTCGCCGACCCGGAGGACGTCGGCCCCGAGGGGGATCCGCCGGATCCGGTCCAGGCCGTCGATCTCTCCGGTGATCTCGATGGGAGCCTCGACGGTGGGGGCCCGAAGGACCCCTGCGCTCCCTTTGACGTCTGCGCCGGCGATGGCGGCGGCGACGCGGCCCGCCGTCAGCCCCGCCGTCTCCAGAGCGGCGGCGTCGAGCTCGACCCGGATCTCTTCGGTGGGGGCGCCGAAGACCTTGACGTGGTCGGTCCCGGGTAGCGCCCGCAGTTGGTCCTGCAGCTCCTCGGCCCAGCGGAGGAGTAGCCCAGGTCGATGCTCCGAGGCCGAGGTCCACCGGAGGCCGAGGATATAGGTGTAGGCGCCGAAGCGATCGGTGTCGAGCTCTGGCGAGCCGGCGCCGGGCGGAAAGGCGGCTTCGGCGTCGTCGAGTCGGTCCCTGATCTTCGAGAAGACCGGCTCCACGTCCTTGCCCTGGATGTTCTCGTCGATCTCGACCACGACCACGGAGGCGCCGTTGCGGCTGGTGGAGCCGAGGGTCGAGATGTCGGGCATCCCGATCAGCTCCTCTTCGATCTTCTCGGTCACCAGGGCCTCGACGCGCTCGGCGCTCGCTCCAGGGAAGCCGGTCACGATCACGCCGACACCGTTGGTAATGGTGGGATCCTCCTGGCGGACGATGGTCGACAGGCTGGCCAGCCCGGCGACCAGGATCAGGGCCACGAAGGTGGCGACGATGCGCGGATTCTCGAGGAGGCTCATCGCGAGGAAGCCTCCACCCCGGCTACGGCCTCGACGCCCTCGACCCGCTGGCCTGGCACCACGCGATGGGTGCCGTCCACCACCATCGCCTGGCCCTCCTCGAGGGTGCCTCGGACGAAGGCGCGGCTCGAGGTGGCGTGAAGGATCTCCGCTGCTTCGGGAACGATGACGCCCTCGCCGACCACGTAGATGACCCAGGACCCGCGGGGACCTTGGCTGAGCGCGGTGAGCGGAACCCAAAAGCCCTCGGCCTCGATACGCTCCCGCACGCGGAGCTCGATCTGCTCCTCACGGATCCAGCTTCGATCGGAGGGCAGGCGAAACAGCGCCGTCACGGTTCGGGCGCCGGGCCGAACCTGCTCGACGATGGAGCTCAGCTCCGCCTCGACGTCCAGGCCCCGCCAGCGGAGCGAGTAGCGCTCGCCAAGCTCCAGCTCCTGGGCGCGGCCGATGGGAACACCGATTTCGGCCTCGGCGATGCGTCGCCCCTGAAGCTCGATGACGGGCTGCCCGCCTCCCACCACGGCGCCTGAATCCACGAAGCGACGAACCACCGTCCCCGGGAAGGGAGCGCGGACCACCGACTTGTCGAGCTCGACTTCGATCTGGTCCAGCGAGGCCGCGACCTCCCGCCGGCGGGCCCGGTCGGCCTCCAGGCCGAGGGCCGTCTCATCGCGCCGCTGCTCGCTGGCAAACTTCTGGTCGGCGAGGGTGGCCACTCGGCGGGCGGTCCGCTCGGCGAGGTCGACCTTGGCGTCGAGCTGCTGGAGGCTAGCCCGCAAACGAGACCGCTCCGCTTTCAGGCGGGCGACGTCGAGGGTCGCCACCACGGCCCCGGCCTCGATGGCGTCGCCCTCGTCGAAATCGATGCGAGCGACCCGGCCCTCTCGCTCGAAGCCGAGGGCCGTCGACTGCCTGGGCCGAACCCGACCCAGGAAAGCCCGCTCCACCTCGTAGTGATCCTGCAAGGTCAGGATCGCCGTCGGGACCGGGACGACGGGCGGCTCGACCGGCGGAGGCGAGGACCCACAGGCCGTGAGGAGGAAGGCGATGGGAGGGAGCGCGCGCCGCATGCGCCCACTAGACACTGTCAATCCCGCGACGCAAGGAAATAGACACTGTCACAGACACGGAGTTCGGGGGGACACGCGAGCTGACTGCGCGTTGCGTAGTTGGATCGTGTGTTCCCCGGGTTGCGGGGGGTGCGTCAGCGGAGCTCGTCCAGGAGGCG
>CAYZFR010000250.1:0-4242 GCA_964477875.1 uncultured Myxococcales bacterium
AAATCGCAACTACGCTCTCTATAAGATGCCCGAATAGCCCTACTACCGGATAAATAACTCATAATTTTATATTTCTTTTGGATAATTGCGCAGCACTTGTTACCTTCATGTAAAATAATCCCCCCTTTATTGAATGCCCTCCAATATTTTCATTGCTTATGAACCAAATTACTTACATAAGTAGTCAGTTTCAGAAAATGATGTAGTACTATCTTTTTCTAATACAGAGAAGCGATAGCGCGTATTTGCTATGCCCCCCATTACTAAGGACTTTTCTAATCCTGCCACGAATTTTTGAGCCGACCTGAGCCCCGACAAGTGTTAGGGTGTCAAAACAACGCCCGTATGCGTGTTGGTCACTTCGACAGGTAAGGCGGAACGAAAAGTAGGCTCAAAAGACCGGGTTTAGGTATTGTTAAGTAGCCATTAGACAAGTTGTTAAACAAAACATTAAGAATTAAAAGCTTGTCTGCCAATTTTTCATCTAAAATCTTATCCAAACGGATAAAAAACTATTTAAATTATGAAGAAATTATTACTGTTTTGCTTCACACTAAGCAAAAACACCTTTTATCGAGGGGGTCTCGGCATACTCAGTCTCTTGCTGTTTCCGCTTTTCGGCTATTCTCAGGCACCTACAGTGGACATTACTTTCTGTATCGACTTTACCTGTGAAGCTGATGCTCCCGGTTTTGCGGCTCCTGGCATCTTAGTTGAAGGCGGAGGTGTTGTCACCCTCGATATAAATCAGGGAGACAATGTTTTTTGTACTACTCAGACGCTAAATGTCGGTTCTGAATTCTTGTACCGCGGCCGCTATGCCGGTGCAGGCGGTTTTGTAGGCTTGGAAGACCTGACGGGTGAGCCTTGCGCTAATGCTCAAGGTATCCGCAGTTACACCGTGCCTAGCGCTGCCGAAACGGTGATTGACGCATGGAATAGTTGCGACGCTCAGCCCGACTGCGGAGACGCTGTCGATATCACTATCTGTGGCAATTTTACCTGTGTAGCTAATGCTGCTGGCTTTGCGGCACCACGTATCCTTGTAGACGGCGCGGGGGTTGTTAATCTGAATGACAATCAAGGGGGCAATGTGTATTGTACTACGCTAGCGTTGACTCCTGGTTCGGAATTCCGCTATACCTTCAATTACTCCGGTGCAGCCGGTTTTGTCGGCATGGAAGACCTATCCGCGCTCGAAGGCGATTGTGCCAGCAACGGTACCGGAGGTTTACTGCGAAGCTATACAGTTCCTACTGCTGCTGCTACTGATACACGCGCTTGGGAGTCTTGTGCTGCGACGGAAACCTGCAGTACACCTGGCGCTAATGTTGAATTTTGCGTTGACGTAGGCTGCCTGCCAGATGTCAATACGGTCAGCATCTTCGGTCAATTCAATGGCTTCAACCCAAATGCTAACCAACTTACCGATCAGGGTGGCGGCACTTGGTGTACGAATTTGTTCTTGTCTCCTGGCCCTCAGGAGTATAAGTTCCTCGTAAACGAGGTAGACGAACAATTGACGCCAGGTTCTTCTTGCACAGTCACTTGCTGTGGCGGCGCGTTCACCAACCGGATCATCAATATCGTAGACGGGGTGGATCAAAACGTATCTTTTGGCTTCGCCAGCTGTGATGCCAACTGTGTGCCTCCTCCGGGTGCCGCGGTCGAATTCTGTGTCAACGTAGGCTGTTCCGGCCTCGACCCGAACACAGTCAACATCTTCGGCCAGTTCAACGGTTTCAACCCAACGGCCAACCCGCTTGGTGACCAGGGTAATGGTATTTGGTGTGGTACCATCTTCTTGCCCCCTGGCCCTCAGGAGTATCTCTTCCTGGCGGACGGCGTAGCAGAATCCTTCCCCGCAGGTTCCTCTTGCACAGTGACCAATTTTGGGTTCACGAACCGCATCATCAACATCGTAGACGGTCAAGACCAAGCAGTAAACTTCGATTGGGAAGAATGTACTTTCACCCCTCCCGGTAATGGATGGTCATACGCGGATGTAACAGCCAATAACGGATCCGGCAGCGCTAGCTTTGACCCCTGTGATATAGGCTCAGGGCAAGTCACCATTGATTACACGGCGACGAACGGGAATCCTCCCCTTGACAACCACGGTTTTACCTCCACTACCCTTTGCGGCGACGGCGAAATCAGCTTCCGGGTCGTAAACGTATCGTCTGGCGCTTATATCGGACCGACTATGCGGGAGACCTTGTCACCAGCATCGAAACAGGTGTCCGTATTCAGTAACATGACCAACATACTGCGGTGGGAAACGCGTTATGCGACCAATGGGCCGCTTACAGTACAATCGCATTACCGGCCTTTTCCATTTTGGTTGAAATTGATACGGCAAGGCAACTGGGTGTTCGGCTATTACTCTTACAACGGATCAAACTGGTCGTATGTACATGCCGTCAACGTATCAATGGATAACTGCATAGAAGCCGGTGTTTCCTTGTGGTCGTACCTGCCGTTTGTGCCCTCCTCCGGTACCGTAGATAACCTATCTGTAGTCGAATACGGTAACAACAGCTACAACCTGAGCCGCCCGGAAATCTCCAGCAACGGGGTACAAGCCGGCGAATGGGAGCTGTTCCCGAATCCTGCCACCTCAAGGGTTTCTGTTCGCTGGGATTCGGAAGTCGTTCCGACCCAAATGAACGTATACAATCAAAATGGACAGATTGTGCGCCGTCAGATCCTAGATGCAGGGCTGAACAGCCTGGAGTTACAGGTCGATGATCTCAGCAGCGGCGTCTACATGATAGAAATGAAAGACGAACAGCGACGGCTGAAAACACTGCCTTTCGTGAAACAGTAATGTATTGAAAGCCGGATATTTTCGGCTTGGATGAGACGGATGTGAAGTATCCCCCCATTGCTTCTACTTCCCGGCTCAACCATGTTAATCTATAATTACACGGGGAGAGTAGGTGAGGCTGAAAGGCACTCATTTGCTCTCCCTTTGTAGTAAGAGAAGTGCTTACCATGGCTGCCCAAGTAAAACACGCTTGCCCATAAACCTTGACTCTACACTCTATGCGACACATAAAAATACGAATTTGCTTACTGCTGGCCTTCTTCTTGGGTTTGATCGTTTTTGACGAAGCAGCCGCCCAAAGGACAATCATATTACCCTCCCAAACAGAAGCAGTCGCTGCAGTAGGCTTGGACCGAAAAGCATTTGGCGGCCCCTATAGCCAAGGTTATCACCATGATTTCAGCTTGGGGTCCAGCGTAAGCCCTTGCGAGCGTATTGTCTCTATTAATGTGGATATAAACATCCTCAGCTACACGCCGAATATCCCGCCCGGATGCGCGCACACCAACACCTATTATAATATCTACTACGGCTGTGCCCCTTACAGTGGTGGAGGCTCCTGCCCCGAATCCAATGTATTAGATGAACCCTTCTTCCCGCCTGGCAGCAGCACCCCCTATAATAATACGTATCTTAATTCGCCGCCTAGTTGCGACTTCAGCTTTGGCGGTAATTTCAGCGTGGATATCGTGCCGGTGTTTACGACGGGCTGTACGAATGGCCAGGATGCTATTAACCAAGGATATGTCGCCTATACCTATATCATTACCGTAACCATAGAGACCGACTTAGCCTCCTGTACTGGTGCTGGATGTTTGGAGGGAACGACTTCCGTTCAACCCTGCAGTGATGGCGACCCCTGTACGGAAAATGATATGGAGACGGTTTTAAATTGTGACGGAAGCGTCTGTACGCCCTGTATGGGAACGCCCATTGCCAGCTGCTCGAATACAGTGACGCAGCCCTGTGACGACGGCAACCCTTGTACCATCAACGACGAAGAAACCGTCGATGCTTGTAATACGAGTAACGTCTGCGTGCCCTGCGCCGGTACGCTGGATGAATCTTCTTGCGATCCTGCTTGCACCACCATGCAGGGTTGCGATGATGGCAACCCCTGTACCTCCAACGACATGGAAACCGTAGCGGCAGATGGTAGTATTTGCATACCCTGTGCCGGTACCGGTGACCCCTCCTCTTGCGATCCCGGTTGTACCACGATGCAAGGCTGCGACGATGGCGACCCTTGCACCATCAACGACATGGAAACCGTAGCCGCCGATGGCACCATTTGCGCACCCTGCGCCGGTACGCCCGACCCCGCATCCTGCGACCCCGCTTGCACCACCATGCAGACCTGCGACGATGGCGACCCTTGCACCATCAACGACATGGAAACCGTAGCCGCCGAT
>CAYZFR010000250.1:4342-5039 GCA_964477875.1 uncultured Myxococcales bacterium
CTGCGACCCCGCTTGCACCACCATGCAGACCTGCGACGATGGCGACCCTTGCACCGACAACGATATGGAAACCGTGGCGGCGGACGGCAGCATTTGTGTACCCTGCGCCGGCACCCCTATTCCCGCTTGTACAAATACGGTGACGCAAGCCTGCGATGATGGCAACCCCTGTACAGCCAATGACCAAGAAGTAGTAGAAGCTTGCGATGGTTCTGTTTGTGTACCCTGCCAAGGGACACCAGTAGATTGCAGCAATGGGACAACCACTATCTTGCCCTGCGACGATGGCAACCCCTGCACCATAAACGACACCCAAGAAATACTCGATTGCGATGGCACTGTTTGCGTACCCTGCGCGGGTATAGTGCCGTCCACCTGCGTTGATGTCGTAGTCTTGCCCTGCGACGATGGCGACCCCTGTACAATTAATGACCAAGAAACCCTGGAGGCTTGCGACGGCTCCGTTTGCATCCCCTGTCAAGGTACTGTGGCAGACTGTAGTCTCCCGGGGGCCACCACCCAGCTGCCCTGCGACGACGGAGACCCCAACACCGTCAACGACATGGAGACCTTACTTAGTTGCGACGGCTCCGTCTGCGTCCCCTGCATGGGCACGCCCGTCGACTGCTCCAACGGCTCCACCACCGTCCAAGCCTGCGACGACGGAGACCCCTGCACCGAAAACGACGAAGAGACC
>CAYZFR010000251.1:0-5026 GCA_964477875.1 uncultured Myxococcales bacterium
CACTAGTCAGGCTCGGAGCCAGGCCTCCAGCTTGGTCTGGACCGACGGGGCGTCGAGTCCGAAGTGGGCGTACAGATCCTGGTAGGGCGCGCTCTCGCCGAAAGTGTCCAGGCCGATCCGAAGCCCATTCCGCCCCGTGAGCAGCGCCCAGGGATCGGTGCGCCCGGCCTCGAAGCTGGCGACCGGAAGTCCGGGCGGGAGGACCTCGTCTTGGATCTTCTCGGGCTGCTCCAAGAAGCGCTCCAGGCAGGGCATCGACACGATCCGCAGCCGGCGCGCCGTGGCCTCCGCGGCCTTCAGCGCGATGCTGACCTCGGACCCGGTCGCCACCACCACCGCCTCGGGTCCCCCCTCGGGCTCGTGGACGACGTAGCCGCCCCGCCAGACCCCCTCGGGGTCCTGCTTGGGCAGCGGAGGGAGCTTTTGACGGGTGAAGACCAGCGCGTGGGGCGCCGGCTGGCCCTGGGTGGTGGCATAGGCCCAAGCCATGGCGGTCTCGCAGCCGTCGGCGGGGCGCCAGACGTACAGATTGGGGATGATCCGCAGGGCCCACAGCTGCTCCACCGGCTGGTGGGTGGGGCCGTCCTCGCCCAGGCCGATGGAGTCGTGGGTGAACACGGTGAGGGAGCGAAGCTTCATCAAGCCGGCCAGCCGAAGGGGCGGCCGCATGTAGTCGCTGAAGGCGAGGAAGGTGGCGCCGAAAGGCACCAGCCCCCCGCTCCGGGCGAGGCCGTTGCAGATGGCGCCCATGGCGTGCTCTCGGATCCCGAAGTGCAGATTTCGGGCGTGAAAGCGTCCCCGCTCCACGACGCCGCCCTCCTTGATGGCGCTCTTGTTGGAGCCCGTGAGGTCGGCCGAGCCCCCGACGAGCTGGGGCATGTGGCGGGCCAGCGCGTTCAGGGCCGCGCCCGACAGCCCCCGGGTCGCGTCGGTCTTGGTGGCCAGCTCCGCCACGATGTTCTTCATGTCGGGCAGGCGGGGCGACTCGCTGCAGCCTCGCCAAGCCTGGTCGAACTCGGGGTCGCGCCGGGCGGCGGCCAGCTCCGCCTCCCAGGCCTGACGCCTCCTGGTCCCCGCTTCGGCCCGAGCGGCGAAGGCTGCCCTGACCTCCTCCGGCACGTGGAACGGAGCTTCGGTCCAGCCGAGGACGGCGCGGGTGGCCTCGGTCTCTTCAGGCCCCAGGGGCTCGCCGTGGGCCTTGGCCGTGTCCTGGCGGTTGGGCGAGCCCCAACCGATGTGGGTCTTGGCGACGATGAGGACCGGCGCCTCGGCCTCGGCCCGAGCCTGCGCCAGTAGTTCCTTGATCTTAACCTGGTCGTGGCCGTCGACCTCCAGGACCCGCCATCCCAAAGCCCTGAAGCGGGCCGGTACGTCTTCGGAGAAGGCGAGGTCCGTGCGACCGTCGATGGTGATGCCGTTGTCGTCATAGATCGCCACCAGGTTCGGCAGCCCCAGGTGACCAGCGAACGAGGCCGCTTCCTGGGTGATGCCCTCCATCATGCAGCCGTCGCCTAGGACGACGTAGACCTTGTGGTCCAGGAGCCGAGCGTGGGCTTCGCCCAGGCGAGCCCGCATCATCGCGCTCCCGAGGGCCATCCCGACCGCGTTCGCGAAGCCCTGGCCCAAGGGGCCGGTGGTGGTCTCGACCCCCGGGCAGACGCCGAGCTCGGGATGGCCCGCCGTCTTGCTGCCGAGCTGGCGGAAGTGGCGAAGATCGTCCAGGGAGACGTCGTAGCCGCTGAGGTGGAGCGCGCCGTACTGCAGCATCGACGCATGGCCGTTCGACAGGAGGAAGCGATCCCGGTTCGGCCAATCGGGATCCGACGGGTCGTAGTGAAGGTGCTCACCAAAGAGCACGACCGCCAGGTCGGCCAACCCCATCGGCGCCCCAGGGTGTCCGCTCTTCGCCTGGTTGACGGCATCGATGGCCAGCATCCGCATGGTATGCGCGGCGCGCGTCCGCAGAGCATCCGTCCACATCAGATCGGGAGGCCTAAACCCGATGCACCGCCTTGGGTAGTGGGGATCGGCGGGAAGGAATGCGCTCCCGATTCGCCAGCCGGGTCCCGGATTGACGCGGCCTCCCCATGTTCTAGATAAACGGTGTGGGCGATAAAAAACCAGAGGTCCTGATAATCGGGGGCGGTTTCGGCGGCTTGGAGGCGGCCAAGGCCCTCGCGCAGGCGCCGGTCTCGGTGACTCTGGTCGACCGGAACAACCACCACCTCTTTCAGCCGCTGCTCTATCAGGTCGCATCGGCTGGCTTGTCTCCGGCCGACATCGCGATCCCGATCCGGAGCGTCCTGGCGGGGCAAGAGAACATCGCGGTCTTCATGGGCGAGGTCACGGACGTCGACCTCGACAAGCGTGAGGCTCGGGTCGACGACGGCGCCATCCTGCCCTTCGACTATCTCCTCGTCGCAGCCGGCGCCCAATCCAACTACTTTGGAAACGACGAGTGGGGTCAGCACACGGTCAGTCTCAAGACCGTCGAAGACGCCATCGAGATGCGGCGCCGCGTGCTTTCGGCCTTTGAAAAGGCGGAACGAGAGTCCGACGAGGCCCGCCGCCGGCGTCTGCTCACCTTCGTCGTCATCGGTGCCGGACCCACCGGCGTGGAGCTGGCGGGGGCGATGGCCGAGCTGAGCACACGGGTCCTGGAGGGAGATTACCGGCACATCTCGAGGGGCGACTGCCGCGTGCTCTTGGTCGAGATGGCCGATCGGGTCCTTACCGGAATGGACCCCAGCCTCTCGGAGTCGGCGCAGCGGGACCTTGAGAAGCTGGGCGTGGAGGTGAAGCTCGGCCAGCCGGTCAAGTCCATCGAGGCATCTCGGGTCATCCTGCCCAACGAGATCATTCCGACCGAAACGGTGCTCTGGACGGCCGGCGTGGCGCCGGTCCCGCTGGCCGGCAAGATCGGCACCCCACTGAAGAAGGGTCGCCTCCAAGTCGGTGAGGACTGCGCCGTCCCCGGGTATCCGAACGTCTTCGCCGTCGGCGACATCGCGTACCAAGAAGGACCGGACGGTCGGCCGTTGCCCGGCGTCAGCCCGACCGCCATGCAGCAAGGCCGCTACGTCGCCGCGACCATCGCCGGAGATCTCGAGGGCAGGAAGCGAACGCCCTTCGAGTACCGAGACAGGGGCACGATGGCCACCATCGGACGGTCCCGCGCCGTGGCCGAGATAGGCCGACTCAAGTTCTCCGGCTTCTTCGCCTGGTTGCTGTGGTTGGGGGTGCACCTCTTCTTCCTGGTCGGCTTCAAGAATCGGGTGTCGGTGCTTCTCAACTGGATCTTTCAGTACGTGGTCTACCGTCGCGGCGCTCGCCTCATCACGAAGGCGTGGACCAAGCCCGACTTGCCCGCGGACCAGGAGCAACAGGGTCGCGCCGTCCCCAATTGACCAGACCCCGGTCATGGGGTGCACATCGGCCCATGACCGCGCAGCTGCAGGTGCTCGCCGAGCACCCCGCCCTAGAGGACGTGCTCACTCCAGAGGCGAGGAATTTCTTGGGCCACCTCGCCTCTCGCTTCGAAGGCCGGCGGCAGTCCCTGCTCACTCGCCGCGCCCAGCGGCAGAAGGCCTTCATCGATGGCGATCGGCCGTGCTTTCTGGAGGACACGAAGAAGATCCGGGAGTCGGACTGGAAGGTGGCGGAGATCCCGCCCGACTTGCAGGACCGCCGAGTCGAGATCACGGGCCCCATCGATCGCAAGATGGTCATCAACGCCCTCAATTCGGGGGCCAACGTCTTCATGGCCGACTTCGAGGACGCGAACTCGCCGACCTGGTCGAACTGCCTGGAGGGGCAAGTCAACCTGCGAGATGCCAACGTCCGCCGCATCGACTTCACGGCGCCGAACGGGAAGAAGTATGCTCTTGACGAAGATCCGGCGGTGCTCCTCGTGCGCCCCCGAGGCTGGCACCTGAACGAGCGCCACGTCGAAGTCGAAGGCCAGCCAATCTCTGGATCGCTGTTCGACTTTGGGCTCTACTTCTTCCACAACGCCAAGACGCTGATGGACCGAGGCACGGCGCCCTACTTCTACCTGCCGAAGCTGGAGTCGCACCTGGAGGCCCGACTTTGGAACGAGGTCTTTGTCGAGGCGCAGTCGTCCCTCGGCATCCCCCATGGGACGATCCGTGCCACCGTCCTCATCGAGACCCTCCCCGCCTCCTTCGAGATGGACGAGATCCTCTACGAGCTGCGGGACCACTCGTCGGGGCTCAACTGCGGGCGCTGGGACTATATATTCAGCTATATCAAGGTCCTACAAAGCGACGCAGAGGCGGTGCTCCCCGATCGGGGGCAGGTCGGGATGACCCAGCCTTTCATGCGGGCCTACTCCCAGCGAGTGATCCAGATCTGCCACCGTCGCGGCGTCCACGCCATGGGCGGGATGGCGGCCCAGATCCCCATCAAGAGCGACCCTGCCCGCAACGAGGCGGCGATGGAGAAGGTCCGCAGCGACAAGCTCCGAGAAGTCCAGGACGGCCACGACGGCACCTGGGTCGCCCACCCAGGCTTGGTGCCCTTGGCCAAAGAGATCTTCGACGCGCACATGCCGAAGGCGAACCAGTTCGGCCGGACCCCTTCGGTGGAGGTTCGGGAGGCCGACCTGCTCAGGGTCCCGGAAGGGACCCGCACCGAGGCGGGCTTGGCCCAGAACATCAAGGTCGGGATCCAGTACATCGAGTCTTGGCTCCGCGGCTCGGGCTGCGTGCCGCTCTACGATCTGATGGAGGATGCGGCGACAGCCGAGATCTCTCGTTCTCAAGTCTGGCAGTGGGTGCGCCACGGCGTGACCCTGGAGGACGGTCGCACCGTGACCCCGCAGCTGGTCGAGCAGACCGTGGAGCGGGAGATGAAAGATCTACACGAAGCCCTCGGCGCATCTCGAATGTCGAAAGGACGCTTTGGCGAGGCCCGAGCGCTCTTTGAGAAGCTGTCCACGGCACCCGAACTGGAGAGCTTTTTGACCCTCCCCGCCTACGAGGCGCTCGACGATTAGGGGTGTGCT
>CAYZFR010000252.1:0-4687 GCA_964477875.1 uncultured Myxococcales bacterium
GGATCTGAGTCCGACGCGAGCGCCGCAGCAAGAAGAGAGTTGATGATCACAGTATGGGGCGATCGGCTGGTCCAATTCATGGCCCCTGAGTGCGTCTTGTCCAACTCCGAAAATGATGGGGGAACGGGTTGCATTGCGGATTCTCAATGTGCTGGAGACGAGTTGTGCATCGATGGTGAGTGCCAGAAGCAGTAATGCACCGTCTTGAGTACGCGTTCAGCGGGCCTAAGCGGATGACGGCAGCAGAGAGGGCACTGCGACAATCAGACCGACAAGCGCTTACCGTCCGGAACAGGCGACAGGGCCAATACGGTGCCGAGGTACACCTTTTCCGAAGATGCCGCAGAACTGCTAGAATACGATGGAAGGCTGTGGCTGTATTCGATCGATCCAGCGACAAACCTGGTCTACGAGGTGTCGAAGCGGTCTGACTAGAGGAAACGCTGAGCAAGTGATGGCATCCAAATTCATTCGCGAACTCGCGCTCCTGGCCACGATGGCCATCGCAGGTCTCGTTCTGCATGCCTGTGAGTCTGACCGGGGTCGGGACGCAACAGCGCCACCGAAAACAGAGAAGTCGACGAGGGCACTTGGATCAGTTGCGCCCTCGCCAATCGCTTCTACTTGTCAGGATGGAACTTGCGAACCCGACGAGCGATGCTGGATCTGCCCCGAGGACTGTGGGTCTTGCGTCGAGTACCAGTGGTCCATTCAGTTCGACCAGTGGCTCAGAGCTCCTGCACTGAGCGACGCTGGCGCCGCGTATCTCCTGGGCCAGGACATCTTGTACGCTGTCACTCCAGATGGCCGGATCGACTGGCAACACGCCTTCGATCCCAGCCCCACGCGCCACAGCCCGTACTACCTTGCAGAACTAGAAGCGGCCCTGGTGATGGACACCTCGTCAGTCTTCCACTTGATCGATGCACAGGGCGACCCGCTCCGCTCGTTTGCGTACACACCTGCTCAAGGCAGCCCGCGGCTGTTCGGCGAGCACCTGGCGGTCTCAGACGACATGATAGTCTTCAATCCGTACCTGGAAGGGGTTCAGGCAGACAACAGCCGTTTGGTGGCGCTGACCTTCGAGGGGCAGACGGTCTTCGATGTGCCGATCCCAGACAACCAATACACCCAGACCCACCCGACCATCGACTCACAAGGCAACATCACCCTGGTGACCGATTCCACCTCGTTGGAGGTGCTCCGCTTCGACTCTTCGGGCGGTCTGACCTGGCGCGAGACGCTGATCGACGACCTTCCTGCCCACGACCGCAGACCCTGCTGCACGACAGGGCCGGTGCTGCTAGAACAGCAGTGCGTCTTGGTCTCAACAGGATACGGTCAGGTGTGGGTGCTCGCTGACAACGGGCAGATCGCCTGGCATACGGCTCGCAATTCGCGCTTGTTGCATGAGCCGATCGTCGATGCAGCATCCAGACTGGCCATCAACTCATCTGACGGGCATGTCTACAGTGTGTCCGCCGAATTCCAGCCCGCGGCCAGGAGCCGCTTGAGCGAATACAGCCCGCACCAACGACTGCCGATCCCGCCAGCGACCGCAGCAACCGCAACTTCGAGCAGTGCAGTCCTGGTCCCTGTGGCAGACAAGATAATTGGAATCGATTTGTCCGACGGCTCCAAGCTGTTCGAGTTCGGCACACAGGACGTATCGGCAGTCGTCTATCCGCCAAAGATGGCCAATGATGGCCGCATTCTGGTAGTCAAAGGCAGGTTCCTCCACAGCTACCAAAGCCAACTCGGGGGACCAGCGCAGTCGAGCTGGCCCATGCCAAGAGGGGGTCCATCCAATCGATCGTGGCAAGGCGCTATCGGCAGGAAAGGACCAGGGAGGCAATAGGACATTTGCGTGTGCTGTCCAAAGTCCTTCTGAGGGCATTGCTTACGAGCGTGCTGTCGCTCCTGCTGGCGGGCTGTCCTAGCTCAAGCACAAAGCCTGATGCAGGTACCGACGTCGACGGCATTGTCGATGCGGATAGGGACCTGCAAGACGGCGACGCAGACGCACATGACGGTGACAATCAGGACGGACTCGACGGCGAGGATGGAGATGAACCCCAGACACTTGTCCTCGAGCTGAGCTGGGTGCTCACAGGCGGTGGTCCCTTGTGGGACTCGCTCACGTCCGTGACCAACGACCCGAACGGCGATGCGGTGTTCTCAGCCAGTGTGATGTCAACGGCTGCGCTAGACGGTTTCGACTACCCCACCGCTGGCTGGGAAGATGCTCTCGTCGGCAGGGTGTCTGGTCAAGGTGAAGTTCTCTGGGCCAGGACGGCTGGCGGCCAGTTCGAAGACGACGGACTTCGAGTAGGCACCTGCCCGGACGGATCGCTGGTGTTGGCAGGCAGTTTCTTGGGGCAGCTTGAGTTCGAGACCGCCAGTGGCCCAGCAATCGTCGATTCGCACTTAAGCGCGGACGCTTTCGTGTGGGCTCTGGACTCGAACGGTGACGGCCTCGAGCTTTCGACTCAGGGCACCTTCGACCCTCATGCAGCGATCGGAGCGGGCTGCCCGCAAGGCGCCTTGCGCAGCATGGTCAGCACGTATTCGAACATCAGCGGGGATTATTGCAGCTGCGCTGTGGTCGACGAAGCAGGTCAGCTCGTCCACCAGTCCGTCGATGGCGATGGCGGCTGGGTGCTGGCGCAGGCCACTGCCAGCAGCCCGGAGTCTGGACTGGTGACGGCTGGTCTCTTCTTGGCGAGCCCGCTCTTCGGCCAAGGGGATCCCAACCAGACCGAGGTGTTCTCTGGTGCGAACCACGAGATGTTCGTGGCCAAGAGAAGCACTGACTGCGCTCTGGACTGGGTAACCAGCACACTGAGCGCTCAAGGAGCAGTTTCTGCAACGGCTGTGGATATCGGCGCTGAAGGACACGTAGCCGTGGCCGGCGTCCTGGCGGGTTCGACGCTGTTCGCACCTGGGCTCGCAGAAGAGGTGTCGCTAACCTCGGCGGGGCCGTCGGACTGCTTTGTGGCGGTGTACTCAGGTGCGGGAGAACTTCAATGGGTCGTCACCCTGGGCGGCAATGGCGCTGAGGGTGCCACCGCAGTAGCGCTTGTGGACGGCGGCATGGTCGTCGTCACCGGCGTTTTCGAACAGCCGTTCGAGGTCACGACCGATGGAGGAACCACTGAGCTGTCGTCTCAAGGCGGATTCGATGGATTCTTGGTGCTCCTGGACGAACAAGGTGAGCCGGTGCTAGCGAGCTCCTTCGGAGGACCAGGCCTGGACGAACCGACCTGCGTTTCGGCCATGGGCAATAGCGTCCTCGTCGGAGGGAGGTTCGAAAGCTCAAGCACTTTCGGAGCCGGCACCATGAATGAACAGGTTCGGAATTCGCTCGGTGATTTCGACCTTTTTCTGGCGGCTTTTTCGATCGAGTAGGATCCATTGATTGGTGATAGCAACTAGCATAGCAATTTCGAGGATGCTTTGCATGAAAAACGGGAGTAGAAATGGTTTTACAAAGATTCAGTAAGGCACTTGGAAGGCTAATATGTTTACACTTTGTCCTTGTACTTTTATGTTCTTGCACCGAAGGTAGCCAGGGCGATGGAGATTCGGGAACTGGAGATGGTCAGGCTGCGGACAGCGGCGATACGGGACCGGATGAAGAAGAAGAGGTCGTTCGTACGGAGGTTTCGGGAACAGACGGCTTCTGTAAAACCAGAGGTTCGGTTTCGGTCTCCTGCATAGATGACGCAGACTGCGTCGGCATCCGGAAGCCAGTTGGAGTTTACTGCTTCGAGGAGCACTTCAGCATCACAGACGTCGGCTGCGAGTTCGTTGCGAGAGAAGATCTGCCGGAGACGGATGAGTGCGGAGCCGATGTCTTTTGCCGAAATGTCCCGAGGCTGTGTTCGAACAATACCTGCTCGACAAGCGCCCCTGAAAGGGGATGCGACACCGATCAGGAATGCAAACTCGAGGACTACGGGTGTGCCTGTATGGCCATGAATGTTCAGGTGGATGACTATCAGCCTGTATTCGGTGAGGACTGCACGGGAAGGACGGCCTGCCCCCAGGAGGCCGGCGCCGCCTGCATCGACGGCATCTGCCGTCTGGCGGGCAGCTTCATGAATAGTGCCATTGGCGACTACTGCGAGCAGGTGGCCAGCTGCGGATTCTCTGACGAGCCAATCGAAGACTGCAGGACAAGGCTGACGGAGAACAACTATGAACACGCCGCAATCATCTGGCCGCTCATCCAGGCGACATCGGTCGCTACTGATTGCACTGGGCTGCTGAACGGTCCCTGGAATGAGCTGGTGGATTGCATCAGCCAATAGAGTCCGTACGCGTTCAGCTGGCCTGCGGCCCGGATCGATGCTATTCAATCGGCGTTGGCCGACGGAGGCGACATGACCGAGCTGGGCGCGCCCGTGTTGGGCTGCTGTCCGCTGTATCCGCCGCTGGAGCTGCTCGACGCTTTGGGCGTGGTGCCGCGGGTGCTGTGGGGCCGGCGCGATCCGGCGGCCGAGCATGCGGGCGCCCACCTGCAGCCCTTCGTCTGCGCACCGGCCCGCGGCCTGCTGGAGCGGGTGCTGGCGGCCGAGCCGGCGCTCGACGGTCTGCTGTGGCTCAACGCCTGCGACACGCTGCGCAACCTGCCCGAGATCGTCGCCGCGGCCCTGGCCGCGGCCGGCCGCCGGCTGACGGAGAG
>CAYZFR010000252.1:4697-4973 GCA_964477875.1 uncultured Myxococcales bacterium
CCGGCTGCCGGCCTTCCAGCTGCACCTGCCGCAAATTCCGCTGGCGCGGCCCGAGGCGGCGCAGCTGCTGCATGAGGAGCTGGCGGCGCTGGTCGCGGCGCTGGAGGAGTGGACCGGCCGCCGGCTGGAACGAGACACCTTCCGGCTGGCCTGCGAGCGGCGGGCCGCGGTCGCCGAGCGGGCCGGGCGCCTGGCGGAGGAGCTAGCCGCCGGCCGGCTGGGCTTCGACGCCTACTGCGATCTGCTCGACCCCGACCGCAGTAGGCGTCGAAGCCC
>CAYZFR010000253.1:0-4967 GCA_964477875.1 uncultured Myxococcales bacterium
CTAGTCATCTTCATGGTCGTTGGCTCCAGGTCAGCTCATACGCGGTCCGTGAACGAATCCCGCGTCGTAGACTCTCGCCCTCGACCGTGCCGGGCGGGAGGAGGAAGCGGCCTTCCTCGTCCTGCTCCGAAAGGGCAGAGAAGTCGACGAGACGAAACCAGTCGTCGAGGCGGACCTCGAGCAGCAAAGGACCGGGTCGCTCGGACGCGTCGACCAGCAGCACGTCCGTCGGAATGCTCGAGATCGTTCGCTCGGGATCGAGCTCGCCCAGGTGGCCCGCGGCGAAGAAGGGCCGCTCGACCTCACCTCGACGAGCCACGCCCGCGAACACGAAGCTGTGGCCGTTCATGATCGTCATGTCCGCGGAAGCAGCGCCCGGGGTCGAGTAACCGGGGGGCTGCAGCTGGATCTCGAAGGTCTGCGCCCG
Organism: uncultured Myxococcales bacterium; assembly: GCA_964477875.1. Classification (GTDB taxonomy): domain Bacteria; phylum Myxococcota; class Kuafuiibacteriia; order Kuafuiibacteriales; family Kuafuiibacteriaceae; genus Kuafuiihalomonas. The sequence goes on from CAYZFR010000253.1 coordinate 428, forward strand.
ACCCTCGAGACCGTGCACGCGCCCGAGCGGCATGGGTTGGGACGCCAAGAGGTCGAGGACGTTTTGGTCGAGGACCTCTCCCAACGGGGGGCCCCCGTCGAACGTCGAGTCAGCCGGGTGCGCGTACGCCTTGGACGGACCGATCCACCGCAACAGCGACGGCACCGCGTCCGCTCGAGCTTCCCCGCCGTGCAGGTAGACGGGCCCGAAGGTGACATCGGCTCGGTCCAGCTCGACGGACCATCCCGAGCTCGTGATGAAGGCGCTCGGGTCCCCAGCCCCCGGGCGGATGACGGAGACGGCCGCCATGTCCCACTCGATGGCGGTTCCGGCGGTGTCCGCCCCACAGCTGGAGGCGATGAGCCCCAGGCACGCGAGGGACAGACGAGGGACCGAGCGACGGTCAAAGGGCCGAGTGGGCCGGGTTGCGGAGCGCCGGTTTGAGACCATCCCTGGCCTGCCTCTAGCGGCATCCTGCGGTCAAACGCAAGTCAATTGCGATAAGAGGTCCACTCGTGCACCCTTCGGGCCATGAAGACGCGATCATGGGCCGCGTGCGCTCTCGTCGGCGCCTGGGCGATCGGCTGCGGAGGTTCCGACCCCGACGGGGGAGCGGGCTCGGACGACGAATGGGAGAGCTGCACGGCAGAACGGGACTTCTGGGAGCGATGCGACAACGGAGACGTCATCTGGTGTCACGCCTACGGCGACCCGCACTTTCACTCCGGTGCGCGGTGCGCAGCGGCGAGCCTCACGTGCATCGAGGTTGACGAGCGACGGGCGGTGTGTGCCGACCCGGCGAACTCTTGCAACGCGAGGACCTTTCGGTGCGACGGCAACACGGCCTTGAACTGCGTCGACGGCATCCTCTCCGAGGAGCCCTGCGGCACCCGCAAGGCGTGTGTCGCCGACGAGCAGGCCGGCGTGGCGACCTGTCACGACCCGCGTCCGAACGCGCCGTGTTCCGGGTTTGGTGATCTGTTTGCCTCAGGCTGCGTCTGCTTTCGCGGCTACCGCCCGACCGCGGACGAAGAAGGGTGCGTGCCCGACGCGTGACCGGTCTCAGTGAGCATGAATGGGTTGGAGGATCTGGCCCAGCGCTCCCCTCGGCCCCTGCCGGACCAGAGAGACGAGCGACAGCACCGCGAGACCGGCCGCGCACAGCCCAGCGAACCACGACCCACCCACGTCGGACTCGGCGCGAGCATCGAGGACCGGCGCGGCAGAGATGCCGAGTCCATCCACCGCCCAACCCGCCAGGACCGCGAGGACCGTGACCGAGACGCCGAAGGCGAAGGCCGTCCGTCGCCCGTGCAGCCGAGCCAGCACTCCGAAGGTCGTCACGTTGGTGGCGGGCCCCGCGATCAGGAACGCGATGGCTGCGCCCGCAGACAGGCCCTTGTGAAGCGCGAGCGCAGCGACGGGCGTGGCGCCGGACGCGCAGACGTAGATGGGCACGCCGACCAGAGCGGCCAAGGGAACCTGGAGCATCGAAGGAATGCTGGCGATGGCACCATGCGACAGCATGGGCTCGGCGAGGGCGGCGATGACCAGGCCGAGAGCGATCCAAGGCATCGTGTGATCGAAAACCTCGACGAAACCGAATCGGAAGCCCGCACGAACGCGGTCGAGGAGGGGGCCGTGGGTCCCCTGGGGCGACGGGTCGGAGTCGACCGCGCCGGACGCGCTGGGCCGCCCACCCACCAGCACGGCGACGACCAGAGCCACGGCGAAAGCCGCCACGACCCGGGCGACGGTCAGCGAGGAGCCCAGAAGGGGCACCGAGAGGAGCACGGCGTCGAGGCCGAGCTCCGGCGTGGCCACGAAGAAGGCCATGGCCGCGATGGGGGGCGCTCCGCGCCGCACGAGCGATTCGTAGAGCGGCAGCACGCCGCACGAGCAGACCGGCAGCGGTAAGCCGAAAGCGATCCCGCGGAGCGACTGGGTGAGCCGGCTGCCACGACCGAGCGAGGCCGTCCTCTTTGGGGTCAGCAGCAGCGGAACGAGGCCGGCGAGCGCGTACCCGAGCAGCAGCGCCGGCGCACTCTCCAGGACGAGGACACCCAGCGTTCGCAGGAACGCGGGAACCGTACCCTCGAAGGCGCGCGGACCGAGGAAGGCGCCGCCGAGCATCAAGAGCAGTCCGAGCAATGCCCCCGCGGTTGCCCATCCGCCCCCAACCGCGGGCGCGTGCTCGTGATGCGCGTGCGGTGCGTCGTGCGCGACGTGCGCTTCAGCGTCGACGTGATGCTGGGCGTGACCGGCTGCTCCCGCGAACGCAGCGTGCGGGGCGACCACCACGTGCAGTAGCAAGCCCGCGACGAGGGCTTCCATCGCAGCGGGGCTACCGGCCGTCGCCCCCACGGCCGGGCCCGCGAGGAAGCCGACGATCGTCGCCAGGACCATCGCGCCGGCAATCACCCACGCGATGTATGTCGGCTGATGCGAGGCCCGAACCGCGACGACAATCGCAAAACCCACGGGCAGTCGATGGCCGACGATCGCCCACGCCACGGGAGCGGCCTCGGGCTGAGTGGCCAGGACGGCGCCATCCAGAATGGCGTGAACGACCAGCGCCCCCACCATGAGACCCACGGATCCGATGCGTCGGAACCTCAGCCGGTGCGCCAACAACGGGAGCAGGCCGCCGACCGTCATCAGCGCAAGCCCGGCCGGCCCGATCTCGCCGACTACGTGCGGCAGCACGAGAACGAAGCAGAGCCCCGCAGTGACGACCAGAGCGAACCCGTCGACCGCCTCGCGGAGGGCGCGAGACGCACCACCAAACGTCCCGAAGAGCGGACCCGCGACGAGAGCGAGGGAAGCGACGACCAGAATGGAGACCGGACTCAACGGAGTATTCCTAGCCTCGAGCGACGCCAACCGCGCCGGCCGCGAACAGAAGCCCTACACCGAGCACGAAGGAAACGAAACGAATCCCCACGTCGCGGAGCCGTTCTGCTTGCTTGACCTCGGGGATCAAGTTCGCGCCCGCAAGGTAGAGGAAGTTTCCGGCTCCGAGGGCGACGAGGATCCGAAGGTCGAGACTCTCCCCGATGAGGTAGGCGATCAAGCTCCCGAGAGGGAACGTGAGCGCGGACAGGAAGTTGTACAGGAGTGCCTGTTTGCGGGAATAGCCCGCGTGAACGATCGCGCCGAAGTCCCCGATCTCTTGGGGAATCTCGTGGAGCGCAGCGGCGATCCAGGCGGCGAAACCGGCACGAACGTCCGTGATCAAGATGGCTCCGATCGCAAGTCCGCCGAGCAGGTTGTGGACTCCGTCCGCGACCAGCAGCAACGGTCCCAGCGGCCAAACATGCTCGGACGGTCGACCGCGGCCGTGGTGCCACTCGAGCAGTTGGTCGAGGGCGAAGAAGGCCGCGAACCCGACGACCACCCAGAGCATCACGAGGCTCTCGGCCCCCGGCGCGGAGAGTGCGTGCGGAAGCATGTGGAAGAAGGCGCCTCCGAGCAGCGAACCTGCCGCGAACGCAACCAGGGGCTTCAGCCATCGCTTCAGTGTCGGCTCCGGCAAGAGGATAAAGAGTCCGCCGATGACTGCGAACAGGCTCATGGCGAGCCCGAGGCCCAAAACAATCAGGAGCGTAGCATCCAAGTTGCGCCCTCGAGCTCTCAGTCGTCGTTCGAACGGACGACCACCTGCGGGCTCGAAGCGGTCGTGCCGTTCGACCAGCCGTGGTACCTCATCGCCCTACCATCGGAGCCCGACGAGCGTCGAGCTTCACTCGCAGCAGGCATTTCGACAGCGGCGGGCTGTGCAGATGTTGAGCATGTGACCGAGCATCAGGGTGAGTCCCGCGAAGATGCCCACGGCTGTCCCGGCGAAATGCGTGGCGTCCGCATGGGCTGAATACTGGCCGCCGCGCTCGTCTGCGGGCGGCGCAATCGGCTGGGCGGCGTGGACGACGGCGTCTCTGGACGAAGCTTCGTGGTCCGTCGTCGGGTGGTGCGCTTCGCCGTGATGCTCGGAATGAGCCGCGCCCGTCTCGAGCCGCGTGACGCCAGCAGCCCGGCGATACCGAGGGCCAGCAGCCCCGCGACCCAGACCGACCGGTGGCGGCGCCACCCCGAGATCAACGCACCGGCCGCAAACGCGACCGCGATCAGCATGAAGACCCACTCCGCCTCGTGTCCGAGGAGCGAACCCATCCCCAGAGCACCGAAGGCAGCCGGCAACAGCGCGCAGACGGCGCAATGAACAGCGCAGAGACTACTCGCCACCGCTCCGACCCGATCCAGTCGATCCGTCCCCCTTGGCTCTATCGCGACGTAGGTCATGAAACGAACGCCGGAAACGGGTTTCGCAGGTCGGCCCAGGCCTCGCTGTCGGCGGAGGCGAGCTGCTCATCGAGCGAGCACCCATCGAGGTGAGCGCGCATCGCCGCCGCATCCAGCCGCTGGCCGATGAAGACGAGCTCTTGGGCGCGGTCTCCGAAACGCGGATGCCAACCGGGCTGCTGGTCGGGGCGCTGATCCGTCGGATGCGTCCGGTGGTCTCGTGGAACCGCCGCCCACCAGA
>CAYZFR010000254.1:0-4958 GCA_964477875.1 uncultured Myxococcales bacterium
CGATCTCGGACCTCCTCAGGAAAACGACTCCGTCGTCTCATGTTGACACCATCCTTTCAGAGCAAACAGGCTCCGGGAAAGCCGGTGCGCTTCAGTATTCGTCCGACCGTCCCCGGGGACAGCCGCTCGTACCGAGGTCGAACCGTGGGGCAAAACTCGAATTTGGACTTGAAAGTGGCGGGGCCGACGAGACTCGAACTCGCGACCTCCGGCGTGACAGGCCGGCATTCTAACCAACTGAACTACGACCCCGCCGAGGGGACCCGCCTTCTAGTGCAGCCCATTCCAGCTGTCAATCCTAGCAGGGCTGAAAAACGGCTTCACCCGGGTTGGCGTACGATCGACCTGGAGGGCCTCAAAAGGGCATGCTAGCCAGCCAGCCGATGCGTCGCGTTCCCATGGCCCTCCTGGCCCTGCCGATTCTGCACGGCTGCGCCACCACGTCCGCGCCGGAGTCGGCCGCCCGCGCCTCGACCACCATGAACGACATCGAAACCCGTCGCGAAGACGTCCAAGACAAGCTGCACGGCACCGTGGTCCCGGACCCCTACCGCTGGCTCGAGGACGCAGAGCAGCCAGAGGTGGCGGCCTGGATGGACGCCCAGGATGACTTCGCCCGGGCCCAGCTTGCGGGCTACCCGGCTCGCGAGGCGATCGAAGACCGGCTCGAAAAACTCCTCTACGTCGACAGCCGCTCCGTGCCTACCGTGAAGGGCGGCCGGGCCTTCTTCTGGCGCAAGCCTGCCGACGAGGAGAAGTCGATCCTGATGTGGGCGCCCGAGCCCGGCGCCGAGGCCCAGGTCCTCCTCGACCCCAACACCATGAGCGAGGACGGCTCCTTGAGTATCACCGAGGCGGTGGCCAGCGAGGACGGCAAGCTCCTCGCCTACATGGAGCAGAAGAACAACATGGACGAGTCGACCCTGCGCATCATGCGAGTCGACGACGGTTCCTTGCTCCCCGACACCATCGAAGGCCTCCGCTACACGGCGCCCTCCTGGGCGCCCGACGGTCGCGGCTTCTTCTACACCTGGATTCCGCCGGCCTCGGACGAGATCCCCAACAACGAGCGCATGGCTTACGGGGAGATCCGCTTCCATCGGCTCGGTACAGATCCGGCCGAGGACGAGACCTTGCGAGACCGAACTGGTTCGGCCGAGCGATGGATGAGCTCCACCGTCAGCGAGGACGGGAAGTGGGTGTTCATGAGCATCAGCCACGGCTGGGCCGAGGAGGACCTCTTCGTCCGCCCGCTCGAGCAAAACATGAAGGGCACCGACTGGACCCGTCTCGGGGCCGACGCCGAAGCCCTCTACCAGGCCGAGGCCTGGGACGGACGCTGGCTGATCGCGACCAACGAGAGGGACCCCAACTGGGAGGTCTACGCGGTCGACCCCGAAGCGCCCGAACGAGACGCCTGGGAGCTCATCGTTCCCGCTCGACCGGAGCGGGTCATCGACGGCCTGCGCGTCGTGGGCGGCCGCCTGGTCCTGCACGTGCTACAGCGCGCCAGCAGCCGGCTGGAGGTGCGAAGCCTCGGCGGAAAGCTGCAGCGCGAGGTCCCGTTGCCCAGTCTGGGAACGGTGAGCGCCCTGAGCGGGCGGGCCGAGGACCCGACGCTCTACTTCGCCTTCGGCTCCTTCAACCGTCCCACCGAGATCCACCAGGTCGATGTCGCCACCGAAAAGACCGCCCTCGTCAGTCGGCCCGACGTCCCGCTGAACCCCGATGACCTCGTCGTGGAGCAGAAGTTCTATCCATCCAAGGACGGCACCGAGATCTCGATGTTCATCGTTCGGCGACCCGACGTCGCGCTCGACGGCAGTCATCCGACCCTGCTTTACGGATACGGCGGCTTCAACATCAGCCTGACCCCCGGCTTCTCGGTGCTGGCCACTACGTGGGTGGAGCAGGGCGGCATCTACGCTCAGCCCAATCTTCGGGGCGGCGGCGAGTACGGCGAGGCCTGGCACAAGGCGGGAATGCTTCACAACAAGCAGAACGTATTCGACGACTTCATCGCCGCCGCCGAGTGGCTGATCGACCAGGGCTACACCAGCCGAGAGCATCTCGCGATACGCGGTCGAAGCAACGGCGGTCTGCTGGTCGGCGCCGCCATGACCCAGCGACCCGACCTGTACGCGGCGGTGATCTGTGGCGTGCCCTTGCTCGACATGGTGCGCTACCACAAGTTCGGGATCGGCCAGGCCTGGATCCCCGAGTACGGGAGTGCCGACGACCCCGAGCAGTTCCAGACCCTCTTCGGCTACTCGCCGTACCACAACGTCGAGCCCGGCTCGGATTACCCGCCTCTGCTGATGCTCTCGGCCGACAGCGACGACCGGGTCGATCCCATGCACGCACGCAAATTCGTCGCCGCCGTGGCGGCGGCCCGGGGGGACGCCGACCCGACCCTCCTCCGGATCGAGAAGAACTCCGGCCACGGAGGGGGAGACCTGCGCAGGCAGACGGTCGCCCAGCTGGTGGACGAGGTCAGCTTCTTGAAAGCCCACCTGTGACCAAGCCGGACCCAGCGGAGGGCTGGAGGGTAAACACGGATGTCAGCCCTCGGCGGCCTGCAAAAAATCGAGAAAGAGACCCGCAGTGAACGATTCACATCAGCCCGGAATCCACCTAGAAGGCGCGGGAATGAATGAGCGTTCAGGTTCGGAATTGATCAAGGCCAGCCGGGCCTTCGCGTCCGAAGACTTGGCGACCACGTGGCGCTTGTTCGGCTTCACCGTTGCCGTCGCGGCTTGCTGCGTCGCCTTGGCGGGTTGGACGACCCTCGGTTGGTTCCGGATCCTTCCGGCCACCTTACTGGGCTTGGTGAACGTCCGCCTCTTCATCTTCTATCATGACGCATTGCACGGGGCGATCTTCCGCAAGTCCCGGATCGGCAAGTGGGTGATGCGGATCTACGGGCTCATGATCCTGACGCCGGAGCGCGTGTGGAAGGACTCCCACAACTACCACCACGCCCACACCGCCAAGATCGTGGGCGCGAGCATCGGCTCCTATCCCGTCCTGACTCTGAGGATGTACAAGCTCGCGACCCCGATGCAGCGCCTTCAGTACCGGGTGGCGCGACACCCCCTCACCATGATGCTCGGTCATCTCACCATGTTCTTCTTGGGCATGTGCGTCCGGCCGCTGATTCAGAACCCACGTCGCAACTGGACCGCCGCGCTGTCCCTCCTGGTGCACTTCGGCCTCATCGCCGGGCTCGTCCTCGCCTTTGGCTGGGTCACGGCTCTGCTGGTCTTCGTCTATCCCCTCGCCCTCAGCTTTGCGGTGGGCTCCTACCTCTTCTTTGCCCAGCACAACGGCCCCGAGATCGAGATCAAGGACCGGCGCGACTGGGAGTTCACCCAGGCGGCGCTGCACTCCTCGACCATGATGGAGGTGGGCCCGCTCATGCGCTGGCTGACCGGCGACATCGGCTATCACCACGTCCACCACCTCAACTCGATGATCCCTTTTTATCGCCTCGAAGAGGCGATGGACGCGATCCCGGAGCTTCAGTCGCCACGCCTGACGACTTTGGCCCCTCGAGAGATCCTGCGCTGTCTCGACACCTCGGTGTGGGACCCGCAACAGGGCCGGATGCTCACGTACCGCGAGCTTCGGCAAGCGATGGCCGGGGCCCGAGCCACCACTGCCCAGGCCGCCTGAGCCCGCGTGGCGAAGATCGTCCCCCTCACCGAGCGAAAGCAGCTGATCGCCTTCGCCGGCCGTCTGGAAGGTGTGGAAGCGGTCGGCTTCGACGCCGAGTTCCACGCCGAGAACAGCTACTGGCCCAAGGTCATGCTGCTGCAGTTCTCGACCCCGAACGAGGTCGTGCTGGTGGACCCCTTGGCCGATGAAATCAAGGGCGCCCTCGGCGGCTTCTTGGAGCTGATCCGAATGCGGGCGCAGACGGTGGTCGGGCACGCTCTCGAGCACGACCTCGAGATCTTCCGGCGTCTTAGCGGCGGCCTGCCGGCGAAAGTGTTCGACACTCAGCGAGCGGCGGCCTTTTGCGGCCATGGCGGCCCGATCGGCCTCGGGCCGCTGCTGTCGGCGCTGCTGGGCGTCGAGCTCCCCAAGGCCTTCGGTCGGGCCGACTGGGCCCGACGGCCCCTGCCCCCGGGCCAGCTCTCTTACGCCGCCGACGACGTCGCTCATCTCCTCCCGGCCAAGGCGAAGCTGGAGGCCGAGCTGGAGGCTCGGGGGCGGCGAGACTGGCTGGAAGAGGAGCAGGCTAGCTTGCTGGACCCCGCCCGCTACGAGCCTCCCCGCCCCGAAGAAGCCTGGCGCAGCGTGCGGCGACGAGGGCGCTCGGCCGAGGGCTTCGGGATCTTGGTCGCGGTGGCGGCGGAGCGGGAGCGCTTGGCCCAGGCCGCCGACGCGCCGCCGCGGCGGATCCTGCCCGATGACGTGCTGCTCGATTGGGCCCACCGAGCGCCGAGCAAGAAGTCCGAGCTCAAGGGGGGAACCCGCCGCAGCCCCGGACCCCATGTCGACCGCCATGCCGAGGCGTGGCTGGACGCCATCAAGTTCGGGCAGGACATGGAGCTGGAGGCACCAAGCCACGAAGGGACGTCGCCCGAGGCGGCGCTCGCTCGAGACTTTCTGCGCTTCGCCATCCAAACGACCCTCTCCCGGGCCGGCGTTGCGGCCTGGCTCCTAGAGGACAGCGCCGCTGACCTGGACGCGCTCGTCGAGTCGCCGGTCTCCGACCCCGTGCAAGGCTTGCGCTGGACGGGCTGGCGCGCCGAGCTTCTAGGACCGAAGCTCAGAGAAATCACGAGCGGGGCTCCCCTGCGCTTGGTCGAGATGGATGGGAAACTCCGGGTCGAGGGCCCCGAATCGTTCAAAGCGAAGGATCGCGAGCCCTAGTGTCCTGAGTCAGTAGAAACTCGAAAAACGAGGGCCTTCGTCCGAGGTGGTCCGACGAAGAGGGCGCGTAGCCGTAG
>CAYZFR010000255.1:0-4941 GCA_964477875.1 uncultured Myxococcales bacterium
TCGAAAGCATTGAGCTTTCGCAATTGGAGGGGCGGATCAAAGACCTTTCCGAAGCGATTGAGCAACTGCCGGGGGTCAACGTGCGTACTTCCGGCTCCTTTGGCGACCGGGCGGACATCAGCATTAACGGGCTAAATGGAACAGCTGTACGCACTTACTTGGACGGGCTGCCGATGGAATTTATCTATCCCCAACTGAGTATTACCAATATACCGGTGGAGCAAATCAGCCGCATTGATGTATACAAAGGCGTACTGCCAATCCATGTAGGCTCAGATGCACTGGGCGGCGGGATTAACATTATCACCCGGCAGCAACCCTACAACGAATTCAAGGCCAGCTACGGATACGGTTCCTTCAACACGCATCAGGCGAATGCCCATTTCAATTACAAACTGTCAGAAGGTGTGGTCATCAGCGCCGATGCGACCTACAACTATTCTGACAACAACTACCGCATGGATGCTTATATATGGGAAGCCCGCGAGGAGCAGGAAATAGAACGATTCCACGATGCCTACCGGCTCGGTTTCGGCAGCGCTACCCTTGATGTGCGGGGCAAACCCTGGGCGGATAAGTTCCGGATCGGCGTTTCCTACATCGATTACTATAAGGAACTTCAGAACGGCGGTGCCATCACCCAGTTAGCCTTTGGGGAGGCGACTTACCGCGGCAATGCGATGGCAGCATCAGCGGTGTACGAGAAGCGGCTTTCGCCAAAATGGCAGTTGAGCAGCACAGCGAGCCTAGCGCGCAACAACGTATTGTTTACCGATACAACCGCCAATATTTACAGCTGGAGCGGAGCAGTCATCAACCGCAATCCGAATATGCGGGGGGAACTGTCCAACAATACACTTTCCGACCGCGATTTTAACAATATTGCCCACCGCGTTACGCTGGACTGGGCAGTCAGCAAGCGGGGCCGGCTACAGCTGAGCAACCTGCTGGCCCATCAGCATACTATCGGCCGGGATGAAACGCGCCCGGTGGAGCAGGACTTCTTGCAAAAAGACCAATACCTGACCAAGAATATCCTTGGGCTGGAATACCAGCAGAAACTGTTGGGCGAACGGCTAACGCTGGCCCTGGCGGGCAAATGGTATACGTTCGTTATCCGTGGTTTTGAACGGCGGTCGGCAACGGAAGTGACTCGGCAGGAGGAGCTGCCCGGCTACTACGTTACGGCAAAATACGATATTAGCAATGGCTTTTTCCTGCGGGCTTCTTACGAATCTGCCGTCCGCATCCCCACCTTCTTCCAGTACTTCGGCAATGGCACCAACTTGCTGCCCAATGTAGAATTGACCCCAGAAACGAGCGACAACATCAACATGGGCCTGTCCTACACCCGCTCGGGCGGCCGCTGGCGCTATGGTGCCGGCCTAAATGGTTTTTTGCGTAAGCAAGACGACATTATCTACCGGACTACGGAGGTCTTCCAGCAATTTCGCAATGCCGAGGAAGTAGAGACCCTGGGCGTGGAAGGCGATTGCTTTGTGGAATTCCGGCTGCGGCTGCGGCTGCAGTTCAATGTCACGCGGCTACAGCAGGTGTACGAATCTATTGCGGCCAACAACCCGAGCGCGCAGTTTTTGGTGGGCACCGATTTCCCCAATGTACCCAAGTTCTTTACGAATGCCCGTCTGAGCTACGAGTTCCCTGCCCTCTTTGAACAGGATGACCCGCTACAGATCTATGTGCAGCATAAATTTGTGGACGAATTTAACTTTATCAATGCCGCCCAGACTTACGACCCGGCCAATTACGTGCCCGAGCAGCACCGTATAGATGCGGGGGTGGCATACACTTTCTGGCAGCGCAAACTCCGCCTTTCGGCAAATGTAAATAACCTGCTAGACGCTGATATTTTTGACAATTTCAGCATACCGCGGCCGGGGCGTAATTTCAACATGAAACTGACTTATACTTTTCGTAAATTTTAAAAACCATAAACGTGCAATACTTACTAAAATCTAATTGGTTCTTGGCACTCGCCATTTTGGCGGCAGCCACCTTTACGGCCTGCGATGACGATGAGCCTATGCCGTCCGGCATGCTACAGGCTGACTTCAGCTTTGAAGTGAGCAGCGATGACCCGCTACAGGTAGCGTTTACCAGTACTTCCACCGAGGCGGAAAGCTTTAGCTGGGACTTCGGCGACGGCAATTCTTCAAGTGAGGAAAACCCAACACACACCTACGAACGGTCAGGTATTTACACGGTCAGCCTCACGGTGACGCAGGGCACAGAGTCCGATGATGCCACCAAGGAAATAGCATTAGAAAGCCCCTACAAAACTTCCGGCTACTGGATTACTTCTGCGGCCAACAGCTCGGCGGGCTCAGTGACCTACGGCGGTTACTTCGAGGAACTGCCAGAAGGCAATATTGACCTGACGCAGTACCAGTCCTTTCCGGTGTTCAATGCGCGGCGTACGCTCGGGCCTTTCCTCTTCGGTTCGCCTACAGATGGTGTCAATCAGGGCGTGGTCAAATACGCGATTGATGCAGAGAACGGGCAGTTAGAGGAAATCGGCAGCATCCCAACCCTTAACCTGACCTCCGTTATTGAGATCATCGATGAAGAGTTGGGCTTCTACACCAATTTTCGGGAGTTGACCGTCTACGCGTTTAACCCCAGCACTATGGAGGATATCAGCGCGATTGACCTTAGCGATAACTCCCCGCTGCCGGAGGGTGAGGATTTCGACCGTGGCGTGTCGGGCCTTTATCACAATCCGAACACGGGCAAAATCTACGCCGCGCTATACTTCAATGACCCTAATACCGGGCAATTTTACGACGATGTCAATATCTATGTGGAGGTCATAGATGTAGCGAGCCTGAGCCGGGAGAAGACTATCATGCACCCGGAGGCGACCTATCCTATTTTCCGGGGCGAACGCAATGTAGTGCTGGACGAAGCCGGCAACTTGTACCTCATCGCGCAGGGCTCCTACGGCCTTGACTTGCAGGTAGGCCCCACGGCGGCAGAGCGTTCCCGCCCGCAAATTTTGAAAATCAATACCAATTCAGAGTTTGACTTGGACTACAGCTGGAACCCCATCAACGCAGTGGGCCTGACCAACAACGCCTTTCAGTTGTTCGTAAGCATGGTGAGTGCAGGCAACAATAAAGCGTACGGCATTGGCACGGGCGGGACGGAGTCCCCGGAAGTGATGCAGCTCCTGCAAAAGCTGGCTGCTGGGACGATTACGGATGCGGAATACCAGCAGTTACAGTTTTTGGTGTTTGCTGACGAATCACAGCGGGTGATTGAGATCGACCTAGTAGCACAAACGGCGGCTTACGTGGAGGGCATGCCACAGACAGCAGGCTTTGGTTACCCGTACATGTACAATTACGACGGCACTATCTTTACGCAAATGACCGCCAACGGCGGCACTTTTAATGGTTTCTACCGGATCGACCCTGAGACGAATGAGGCCAGTGAGCAGTTCAATATTTCGCAGGGAGGCCTTGGCTTCCAATTGCTGAAACTGTCAAAACGCTAAACGATGCAGCTTTTTTTATTGCTGATCAGCAGTTTGCTTTTTTACAGCCGGTCGAAGTATCTGCCGGCTGTATTTCGGCCTTGGGCGGCCCCCGTCCACGAAACAGGCTTTCTGTCTTCGCTGGCGGGCGGCTTGCTCAGCTTGCTAGCGGCGGTATTCTACGGATTGGAATACGGCTGGGCCACGGGCCTTTTGGTCTGGGCATTTGCCTGGATGTGCCTCCTCAGCCTGACGGTCGTATCCCTTCCGCTGATCGCCTATTTTATGAATCCAAAAAACTGAGATGCCAGCGAATCCAAAATACTTATCCAGCCCCAGGCAGCGGGCGCTGAAAATATCAGCAGGGGTTCTTGGCGGGTTTATCCTTGCCCTTGCATTGCAGTTGGCTATTGGCGCCTATCTGGACAACAAAGGCTCTATGGTGATCACCTCTGCCTTTCTCACTTTCTTTCTCTGGGTCGGGCTGATGGCAGGCGCTTTTCTGTTCCGGAATGGCTGGCACGCCTGGGGTATTTACTTGCTGGGTATTCTGGCCTGTAGTGGGCTGATCTATCTGGGTTTGTAAAACAGCAGCCATTATGAAACTTAAAGCACTCCCCAAGCGGGCACACAATATCTTCTTTCACACCCATACCGTAACGGGGATTGTTACGAGCGCTGCGCTGTTTATTATTTTTTATACCGGAGCCTTTGCCCTGTTCCGGCACGAACTGTTGCGCTGGGAAAACCCACAGGCCCGCTTCGAAGCTCCCGCCGCGGTCGATTTCAGCCGAGTGCTCAGCAGCATCAAAGCCGCTAATCCTGCTTTTGCGGAAGCGGAGCATTTTTCCCTGCGGCTCCCCAATGAAATGGTTCCCTATGTGCAATTTTTTGGCGCGGAGCAATCCGAAGACGGAAGCCCCCGCCGTTTTAAAGCCTTGATTAATACCGCAGCAGATTATCAGGTGACGCTTTCCAGCGGGCCGGCTACTACGGTGGGTGAAACGTTGTACGAGCTGCACTTTTTTGGCCAGTTGCCCGGAGGCGAGTACCTGTCGGGCTTTATCGCTGTATTCCTGCTGTTCGCTATTCTGACGGGGGTGCTCATTCACTGGAAAAACCTGCTCCAAAAGTTTTATGCCTTTACCGTGCGCGGCAAGTGGAAACAGATATGGACTAACGCGCATACCGTCTTGGGGATTATTGGCTTGCCGTTCCAGGTCGTCTACGCGGTAACCGGGGCGCTATTCGGTTTGCTGACCCTGCTGCTGGTCCCGAGCGCTTTCATACTGTTCGGCGGCGATACGCAGGCGGTGCTGGGAGCGGTGCGGCCCGAAAGCGCCATCCCGCTGCGCGAAGATGCGCCAAAGATAGACCACGCCAGCCTTGATAAGTACTACGAGCGGGTACGGAAGCAACTGCCAGGCATACCCGTATCGGTAATC
>CAYZFR010000256.1:0-4938 GCA_964477875.1 uncultured Myxococcales bacterium
TCAAAGCGTCGACCCGCTCGCTGTCGTCGCCAGACCACACGCGCACGTCGAGCCCTGCCTCGCTCAGTCGCGCCACCGCCTCCACGCTGTCGGCCTTCACCGGGGTCTCGATGAACAGCCGCGCGGCCCGCTTGCCGTCCACCTCCACCACCGGAACCCCGCCCTCCTCGCTGGCGCCGACCCAGACGACTCGGCCCAGCGGCGACCGCCAAAGGACGCCGCGCCCGGCTCGAGTCTCGCGCTCTCCGGCTGGCTCGAGCTCGAGCATTGCCGCTCGAGCCGCGCTCCGAAGCGCGGCGGCGACCGGATGCTCGACGCCCCACTCCGCCGAAGCGGCGAGGCCCAACAGCTCCCCCTCGGTCCAGTCCGGTGCGAGCTCCGCCAGACGCACGCTCGGGCTGCGATCGGTGAGGGTGCCGGTCTTGTCGAAGACCACGGTGTCGATCGAGCTCGCGCGCTGCACCACGTCGGGCGTTCTGAGGACCATCCCGCGCCGGAGCGCGGCGTCGACGGCTCGCGCGAGGGCGATCGGCGTCGCCAAGCCGAGAGCACACGGACAGGACACGACCAGGACCGCTACCCCCCGCAGCACCGCCGCCGGCGCGGGCAGGAAGATCATCGACACGGCCAGCGTCAGCGCGGCCACCCCGAGCACGCAGGGGACCAGCCGCTCGGCAAAGCGCTGAGCGGTGGCGTCGATATCGGTCCGCTGATCCAAGGCGGCGTGGACGCTCCGCTCGATCTCGTCGATACGACGAGCGCCCATCTCGTGGCTGACCTCCAAGGCCAGCTCGCCGTCGACGAGCCGAGTCCCTGCAGAAACCCCGTCACCGGCGCCGACCCAGCTCGGCCGCGCCTCGCCGGTGAGGATGGACGTGTCCATCCAGCCCTGCCCACGCAGCACCACGCCATCGACCGCCGCCGTCTCGCCGGATCGAAGCTCGACGTGATCCTGGGCCCGCACCTCTTCGATGGGAACCGACGCACCGCTCGTCAGCCGGACCGACTCGAACGCCCCTTCGAGCAGGCTTCGCACCTGACTGAGTCCTCGAGCCCGCACCCGGGCCTCCAACAGCCGGCCGACGAGAAGAAGCGTCACGATCATGGAGGCGGTGTCGAACCAGACCTCGGTGCTCCCACGGAGGAGCTGGACCATGGACAGCGTCCAGGCGGCCAGCGCCCCCATCGACACCAAGAAGTCCATGCCCGGCGCTCGAGCCCGGAGCGTCCGCCAGCCCGCTCGGTGAAAGAGCCAGCCGCCGACGAAGACGACCGGAGCGGAGAGCGCTCCGGCGGCACGGGCAACCAGGGTTGCCGCTTGAGGTTCGGGCTCGCCAAAGTAGAGGACCAGCTGAAGCAGCATGACCCACATGCCGCACAGAGCCGACAGAGCGAGCCGGACCGAGAGGTCGGCCCGGATGGCCTCCATGTGATCTTCGAGCCCGGCCGTCTCGGTCCACGCCCGAGCGGGGTAGCCCAGGGCCTCGATTCGCTGGCGAACCGTCTCTTCGGGGAGCTCGGGCCGGACGTCGACCACCGCCGCCCCGGTCAGGAAGTTGACCCTAGCGTCGAGCACGCCGTCGGCCCGATTCAGCGCCGATTCGATGGCCCGGGCGCAGCTGGTGCACCACATGCCGCCGACGCGCAGGATCCGCCGCTCAGCCATCGTCGCCGGCGCCGATGGTCGACAGCTCTTCACCGCCTTGGATAGCCCCCGTTCCGTCCCATCGCGCGCGGAGCGTCTTCACCAGATCGTCGTCGACGGGGTAGGCCTCGTTGCCCCAGCTGCTTCGGATGTAGGTCACGACAGCAGCGATCTCTTTGTCCGAGAGCTGCTCGCCGAAGGCGGGCATGACGCCGTTGTATTCGGCCCCCGCGACCTCGAGGGGACCGGCCAAGCCACGCAGAACCAAGGAGACCGGACGCTCGGCCGGGCCCAGCACCCACTCGCTCTGGGCCAGAGGCGGAAAAACGCCGCTCAGGCCCTTCCCCGTCGACTGGTGGCAAGCCTGGCAAATGCCCGCGTAGACGACCGCGCCGTCCACGGCCTTCTCTTTGACGGCGACGACGGTCTCGGACGGATCCTCGGTACGATCCATGGACGCGATCAACGCCGCCCGCCCGTCGCCGAGCAGAAAGTCGTCGCCCCTGCCGGCTTCGTACCAAAAATAGGTCGAGCCCCAGGCTCCAATGCCCCCCAGGAGCACCGCCACCAGCAGCGGGAGTCCACGGGGCGTCTCCTCGGGCTCGGTCAGCTCACGCTTCAGCGCGGCCTCGTTGAGCTCGGCTGGCCCCACCCGGTTCGGCTCGTTCAAGGCATCTCCTTTCGCAGATCCTCTCGCGTGATCTCGTAGGTGTGGTCGAGGGCGAGCAGATAGGCCACCAGGTCCAGCGCTTCCGGCTTGGCGACCACCGTCCCCGACTGGGGGGCCCAGGGCTCGGGGACCATGACCGTCGTGGCGTCGGGCCCCGGCTCCTCGACCACCTCGAAGAGGAACGGGAAGGCGGGCATGATGCTCCGGGATTCCACGGCGCGTGGCTGGTACAGGTGCAGCAGGTGCCATGTCTCGGAGGGCTGGCGAGACGCGATGTTGAACAGGTCCGGCCCCGTCCGCATGCTGCCGAGCAGGTGCGGATAATCGTTGTTGTAGTCGCCGGGAATGCTCGGTCGGCCCCACCCTCGGGCTTGATCCGGGGCCTGCTTGGGAGCTCGGGGCTGCTGGCTGTGGCAGTAGACGCAGCCTAGGTCGACGTAGGTCGCCCGACCTCGGAGCTCCTGCTCGGTGTAGGGCTCCAGGCCTTCGGGGCTCGGCGCGTCGTCGAGTTGAAGGTAGGGCGCGAGGACGAGGGCGAAGCCCGCAAAGGCCAAGATCGCCGCCGCTCCCGTCGTCACGCCTACCGCCTCGCTGAGGAGGGGCTTGCGGCTCTTCATGACGGCGCCTCCTCGAGCCACGGCGTCGGCGCTCGCCGCTCCTCTCTGCGGTAGGGCGACACCAGCAAGAGGCAGTGAAGCGCGAAGAGCACGTGCCCGAGCGTCATCAGCGACCCTCCGATGGTCCGGGCGAGCAGGTAGGGCTTGGTGACCTCCACCGACTCGATGAACGGGATGCTCTCGTCGAGCATCGCTGCGCCCTGAAGCAGGCCGCCGATGGACAAAAAGACGAAGTAGACGCCGAAGCCCAGCATGATGAGGCCGAAATGCACGTCGATGAGCCGCCTCGACGGCCACTCGGTCCCGGTCAGCCGGGGCAGGTAGAAGTACATCGCCCCGAAGAAGATGAAGCTCGCGAATCCGTAGGCGCCGGCGTGGGCGTGGGCCACGGTGTAGTGGGTGAAGTGGGTGAGCGTGTTCACCGACCGGAGCGAGGTCAGCGAACCCTGCAGGCTGACCAGCGTGTACATCATGGCGCCGGCCACCACGAAGCGGAGGACCGGCGAGTGGCGCAGCGCCCTGAACCGGCCCGCCACCGTCAGGTGGTGGTTCACGGCCACCGCTACCACGGGCACCACCATGGCGACGCTGGTGACGATGGACAGGGTCACCACCCAAGTCGGCACCGGCCCACCGATGAGGTGGTGGACCCCGACCTGGCTGTAGAACAGCGCCAGCGCCCAGAAGCCGAGGAGCGACAGCTGGTAGCTGTAGATCGGACGGCCGACGATCTTGGGGATGAGGTAATAGGCGGCGGCGAGGGCCAGGGGCGTGAACCAGAGGCCGAGCACGTTGTGAGCAAACCACCAGTTCACCAGAGCGTGCTCCACGCCGAAGTGGACGCCGGGCAGGTTGGCGACCAGGAAGAGGAGCGGGAACCAGACCAGCGCCGCCGACACGTACCAGGTGGAGACGTAGAGGTGCTCGACCTTGCGGTGACGGAGGGTCAGCAGGAGCGGGACGCCGGCCAGCGCGCCCGCCACCACGAAGAGAGGGTCGAGCTGCCAAGGGAACTCCAGCCATTCGATGCCGTCGCTCCAGCCCGCGAAGAGGGCGGTGGTCCCCAGGATCATACCGATGTTCCAGATGATGCCGCCCGCGACGGCGAAGGCGCCGCCGCGAAGAGGCGTGCGGAGCGTGCGGGGCAAGAGCCAGAGCGCGGTCCCGATCCCAGCCATCGACAGCCAGCCGTAGGCGACGACGTTGAGATGGATCGGCCGGATCCGGCCGAAAGTCAGGGCGGGCTGCTCGACCAGCCAGTCCGGATAGTTGAACTTCAAAGAGGCGACCAGGCCGGCCAGCGAGCCGACCAGGAGCCAGAAGACCGAGGAGCCCGCGAACACCAGCACCGGCCAGCGAGAGGAGGCGTCGGAAATGCTACGCTGCCGGAGCTCTTCGTTGCTGACGGTGCTCGCGGTCGTCGAGGCGACCGAGCGCTGAAGCGAGCCGATGTCGGCCGTGGGGTCCTCGACCCGCCCTTCCTCGCCGGGTCGGAAAATGACCCGTGCACCTCTGTCCAGATCCGAGAACTGAGCCCGGGCGATGGCCCACACCAGCGCCAATAGACCGAGCACGGCCACCGTGAAGCTGACCGCCAACAGCTGGGCGATGGTCGGAGTCACGATGTAAAGTTACTAAGTCGCCGCATCCAAGTCGACTGCGTCGCGACGCTTCGACGCTTCAATGGGTTGCTTGCGACGATGCTCCGGCGCAGAGGGACCAACGACGCGGACAGAGATGCGGCAGGCGCTCTGCCCGCTTTCTGACCGTGGCCAAACTCACAGGGCTGGCCCCGCGTCGGGCCCGAGCATCATCTCGCGGATCATCGGGATCGGGGCGCACTGATGGGAAAGGAAAGCGTCATGAAAGCGCCGCGGGCTGTACTCGGCCCCCATCTTCGCTTCGTAGTCGTCTCGCAGCTTCATGATCATGAGCTTGCCGCTCGGGCCAGCTCGGGTCGGGAGGGCTGATGTACTAGAAGCTCGGGAGCGCCTTCTTCTCGAAGG
>CAYZFR010000257.1:0-4870 GCA_964477875.1 uncultured Myxococcales bacterium
TGGCGAACCAGCTCGTCCTCGTGCGCGAGGAGCTTCCGCAGATCCTCGGGGCTGAGGACGTGGGTGGCCTCGGGGGCCGTCCCCGGAGGCGGAAGCGACACGTCGGCTTCTTCCAGTCCCTTGGGACGGGCGGTGCTACCGTCGGCGCCGATGATCAGGCTCATGCGACGCGGGTTAGGCATTTCGAGCCGCCCTGTCGACCGGAAATGGCTTCCTCCCCGCGAAGGATTCTGGCGGCCAATGAAGGCTTGGCCCTCGCCGAGCCTCTGCTAGAGTCACGATCGATGAGGTCGAGGTCGGCGGTTGGTTTCCGTCGGCCCCTGGACCGGCGGTGGTTCGTATCCCCCGCCAAGGAGACAGACATGCTTTCTATTCGACTTCCCGATGGGAGCGAGCGCTCCCTACCCGACGGCGCCACCGTCGTCGACCTCGCCAAAGACATCGGTCCTGGGCTCGCCAAGGCGGCGGTGGCCGGCAAGATTGGCGACGACATCATCGACCTGCGGCAGAAGCTGCCCGACGGGGCGAAGGTTTCCATCCTTACCAAAAAAGACCCCGAGGCGCTGGAGGTGCTCCGGCACTCGGCGGCTCACCTGATGGCGGACGCCATCTTGCGCATCTTTCCAAAGGCCGAGCTCACCATCGGCCCGGTGGTGGAGGGAGGCTTCTACTACGACCTGCACATGCGGGACGGGGAGAAGATCACGCCCGACGACTTCCCTGCCATCGAGAAGGAGATGAAGCGCATCGCGAAAGGGAACCATCCCTTCGAGCGTCACGTCTCGGGCTACGACGAAGCGAACGAGCACTACGCTCGCTACAAGGCCATCGACGGTGGGGCCAACAAGTTCAAGCGGGAAATCGTCGAAGAGATCAAAGAGCGGGGCGAAGAGCTGTCCTTCTTCAAGCACGGCGATTTCATCGACCTGTGCCGCGGCCCCCATGTTCCCAGCACCGGCTGGCTGAAGAACGTCAAGTTGACCTCCATCGCCGGCGCCTACTGGCGGGGCAAGGCCGACAATGAGCAGCTGGTTCGGGTCTACGGCACCGCCTTTTTCACCAAGGAGGATCTGGAGGAGCACCTTCGAGTTCTCGAGGAGGCCAAGAAGCGAGACCACCGGGTGCTGGGCGAGCAGCTGGAGCTTTTCATGTTCCGAGAGGAGGCGCCGGGCTTCCCATTCTTCCTCCCCAAGGGCGCCCAGCTGTGGGCGACGCTGCAGGACTATATGCAGGCCATCCTGCGGCGACGGGGCTACAAGATGGTCAAGACGCCCCTCGTCTTGTCGGAGCAGCTCTGGCACACGTCCGGCCACTACGCGAACTACCTGGAGAACATGTTCTTCACCAAGATGAAGCTCCGGGGCGAGGCGGAAGAGGTCGTCGACAACGTGGAGGAGGAGCGGCCGATGGCGGTGAAGCCCATGAACTGTCCGGGCCACTGTCTGGTGTACGCCCACCGGCCCCACTCCCATAACGAGTTCCCGCTCCGACTGGCCGAGATGGGCCTCGTACATCGGCGTGAGCTGTCGGGGACGCGGCACGGGCTGTTCCGGGTCCAGGCCTTCACCCAGGACGACGCCCACCACTTCTGCACCCCGGACCAGATCGAGGGCGAGATCTCGATGTTGGTCGACTTCTTCAAGGAGGTCTACGGGGCCTTCGGCCTCCACGACATCCGGATCGAGCTGTCCACCCGACCCGAAAAGTCGATCGGCGACGACAGCATGTGGGAGAAGGCGGAGGCGGCGCTGAGGAACGCCCTGGACTCGATGGAGATCGACTACGTGGTCAACGAAGGCGACGGCGCCTTCTATGGCCCCAAGATCGACTTTCACATTCGGGATACGCTGGAGCGCTCCTGGCAGTGTGGGACGATCCAGCTCGACTTCAGCATGCCGGCTCGCTTCGGCCTCACTTACGTGGGGGCCGACGGCGAGCGGCACACCCCGGTGATGATCCACCGGGCGGCCTACGGGTCCTTGGAGCGCTTTCTCGGCATCATCATCGAGAACTACGCCGGGCGCTTTCCGATGTGGCTCGCCCCGACCCAGGTCACGGTCTTGCCGGTGAGCGACAAGTTCCTAGACTACGCCGAGAAGGTCCATCTGCAGCTGCAGGACGCGGGGCTTCGCTCCGAGCTCAACACCCGAGACGATCGGATCGGCTTCAAGATCCGTCAGGCCAGCCTGCAGAAAATTCCGTCCGTGATCGTGGTCGGCGAAAAAGAGGTCGGCAACGGCACCGTCAACGTCCGCGACCGCGACGGAGGCGAGCTCGGCGAGATGAGCGTCGAGGCCTACCTCGACGCCGTCGCCGAGCGCGCCCATCCGCCCAAAGCCGCCGACCGTCCTCGACGGTAAAGGGCGTCGATGGCGACGCTCTGGCCTGCAGGACGACGAGTCGCGGTGAGGGCATCTTCTCATCAGGCGGAGCCTCGGATAGACTGGCCTCATGGAGTGCCCGGCGTGTAGCGGAACCCTCTTCCGTGTGGAGCTTCAGGACGTCACGGTCGACGTTTGCAAGGCCTCGTGTGGGGGCGTGTGGTTCGACAACTTCGAGCTCGAGAAGATGGACGAGGCCCACGAACACATCGGGGAGCCGCTCCTGAGCATCGAGGTCGACGTCGAGACGCCGGTCGAGGTCGACCACGACGAGCGGCGCAAATGCCCGCGGTGCAAAGATATCGTGATGATGCGCCACTTCCACAACGCCAAGAACAAGGTCGAGATCGATCTTTGCCCGGGCTGCAACGGAACCTGGCTCGACATGGGCGAACTTCGGACCATCCGAAAGAGCACCGAGGCCGAGGAGCGCAAGGCCGCGAATCAGCTCTTCAACGACCTCTTCGCCGACGACCTCGCCGCTCAGCGCGCTCAGAGCGAAAAGGAGCTTTCCCGGGCCAAGAGGGTCGCCCACATGCTCCGCTTCATCACCCCCAGCTGGTACATCCCCGGCAAGCAATCCGGCGGAGCGTTCTGAGAGGCCCTGTTCGGAGCCCAAAACCGCGCTGGAGTCGACCGAGCCGTGCGGGGTAGACTCTACTTGGCGTTCGCGGTCTGTCCTCGTAGGTTCCGGTCATGCAAGTTCCCAGCGAAGGTGTCGGAAGCGTTCCTCGGCCCCAGTACCTGGTCGATGCGGCCGCAGCGCTCGAGAAGTCGGCCATCGCGCAAGCGGACTACCTCGCTTGTGTCGAGCGGGCGCTGGCCGAAACCATCGCGGCCATGGAGGCTACCGGTTCTTCGATCATTTCGGACGGCGAGCAGTCGAAGTCGAGCTTCGCGACCTACCCGCTCGAAGGGCTTGCCAACCTCGCGCTCGACGGCGTGACGATTCCGTTCGAGGACGGTCATACGAGGCAACTCCCCCGACTGACGGCCGGTCCGTTCCGCTACAGCGGCTACGCCGGGCGCTACGTCGCGCAGGCGAGACGACACACGAAGCTCCCGCTAAAGCAGGCGGTCATTGCACCATCTGCCATGAGCCTTCTCTACCCAGAAGCCGGCATCGAGGGCTACTCGCGCGAACAGTTCCTCGAAGACCTGGTCTCGGAAGCGGCCAACGATATCCGCTCGGCGCTCGATGCCGGCGCCGCGGTTGTGCAGCTCGATTTCACCGAGGGGCGTTTGGCATGCAAGCTCGACCCGTCGCGGACACTCCTTCGTCAGTTCGTCGAGATCAACAACGCCGTCCTCGCACGTTTCAGCGAAGTGGAGCGAGCGCACATCGGCATCCACACCTGTCCGGGAGGAGATCTCAACTCCACCCACTCGGCCGACGTCGACTACGCCGACCTTCTGCCGGATCTGTTTCAGATGAACGCCGGGCGCTTCTACCTCCAAATGGCGAGCGAGACCGACCAACCCCGCGTTCTCGACATCGTCCGGCGAGAGCGCAAGCCTGGGCAGACGACGTTCATCGGCGTCATCGATCCCTGTGATGCCGCGATCGAGTCGCTGCAGACCGTGCGAGACCGAACCCTCGAAGCGGCGGAGATTCTCCAGGGCGAGCGCTTCGGCACCACCGACGACTGCGGGTTCTCGCCCTTCAGCGACGACGTCGCGATGGCGCGGGAGACCGCGTTCGCCAAGATGAAGGCGCGCGTAGACGGCACGCGGCTCGCCGCTGAGGCCCTCGGGTAGCTGGTCGGGCAGCCTGCTTGTCATGAGCGAGGTCCTCGGGACTTGAATCTACGGAGCCCTTGGGCCGGTGCCGGCGCACGGGCCGTCCAGCCGAGGCAGTGGCGCGCCGCCGCGCTCCTCGACGCGGATAGGTATGTCGCAGGGATCATGCGCTGCAGGCGAGGATCGCCTCGGCCTCGCTCAATCCTTCAGCACGATGTTGATCACCAGCGGTGGATCGAATGTCTGCGGCACCGGCAGCGGCGCCAGCGGGCGCCAGCCGCGTTGCAGGACGATCGCGCCGCGGATGCGATCGTTGGTCGCCGGGCCGATCAGGACG
This sequence comes from uncultured Myxococcales bacterium, assembly GCA_964477875.1. GTDB lineage: Bacteria > Myxococcota > Kuafuiibacteriia > Kuafuiibacteriales > Kuafuiibacteriaceae > Kuafuiihalomonas. The sequence goes on from CAYZFR010000257.1 coordinate 4,459, forward strand.
TCACCGACCGTGGAGTAGAAGTTCCCAGCCCGCTGCTCCCAGTCGTCGAACGTGAAGTCGAAGCGGTGCGGCCCGCCGTCGGTGAGGCGGTAGACGCCGCGCGGCCACGACGCCTCGTCGATGGGCACGGTGCCGTCGAGCTGGATCTCGAGGCGCGCCGTCGCTGGGTAGCGGCCGTCGCCGCGTTCGGCGTCCCCGCCGGCCTCGACGTAGAACACCCGCCGCCCGTCGCTCCGCGTCCCGATGCCGGCGCTCACGTCGCGCGTGAAGCCGTTGCTGCCCGGCTCGCCGCTGGTGCTGAAGTGCAGCCCTTCGGACAGCCCTTTCTCGAGGGCCACCCGGCCGAGACAATCGTCGGCGTCGCTCTCGGTGACGAGCTCCAGATCTTGTAGCAGCCGGATCTTCGCGTACG
>CAYZFR010000258.1:0-4802 GCA_964477875.1 uncultured Myxococcales bacterium
CCACGAAAAGCCTGCCTACCCAGACGAATAAATCCGTTCCTCAGCACCCCCCTAGCGACCTTGGATCCTTTGGCGGGGGATGAGGCCGGATTTTTCGAGGCGCTTGCGAGCCTCTTTCGTCAGGACGGGGTGGACGCGCTTTTGGCCGACGAAGACGGCGAGGAGCTGAGGGCTGACCGCCTCCAGCTCCTTGAGGGCCTTGCGCATGGACGGGAGACGGTTGCGATGGGCTTCGGCGAAGGCCCGGGCCCGGTAGAGCTGGATCTTCACGTCCTCCATGTCGCCGTCTTCGGGGTCGAAGCCATCGAGGAGCTCGCTCGCCTCGATGGGATTGCCGCTGCGAGCCCAGGCCTCGGCCACCACGCCGGCGAGATTGGCCTTGGAGCGCGCGTCGGGCGCCTTCCCGAGGTCGATGTCTTCGGCCAGGGCCCGGGCCGCCTTCACCTCGGCTTGATTCAGGTGGATCATCGCTCGGGTCGCGCGGATCTGATTCGCCATCACCTTTTGGGTCTTTTCGAGCGGCGCCTGCTCCAGGGTGGCGAGGGCTTTCTTGGGATCGCTTTGCATCTCCATCTGGGCCCGAGTGAGGATGGCGGCCGCGTCGCCCTTTTCGACCCGGGCATCGAGCCTGCCCATGTCGGCCCCTCCACCGCTCTGACCCATCATCAAGCCGAGCTCCTTCGACTTGTTGTAGTTGCGATAGATGAGGCCGGCCGCGACGGCGGCCACCAGCGTGAGCCCGCCCGCGATCCATAGGGGGATGACCGACTCCAGCCCGGTCCAAAAGCCCAGGGCGAGCAGCCAGATCACGACCAGAGCGATGACGGTGACCCGGGCCACCGTTCGCAGCTGGCGGACGACGTTGTCCATGGCCGCCTGCCTCGTGCCCTGCGCGTCGACCAGCTCGGCGAGGTCGGCGGCCGCCTTTTTCTTCTTGCTGGCCATTCGCCGGGCCTTAGGTCATCCGAGGCCGTTCGTCACGCCGAACCGTGGCCGTCTACCCGGCTCAAAGGCGTATCGTTTCGAGGCGCTGCGGGTCGAAACCCATCAAGAAAGAGCGGTCGGCCGGCGGCAGCGGCCCGAAGTGGGCGACCAGCAAGGAGGCTCCGTCGGGGAGCCGCTCGGCCAGCTGACGGAGCAGAGGGCGCTCTTCGGCGTGGAGCGCCTCGCCCGGCGCGAGGAGGCGGACGAGCCGCCGCCGCATGGCGTGCTCGAGGGTGACGTCGACCCGGAATACCCGGTCTTCGAAGCGGAGCCGCTCGGCGAAGTTCAGGGGAGTGGCGCGGCCCCCGAGGCGCCAGAGGAGGCGGCGGATCCCGTCGATCTTGTAGAGCACCAGGGCCCGCTGCTCGTCGTCTTCGGCGCCTTCGAGCGCCGTGAAGAGGGTGGCGCGCTGGTTGTTCCGCGGGTCGTTGAGGTGGGCGCGCAAAAGCCCTCCACGCCCCTCGCCGCGGCCGAGGCTCTCGAGCTCCTGCTCCGGGACGACCAGCGTCTGGGCCATGGCCGCGACCACGGCCTGCCTCTCTTCGCCTGGGGAATCACCCAGGACCTGGAGCGCCAGACCGAGGGCGCGCCGCCGCGCAGCCGGGCCGATGAGGCGCTGGGGAAGGGCACGTCGCGTTTCGGTGAACAGAGGCGCTTCCTGGCCCAGCAGCTCGGCCCTCTCCAGGACGAGGTCCCAGTCCAGCTCCGCGAGCTCGGGCGCGTCCTGAATGACGCGGCCGAGACGGTCCTCGGTGGCGGGGTCGAGCCCGCCTCCAGCGAGAGCGGCCATCAGCACGACGTCGAGGAGGGCAGCGTCTCCTTCGTTCGACCATAGGCCGGCCCACAGCCCTGACACCCGGTCAGACTAGCAGGGTCTGCGCTTCAGAACAGTTCGATGGGGGTTGAGAAAGGCTGGTCGCCCCGGCTTCGGACGGTGTAGGTCCCGGCCGGCAGCGCGTCGACGCTGCACGCGACCGGAAGCCCGCCCCTGAGGCCGCCGTCGGGCACGCACCCGTCCGTCTCCTCGAAGGGGACTTCGGCCTTCACGCGTATGGTGCGCTCGTCCTCGTTCACGTCGACCTCGCAGGTGGCCTCGTCGAGCCGAACCTCGGCACAGGCCACCGGATCGGCCACCAAGACCGTGAGGACGAAGGGCTGGTTTGCCAAGAAGCTATTCGAGCTTAGGCCGATGATCTCGTCGGCGGTGGACCCTCCACAGCCCGCGAGCGTCAGGCACAGGATGAAGGAAGGAGCGTGGCGCATCATCGTCTTGAAGCCACAAGGAACCCAGATTGCCAAGCCGGGACTGAACCTCGGGGGGCGTTTTGCGCCACGGCCCAAACCCAGTACGTTGGAGCCCGGTGGCGACTTCTCAGCCTTCCCTCGGACCGGTTCGAAGCTTCGGCCGCTTCACCTTGGTGAAGAGGCTGGCGACGGGCGGCATGGCCGAGATCTGGCTGGCGCGCCAGCGCGGCCTGGCCGGTTTCAACCGATTCGTCGTCATCAAGAAGATCCTGCCCCACCTCTCGGAGCAGTCCACCTTCGTCGAGATGTTCCTGGACGAGGCGCGGACCAGCGCCCAGCTCAACCATCCCAACATCGTTCAGATCTTCGACCTCGGGAAGGAGGGTGACGCCTACTTCATCGCCATGGAATTCATCGCCGGCGAAAATCTGGCGGCGGTCGCGTGGCGGGGGCTTCAGCGAAAACGGCCCATCCCCTTCGAGCTGTCGGCGCGGATCATCGCCGAGACCTGTCGTGCGCTCCACTACGCCCACACCTCGGTGGGCGGCGATGGCCGCCCGCTCGAGATCGTCCACCGGGACGTCTCTCCCCAGAACGTCCTCGTCAGCTACGAAGGAGCGATCAAGGTCGTCGACTTCGGCATCGCCAAGGCCGCAACGAAGAGCGAGCAAACCAAGACCGGCATGCTGAAGGGGAAGTTCAGCTACATGAGCCCCGAGCAGTGCCTGGGCCATCCGGTGGACGCCCGCTCCGACATCTTCGCTCTCGGCATCCTCCTCTACGAGCTGACGACGGGTAAGCGACTCTTCAAGCACGAGTCGGAGCTGATGATCCTGGAGATGATCACCAAGCGCCCGATCGTACCGCCTCGACGGGTGGCGCCCCAGATCCCCGAAGGATTGGAGGCGATCATCCTCCGCGCCCTCCGCAAGTCCCCCCGGGAGCGCTTCAGCAACGCCGAGGACATGCGAGGCGAGCTGGAGCGCGTTCTGGAGACCTTTAGCGGCCCTTCCACCTCCTACGCGCTCGGCCGCCACATGCAGGCCCTCTTCCAGGACAGGATGGAGGAGAAGCGACGCCTGCGGGAGCTCGCGTCGAGGGACGAGGTCCTCGCCCGTTACGCTGCGCCGACCGATCCGGCGGCGGCCGAGGCCCGGACCAGCGCCGCCACCTCCATGGAGGCCCCGCTGGCGGCGAGCGGTTCCCTGACCCGCTGGGGCAGCGGAGGCGCCACGCGGGCGGCGGAGACCCAACCCGTCCCGGTGCGCCCTCAGCAGCGCGTTCTGCCGCTAGCGCTCATCTTGCTGGCGCTGCTCGTGCTCGGGGTCAGCGGGCTGGTGCTGTGGCGACGTTTCGTGCCGACGGGGTCCACTGCGACCACCGGCCTCGGTTCGGTCTCCTTGGAGTCCCGGCCCCCGGGCGCCACCATCTATCTCGACGGCGAGCCCATGCGCCTTCCCGACGGCAGCTTCGCCCGCACGCCGGCCGACATCGGGCCGCTGCGTTTTGGCGAGCGCTACGAGCTCAGCCTGCGCTTGGAGCACTACGAGCCATTCCAAAGGGAGCTGGACATGGACGCGACCCTGGCCGGGAGCACCCTTCGACCGGAGCTGGCGGCCCATCGGGGTCGGCTCAGGGTGGTCGTCAGGGACGGGGTGCCGACCCGCTTGCTGGACGGCGGGCGGGACCTCGGCGTTCACGCGTCCTTGGCGAGGGAGGTCTCGGGAGGCAGCGTGCACAGCCTCAACGGAGAGCGCTCGGACCATGTCTGCACCGCCGCGCCCGCGACGGCGAAGGTGCCCCCCGGCGGAGAGACCGAGGTCGAGATCACCTGCCGCCCCCGGGGGTCGGCGCGGTCTGCTCATCGCCCTCCGTCCGTCGCCCGCCGAAGCCGGACCCGCCCGCCCCCGGAGCAAGCGCCCGAGCCGGCAGCGGCGCCCCCCCCCTCGGGCTGCGCCCCGGACGAGACCCTGCCGGCGGGCTACCTCACCATCGACACGCAGCCCCACAGCGAGATCTTCTGGGGTGATCGTCGTCTCGGAGAGACGCCGATCTCGAAGGCCAAGGTGCCCTCGGGCTGTCTGAAGCTGCGGGCAGAGTCCGACTCGGGGACGAAGACCCTGAAGGTCCGCATCGAGCCCAACAAGGTCTCGATTTTCAGGACCCAGCTCTAGGGGGGTGCTGAAGAACGGATTTATTCGTCTGGGTAGGCAGGCTTTTCGTGGAACGCTTCGGCGAAGAGGGCGCTGATTGGGCATCAGCAACCGATGAGAGGCGGAGCCGTCCGGAGCGTTCCACGGAAAGACCGCCAGTCAGACGGGTGAAGCCGTTTTTCAGCACACCCCTAGGGGGGTCTCTGGATGGGCCCGCATCCGGTTGACGACGGGACGGCTGCGGTGTACCTCCCGGGACCCTCGCTAGGCGCGTAGCTCAGGGGTAGAGCGCTACCTTGACACGGTAGAGGTCGTTGGTTCAAAGCCAATCGCGCCTATTTTCAAACGTTTACAAACTACTGGGAAGGCGGAGGGCGCCGGTCGCTTCACGACCGGCGGCGGCGCCTAGCCCAGGGTAAG
>CAYZFR010000259.1:0-4758 GCA_964477875.1 uncultured Myxococcales bacterium
GGGGGGCGTTCCCCCGCCCCCCGCACCCCCCCGCCAACCCCCTCCGCGTTGGGAACCGCCGCACCCAGGGGGGCGAGCCTCGTCGGGGGGGGGGACAGACCCGCCTGTATGACCGAACCGACGTCGAGCGACTGACCGTGATCAAGCAGCTGGTCGACCGGGGCCACGCCATCAGCACCGTCGCCTCGCTCGGTTTGGACGAGTTGAAGACCCGGCTGCAAGAGCACCACCTGCAGGGGATCGCTTCCGTCGACCCCGAGTACGACGGTAAGGAGATCGCGACGCTGGTGATCGGCGAGACCTTGGCCACCATGGTGATGGAGGGGGAAGCCGATATGGACGGCGTGGAGGTGGTAGGGACCGCCTCCGACGCCAGCGACGTCGGCCCCGAGGCCACCACCCGGAAGCCTCGGGTCATCGTGTTGGAGTGCCCAACCATTGACCATCGTACGTCCAAGACGACCCAAGCCTTGCTGCGCCGGACCGGCGCCGTGCGGGTGATCGTCGTCTACGGCTTCGGAACCCGAGACAACATCCAGCGCCTGTCGACCGGTCGGGTGCGGGTCCTCCGCGGCCCGATGAACAACTTCGAGCTGCGCCGCGCGATCATCGAGAGCGAGAGCGGTCGAAGCGACGAGCAGCTCCGCACCCGAGCCGTCGACGACCAGGCCGAGGAGATCCCGGCTCGTCGTTTCACCAACGCCCATCTTGCTCGGCTGTCCACGGTGTCGAGCGCCGTCGAGTGCGAGTGTCCGCAGCACCTGGTCGGGCTCCTGACCCAACTGGTGGCCTTCGAGGAGTACAGTCAGGAGTGCGAGGACAAGAACGACAAGGACGCGTCCATCCACGCCATGCTCCGCCGCACCACGGCCCAATGTCGCGCCAAGCTCGAAGACGCCATGGCGCGCCTGATGGAAGCAGAGGGCATCGTCCTCTAAGCGCGGCGGGACGGGCAGGGTCACAAGCCCAACATCGGCTGGGCCTCGGGATTTACCAGCCCCGCCTCGAACTGAGGCAGCTCGGGACGTGCTGCGGTCACACCCCCCACCCAGCGAAGCTGGGTGGGAAGCACTTCGGCTGGCCGTCGGTCCTCAGAAAGAGGCTTCGAGGCTGAAGTCGCCCGTCACGCCGACTTGATAGGCCGATACGCGGCGCTCGAAGAAGTTGGCCAGTTCCTGGACGTCCTGCAGCTCCATGAAGGAGAACGGATTTCGCACCTCGTACCGGCGCGGCATGTCGAGCATCTGCAGCCGCTGGTCGGCGACGTACATCAGGTACTGACGCATGTCCTTCACCGAGATGCCGGTCACGCCACCGCTGAGTACATCCTCCGCGAACTGGGACTCGCACTCGATGGCTTCCTCCAGCATGTCGTGGATCTGCTTTTTCATCGAGTCGTCGAAGAGGTCGGGCTCCTCGGAGCGCACGGTCTTCACGACCTCGAAGGCGAAGGCCATGTGGGCGCTCTCGTCACGGAAGACCCAGTTGGTTCCGCTGGCCAGACCGTGCAGCAGGCCCTTGGACCGAAGGCAATACACGTAGGCGAAGGCGGCGAAGAAGAACAAGCCCTCGATGCAGCTGGCGAAGCAGATCATGTTGAGCAGGAACTGCCGTCGCTGAGCCTTGGTCTCGAGTCGCTGCACGTCCTGGATGCTGTCGATCCACTTCAGGCAGAAGTCTCCCTTCTTCTTGATGGACGGGATCTGATCGATGGCGGCGAAGGCCTCCGCTCGCTCCTGATGATCCGGCACGTAGGTGTCGAGCAGGGTCAGGTAGAACTGAACGTGCAGCGCCTCCTCGAACAACTGTCGCGACAGATACATCCGCGCCTCGGGGGCGTTCACGTGCTGGTAGAGGTTGAGCACCAAGTTGTTCGACACGATCGAGTCACCGGTCGCGAAGAAGGCCACCAGTCGGTTGATGAGGTGTCGTTCGCCCGCGGACATCTTCGACCGCAGGTCGACGACGTCGAGCGAGAAGTCGACCTCCTCCACCGTCCAGGTGTTCTTGATGGCGCTTCGGTACATTTCATAGAACTTCGGGTACCGCATGGGCCGAAGCGTCAGGTTCATTCCGGGATCCAAAAGCATGATGCTGACTCCTTGATGGGCGCGGGGGCCTTACTGGCAGGCCTCGCAGTAGTCGGGGTTCTCGAGGGAGCAGGCCAGCGCTTCGGCGTCGGTCGGTTTGTTCTGCTCCGACCCGTGAACGGTGGTCTTCGCGATCTTCGTCGCTGGTCGCGAGCGCAGGTAGTAGGTCGTCTTCAAGCCTCGCTTCCAGGCGTAAAAGTACATCGAGGAAAGAGGTCCGAGGCTCGGATTCTCCAAGAAGAGATTGAGCGACTGACTCTGGTCGATGAAGGCGCCTCGCTCGGCCGCCATGTCGATCAGGGCCTTCTGAGGGAGCTCCCAAGCCGTCCGATAGACCGCTCTCAGTTCGGCGGGGATGGACTCGATGTGCTGGATCGAGCCTTCCGCCTGCTTGATCTCGGTCCGCATCTCTTCTGACCACAGGCCGAGTCGCTTGAGGTCGGCGACCAGATAGCGGTTCACCTGCAGAAACTCGCCGGAGAGGGTCTCTCGTTTGAAGAGGTTGCTCACCTGAGGCTCGATGCACTCGTAGCAGCCCGAAATGGACGCGATGGTCGCGGTGGGCGCGATGGCGATGAGCAGCGAGTTGCGCAGGCCGTGCTCCTGAATCGCGGCTCGGAGCTCCTCCCAGCGCGCCATGTCCTTGGGCTTGGTCTCCCAGTGGTCGAACTGCAGCTCGCCCCGTGCGGCCCGGGTCTCGGGGAAGCCGAGGTGAGCGCCGTTTTCCTGGGCGAGCTCCAATGAAGCGCGGAGGGCCCAGTAGTAGACCTCCTCCGAGATGTCTCGGGAGAGCTGCCGGGCCTCCTCGCTGTCGAAGGGCAGACCGAGCTGGAAGAAGACGTCTTGCAGCCCCATGAGCCCGAGGCCGACCGGCCGCCACTTCTCGTTGGAGCGCTCCGTCGACGGGATCGGGTAGTAGTTGAGGTCGATGACCCGGTCGAGCTGGCGGACGGCGGAGCGCACGGTCCGCGCGAGCTGATCCTCGTCCACCGCCCCGTCTCGAACGTGGCGCGACAGGTTGATCGAGCCCAGATTGCAGACCGCCGTCTCGTCCCGGCTCGTGACCTCGATGATCTCGGTGCAGAGGTTGGACAGGTGGACGGTCCGGCCGGGGAGGGCGGTCTGGTTGCAGGCTCGGTTGGACTTGTCCTTGAAGGTCATCCAGCCGTTTCCGGTCTGAGCCAGAGAGCGCATCATGCGTCCGTAGAGATCCCGAGCCTTGACCACCTTCTCGGCCAGTCCGGCTCCTTCGGCTTCGACGTAGGCCTGCTCGAATTCCTCGCCGTACAGGTCGACGAGCATGGGGACCTTGTGGGGGTCGAACAGGGACCAGTCGGCGTCAGCCTCTACCCGCTCCATGAACAGGTCACAGACCCAGTTCGCCAGGTTGAGGTTGTGGGTGCGCCGGGCGTCGTCGCCCGTGTTCTCCCGCAGCTCCAGGAAGTCCTCGATGTCGGCGTGCCAGGGCTCCAGGTACACGCAGCAAGCGCCCTTGCGGCGGCCGCCTTGGTTCACTGCCGCCACCGAGGCGTCGAGGGTCTTGAGCCAGGGAACGATCCCGTTCGATAGACCGTTGGTGCTCTGGATCAGCGAGCCGCGGCTCCGAATGCGGCTGTAGGCCAGGCCGATCCCGCCCGAAAACTTGCTGAGCTGGGCGATGTCGCCGTAGCGACGATAGATCGCCCCTAGGTCGTCCTCCGGGGAGTCGAGCAGAAAACAGGAGGACAGCTGCTCGTGCCGAGTGCCGGCGTTGAACAGGGTGGGAGAGCTGGGGACGTATTCGAGCGAAGAGAACAGCCGGTACAGCTCCATGGCCTCCTTCACGTCGTGGCTGAGGGCGCAGGCGACGCGCATGAAGAAATACTGAGGCGTCTCGATCACGTCGCGCCGGGTGGGGTGCCGCAGCAGGTAGCGGTCGTAGACAGTGCGCAGACCGAAGTACTCGAACAGCTGGTTGCGGGTGCCCTGGATCGCCTGGTCGAGCTTCCGGCGGTGGGTTTGAACGAAGTCGTCCAGTCGATCGTTGATGAGGCCGACCTCTTTGCCGACGCGCACCGACTGAGAGAATGACTGGATGTCCTGCATCTGGACCTCCTTGTCGATGAAGGTCGCGAGCAGGCGAGCGGCGAGCTTGGAGTACTCGGGCTCCTCGGCGATGAAGCCGGCCGCGGTGGCGATGGACAGCTGATCCAGCTCTTGGGTGGTCGCGCCGTCGAACAGGCCGCCGATCGTCCGAATGGCCACGCGGTTGGCGTCGACATTCGGCAGGCCGCTGCAGCACCGGCCGACCGCCTTCACGATCTTGTTTAGATCGGCGAGCTCGAAGGCACCCGAGCGCTTGCGCACGCGCATCGCTGTCGGGGTTTCCACCCTGTCAAACCGGGTGGGGGGCTGGGTGATGGGGCGGCTGGTCCGACCGTCCTCGACCCTCTCTTCGCGCGGATCGTGGGTGTCGGCTCCGGATCCATCATGGAGACCGGTGCCGTTCTGCAAGCTTGTCATCAATCCTGTTCCTTCCCTGAAGACGGGCCCAGAGTTTGGGCGCCATATCGATATATGGGGGCTCACCGGCGCCGTCAACACAACCCATGGTGTTTTTGTGGGAAAGGGTCGGTGCGCGCCAAGGGCCCGGAACAGCTGGGAATTCAGCTTCGAAGGCGCCGGGGCG
>CAYZFR010000260.1:0-4720 GCA_964477875.1 uncultured Myxococcales bacterium
GCCGAGCACGTGCTTCGCCAGAAGCTCTCCGTCGACTTCGAGTCGCTCGCGAGCGCTCTCGCGAGCGGAGTGGAGGAGGTCGACGGCTCGGAGCCCCTCACCATCCTCTGCGCCACGGAGCGGCTGCAGCCGCTGATGGAGCAGGTCAGCGTGCTGCAGGCGCGGCTAGGTCTGGCGGGCCTCCAACTGGAGCCGGACGGCGCTCTGTCCGAAGGAGACTTCTTGCTTCAGCGCGGCGACGCCACCGTGGACATGCGACTCTCACGGCGGCTGGAGCACCTCGAGCACCTGCTCAAAGAAGCCATGGGTCTGGAGAGCGAGAGCTGACCATGGCCTTGGATCTTCGACTCTGCCGCTCCGTCATCGACGAAGAGCGTCCCCGGGTCGGTGGCGCTCTTCGTCGCCTGAACGGCTCCACCCTCGAGGCCCGCCTGCCCGGCGCTCGCACTGGCGCGATCTTCCGGATCCCGTCTCGGGACGGGAACGACCTCCTGGCCGAAGTGATCGGCTTCAAGGAGAACGACGCGGTGCTGGCGCCCTTCGCCGAGCCAAGGGGCGTGTCTCCCGGCGACCCCGTCATCCCCGAGGGCATGACCGATGTCCAGCTCCTCGGAGAGCAGATACTGGGCCGGGTCCTCGATCCGCTCGGACGCCCCCTGGACGACCGCCCTCTCCGGGACGGTGATGTTCGAGTGCCGCTGTACCGAACGGCGCCCAACCCGATGAATCGGCGACCGATCGATGCTCCCATTCAGACCGGCGTTTCGGTCATCGACCTGATGACGACGGTGGGCAGCGGACAGCGAATGGGCTTGTTCGCCGGCGCCGGCGTCGGAAAGAGCACTCTCCTCGGCATGTTGGCGCGCTTCTCGAGCTCGGACGTCAACGTGGTCGCCTTGATCGGCGAGCGCGGCCGCGAGGTCCGAAGCTTCATCGAAGAAGAGCTCGGCCCCGAAGGTCTGAGCAAGAGCGTCATCATCGTCGCCACCGGCGACGCGGCGCCCATCCTGCGCATTCGGGCCTCCTTCTTCGCCGCTTCGGTCGCTGAGTTCTTCCGGGAGCGAGGCAAGAACGTCCTTCTGATGATGGACTCCCTGACCCGTCTCGCCCACGCCGCTCGAGAGGTCGGCCTGGCCGGCGGAGAGCCCCCCACCACCCGAGGCTATCCACCCTCGGTCTTCTCTTTGCTGCCTCGTCTTCTGGAGCGCGCGGGCAACTCCGACTCCGAAGGGTCCCTGACCGCCTTCTATACCGTCCTCGTCGACGGAGACGACATGAACGAACCGGTCTCGGACGCCGCGCGCTCCATCCTGGACGGACACATCGTGCTGTCCCGGCGGATCGCAGAGATGCACCGCTTTCCGGCCGTGGACGTCTCCGCTTCGCTGTCCCGGCTGGCGAGCGAGATCGTGAACCCCCATCACGCCCAAGTGGCGGCCCGCGTCCGAAGCATCTTGTCAGGCTACGAGGAGATCCGGGACCTGATACAGGTCGGGGCTTATCGCCAGGGAACGGACCCGGACACCGACCGCATCGTCCGGCTGCACCCCAGGATCGTGGACTTCTTCCGCCAGGATCGACGGGTCGCGAGAGACCCGGTCGAAGATCTCGCGGGGCTGGAAGCCATCATCGGTGAAGAGGAGGCTCGATCGTGAAGGCCGTCGTGTTCGTCCTCGTGTTGGTGACGCCCCTCCTGGCCGGGAGCGGCGTCCTGCACGCCGACTCCGAAGATGCACGGAAGAAGGACGTCGAAGCTCCGAAGGGCGCCGATGCCGAGGCCATCGACTTCTCAGCCGCTCTGCAGGAGCGGGAACGAGCGTTGCAGGCCCGAGAGGCCGAGATGGAGCAGGCCCAACTCGATCTGGAGGCGGCGAAGGCCGAGCTGGAGAAGCGTCTCCAAGAGCTCCAAGCCAAGCTCCAACTCCTCCAGAAAGCCCAGGCCCGAAGCGGGAAGAAGGTCAGCGAACAGAAATTGGCCCGGCTCCTCCAGCTCATCCGTACGGTCGAGAAGATGAAGCCCGAGGAAGCGGCACCCTATCTCGACAAATTCGAAACGTCGACGGCTGCAGAGATCTTGCACGGCATGAACATGCGCAAGGCGGCGGCAGTCATCGCCAACATGAACGCCTCCAAAGCTGCGGCTTTGAGCCGATGGTTTCTCGCACATGGACATCCAGCCCCTCCCTATGACCCCAAACAAGACGACAAGCGTTGACCGAGGCGCCGTCGCCCTTGGCCGCGAGTCCGAGGCCGTCGAAGACGCTTTCGAGTCGGAGCTCCTGAGCTGGTTGGCCTCGGATCGACTGGAGCCCCCCGCCACCTTGGAGGCTGGGGCGAGCCGGGAGGAGATCGCGGACATCGAGAAGGCGGCGCTGGACGAACCCCTGTTCACAGCCGAGGGCGAGCTGGCCGGGACACCGAGCCTCGCCGCCCTCGGCGCGCCCTTCGCCGGCGGCGAGGTGAACGGTGAGCTTTTGAACGCCAAAGACCTTCGGGCCCAGACTTCGGCGGCGCCGCCGGCACAGCTGACCGAGGAGCAGCTCAACCTTCGCAAGCTGGTGGACTACTTGAAAGAGCTGGGCCGAGAGAGCGCGGCCAAGGAGCCCGTCCAGCCTCGACCGGCCGCAGAGGCGACGACCGAGCTCGAGACCCGGACCGCGGTCGAGTTGGAAGTGGAGCCGGAAGCGACGGAGCTGGAGCCCGAGCGACCGATCGAAGGCGAGCTACTCGAAGGGGAGCCAGAGGGGGAGCCCGAAGGAGAGCTGAAGCTAGGCTTCTCCAGCCGGTCCGAAGGGGGTGAAGGCCAAAGAGGCTTCGGCCAGCACCAGGCCCAAGCGCTCGCCGAGGCCCAGATCGCGGCCGCTCAGCGGCCCGAGGAGAGCCAGCTCAGCCAAGCGAGTCGCAAAATGATGGCTGAGCTTCGGGAGCGCTTGGCCCATCGGGCCCACGCCAAGCTTCCCTTGAACCTGGTCTTGGAGGAGGCGGCGGTGCCGATGCGGCTCCGCTTCCAACCCGGGGCGGGCGGCGCCCACGAGGTCGCCTTCGTCGTCAGCACCATGAAGGCCCGTCGAGAGCTTCGCCGATTGATGCCCGAAATCGAGACGGTTTTGACTGAACTTCCGGTCGAACTTGCCGATGTGCGTATCGAAATCGAGCCACGACTTCAGGGTCCGGCTCGGGAGAAACGACGATGACGACCGGAATCGGAGAGCTCGCAGGGTCGGTCCAGCCACAGCAGACGGCCCCCTCGAATCCAAACCAGCAGGTCAGTCAGGACCAGTTCCTGACCCTGCTCCTGACCCAGCTGCAGAACCAGAGCCCGCTGGATCCGGCCGACTCCACCGAGTTCGTGGCCCAGCTCGCTCAGTTCTCGAGCCTGGAGCAGCTGGCGCAGGTGAACGAAGGCATCGACGTCCTCGGCGGCGGCGTCGCCGGCCTGATCAACAATCAGACCACCGAGCTCATCGGCCGCGACATTCGCTGGCCCGGCAACTCCATCGAGCTCGCCGAGGGCGCGAGCCCCGAGCTCGACTTCTCCTTGAACGGGGCAGCGGAGACGGTGGACGTCATCGTCAAGAACGCCGACGGGGCCACCGTCCGCACGCTGAAGCTGACCAAGCTGGAGGCGGGCGAGCACCAGATCCCTTGGGACGGCACCGACTCGAACGGCAATCGGGTCCCCCCCGGCACCTACAGCTTCGAGGTCGAAGCCAAGAGCGCCGAAGGCGACGCCGTCGGCCACAGCACCACCAGCGTCGGCACCGTGGACCGCGTGGTCTTCCGGAACGGCTCCGCGGAGCTTCAGGTCGGTGAGCAGCTCGTGCTGCCCCGCGACATTCTCGAGATCCTCTGAAGAAGAACAGGAACAACACATGGCACTTTCGAATTCGCTCTACTCCGGCCTCAGCGGCCTTTCGGCCATGAGCCGCTCCATCGCGGTCACGTCGGACAACATCGCCAACGTCAACACGGTGGGCCACCGCGGCTCCCGCTCTCAGTTCGAGGATCTACTGGCCCAGAACCTCCCCGGCGTGGGCGATCTGGGCAGCGGCGTTCGGCTCTCCCGTATCGAGAAGCTCTTTCAGCAGGGCGCCATCGTGGGCTCCGCTCGTTCGACCGACCTCGCCATTCAGGGACGGGGCATGTTCGTCCTCGATGGGACCTACAACGGGCTCTCCGGCAACTTCTTTACCCGGGCCGGCCAGTTCTCGGCCGACGCGGAGGGCTTCCTGGTCCGGGAGGGCCAGCTAGGCCTGCGCCTTCAGGGCTACCAGGCCGACGCCAACGGCGAGATCGGGACCGTGGTCGGCGACCTTCGAGCCGCCACCCGCAACATCTCGCCGCAGCAGACCAGCGGCGTCGACCTCGCGGTCCAGCTCCCCGTGAACGGAGAGGACGGCAACATCTTGCCCCCCACGCCGGGAGGCTTCGACATCAACGACATCGAGGGATCGACCGATGCCTCGACCTCGCTGACCGTCTACGACTCCTTGGGCAACGCCCACCAGGTCTCGGTCTTCTTCACCAAGACGGGCGTGGATCCGGTGTCGGGTGAGAGCACCTGGGCTTGGACCGCCACTGCCCCCGGCGACGAAGTGGAAGGCGGGACCCCCGGCCAGCCCTTCGTCTTTGCCGAAGGCACCGTGAGCTTCAACTCCGACGGTCAGCTGCTGACGGAGACCCAAGTCTCGAACACGATCCAGTTCGCGGGCGGCGCCGC
>CAYZFR010000261.1:0-4702 GCA_964477875.1 uncultured Myxococcales bacterium
CCCTCGCCCATGCCTCGGGGTCGAGACCAGGTGCCCCCACCAGCTCGAAGGGCCGGGTGGTGCCGCGCCCTTCACTGAAGGTGGTGCCTTCCCAGAGACACTGACCCGGATAGACGACCGCCGTGTCCAGCGTCGGCATGTTCGGCGACGGCAGAACCCAGGGCAGGCCGGTCTGGTCGAAGAACATGTCCCGCCGCCATCCTTCCATCGCGACCACGTCCAGCTCGACGTCGATCCGCCGCTCCGCCACGCACCAACGCGCGATCTCTCCAATGGTGAGTCCGTGACGTATCGGGAGATCCAGCTCGGACACGAAGCTGCGGAAGCCAGGTGCGACCGTGGGCCCCTCCAGATCCCCGGCCCGACCGCCGAGAGGATTGGGACGGTCGAGCACCACCACCGGCCCCCCCTTCTCCGCCATCGCCTCCAAGCAGTAGGCCATGGTGGCGGCGTACGTGTAGTAGCGAGCCCCGACGTCCTGCAGATCGACGATCAGGCCGTCGAGATCTTCGAGATCCGCGGGCTGAGGTCGCAACGACGACTCGTCGGCCCCATACAGCGACACGACCCGACGCCGTTGTTCCACCGGTTCCATGTCTTGGGCCGCCCCCGACCAGCCGTGCTCGGGCCCGAACAATGCGACGACATCCACGCCAGCGCCTTCCAGCACTTCGAGCCCATGCCGCAGCTCGCGGTCCACGCTGGCCGGGTGAGCGAGCAGGCCCCAACGTCCACTTTGCAGTCGCGGGCAGTCGTCGATGCGCTCGAGCCCGGTTCGGATGACGGCGCCTCGTTCCACGGCTGGTGGACTAGCATCGCGCCCAGCAGTTGACCAAGCCGGTGCGCGCTGCGAAGGGGCCCGGATGGCCGAGCTCATCGACGGCAAAGCGATCGCCAAAAAAGTACGGGGCGAGGTGAAGGCGAGGGTCGACGGCTTGCGCCAGACCCACTGCACCACCCCCCACCTGGCCGTCGTCCTGGCGAGCGACGACCCAGCCAGCGCCGTCTACGTCCGAAACAAGGGGCGAGCGGCGGACGAGGTCGGCCTACGGTCGACGCAGCACACGCTGCCCGCCGGCACCTCCCCCGAGGCCCTGCTGGAGAAGGTGCAGAGCCTGAACGCCGACGACGACGTGGACGGCATCTTGGTGCAGCTGCCTCTCCCGCGGCAGCACGACGAGGAGCGGGTGCTTCGCAGCATCGACCCCGCCAAGGACGTCGACGGCCTGCACCCCGAGAACGCGGGCAGGCTCAGCCGGGGCGACGAGGCCGAGGCCTTGGTACCCTGTACCCCCAGGGGCAGCATCCGCCTCATCGAAGAGAGCGGCGCCGAAATCCGGGGCGCACGGGCGGTCGTGCTCGGTCGCTCTAGACTGGTGGGTCGACCGATGGCTGACCTCCTCTTGAACCGCAGCGCCACCGTCACCATCTGCCACTCGAAGACGCGCCAGCTCGACGCGGTGATCCGAGAGGCCGACATCCTGATCGCGGCCGTGGGCCGCCCCCGCATGGTGAAGGGGCAGTGGCTCAAGTTCGGCGCGACCGTGATCGACGTGGGCATCAACCGCAACGAGGCCGGCAAGCTGGTGGGCGACGTCGACTTCTTGCCCGCGCTGGACCGAGCCCGGGCCATCACCCCCGTGCCCGGCGGCGTCGGACCGATGACCATCGCCTATCTCCTCTCCAACACCGTCGAGGCTTTCTCCCGCCGGAGGACCGCATGAGCGAAAAGAAGACTCCCCTCTACGAACGACACGTTTCGGCCGGCGCCCGGATGGTGCCCTTCGCCGGCTACAGCATGCCGGTCCAGTACGCCGGCGTGGTGGACGAACACCGTGCGGTCCGAGACGCGGTCGGCCTCTTCGACGTCTCCCACATGGGTGAGGTCTTCTTCGAGGGGCCCGATGCGGCCCGGGTCGTCAACCGCATCATCAGCAACGATGTCGAGGCCTTGGAGCCGGGAGGCGCCTGCTACACCGTCATGTGCAGGGAAGACGGCGGCATCATCGACGACCTGGTCGTCTACGCCTTCTCGCCAAAGAAGGTGATGATCTGCGTCAACGCGGCGAACCGAGACAAGGACTTCGCGTGGATGCAAGCGCAGGCGGGCGGCGACTGCGATGTGCGGGACGAGAGCGAGGAGTGGGCCCAGATCGCCGTCCAGGGCCCCAAGGCGGCCGAGCTGGTGAAGCGGATCTGCGTTCCCGACCCCACCGGCTTGAAGAGCTATCGCTTTTTGGAGGGGGAGGCGGCCGGCGCATCGGCCATCATCGCCCGGACGGGCTACACCGGCGAGGACGGCTTCGAGCTCTACGTGCCGGCCCCGAGAGCAGCCGCGGTGTGGGACGCCCTGGTCGGCCAAGGGGCCGACTTGGGCGTCGTCCCCGCCGGGCTCGGGGCCCGAGACTCGCTGCGGCTCGAGATGTGCTTCCCGCTCTACGGCAACGACATCTCCGAAGAAGACGACCCTTACCAGGCCGGCCTGGGCTGGGTCGTCAAGCTGGACAAGGGGGCCGGCTTCGTGGGCCGTGACGCCCTGGCTGCGATCAAGGCCGAAGGCCCCAGCCGACGCCTCGCGCCGATCGTCGTGCCGGGACGCGGCATTCCCCGGGCGGGCTACGTCGTCAAGGAGGACGACCAGGCCGTCGGTCGCGTGACGAGCGGGACCATGGGCCCGAGCGTCCAGCAGGGGATCGGTCTGGCGTACGTGCCCAAGGCCAAGGCCAAGGCTGGCACCAAGCTGGCGATGGACGTGCGGGGACGGTCGGTCGAGATCGAGGTCGTGAAGCGACCATTCTGGCGACGGGCCTAGGACCCCCCTAGCACCCCCCTAGCACACCCCTTGGGCCCCGATCGGACTTGACCTGCGCGTGGGGGAAACGGACCTTGCTCGCGCTCATGGACAAGAACTTCCCCGAAGATCTGAAGTACTCGAAGGAGCACGAGTGGTGCCGCGTCGACGGAAACGTCGCCACCATCGGCATCAGTTGGCACGCCCAGGACGCGCTGGGGGACATCGTGTACTGCGAGCTGCCCGACGTCGGCGACGAGCTGAGCGTCAACCAGACCTTCGGCGTGGTCGAATCGGTCAAGGCGGTCTCGGACCTGTACGCGCCCGTGTCTGGAAAAGTGGTCGAGAAGAACGACGGCGTGATCGAGTCCCCCGAGGGCCTGAACGAGGATCCCTACGGCGACGCCTGGATGCTCAAGATCGAGCTCAGCGACCCTTCCGAGCTCGATGCCCTCATGAGCAAAGCCGACTACGAGGCGTTCCTCGAGAAGTCTTCGGACTGAAGCTTGCGCTGACCCAAGCCGCGCAGGAGCGAGTCCAAGCTCGCGATGTCGATCGGCTTGGTCAGGCAACCGTTCATGCCGAGCTCCAGGGCCCGCTCGCTTGCGTCGGCTTCGGCGTTGGCGGTAAGGGCGAAGATGGGGGACACACACCCTCGGTCCCGGATCTCGGTGGTGGCCTCCCAACCGTCTTTGTGGGGCATCTGCACATCCATGAGGATGAGGTCATAGGCAGCGGCCAAGGCAGCGTCGACCGCCTCGGCGCCATCCTCCACCAGGGTGACGGCGTGGCCTCTTCGCTCCAGCAAGCGCCGGATGAGCAGCTGGTTGGTCGGGTTGTCTTCGGCAACCAGGATCCGGAGCGCCGCCGCCTCGACGTCCTGACCGGTACCGCCTAACGGGCTCGCTTCGGTCTGGCCACCGTGGGTGAGCGGGAGCTCGACCCAAAAGCAGCTCCCTCGGCCGGGCTCCGAGGACAGGCCGATCCGCCCGTCCATGAGCTCCGTCAGCTCCCGGCACAACGACAGCCCCAGGCCCGTACCCCCGTGCCGGCGAGTGCCGCTCCCATCGACCTGATTGAAGCGTCGAAACAGCCCCCCTTGCGAGGCCAGAGGAATGCCTGGCCCCGTATCTTCGACCTCGAAGCGAACCCCTTCCGGCGTCAAGGTCGCCCTGAGCTCCACCGTACCCCGATCGGTGAACTTCACCGCGTTGGCGACCAGGTTCATCAAGATCTGCTTGACGCGCACCACGTCTCCTCGAAGCCAGACCGGCTGGTCGAAGGCCTGAGTCTTCAGCTCGATGGCCTTGCGCGCCGCCTGCATGCCAAAAGTGCCGGCTACGACATCCAGCGCCGCGACCAGCTCGAAGGGCGCGTCGTCGAGACGAAGTCGATGCGCCTCGATCTTGCTGAGGTCGAGGATATCGTTGAGCAAGGCCTTGAGGTGCTGGCCGGCGCCCCGGGCTGCCTCGACGTAGTCCTTCTGCTCGGGGCTGAGGGGGGTCTCCAAGAGCAGATCCGTCATCCCCACCACGCCGTTGAGCGGGGTTCGGATCTCGTGGCTCATGTTGGCGAGAAAGTCGGACTTGCAGGCGGCGGCCTTTTGGGCCGCGTCGATGGCCCGCCGGGACTCCACCTCCATGCGCTTCTGAACCGTGATGTCGGTGATCACGCCGAAGACCGAAACGATCTTTCCCTCCTCGTCGAGCTCGGGCTGCCCCACGACGCGGACGAAGCGCAGCTCGCCGGGAAAGGGAACGAGTCGCGCCTCGAACTCCATCGGCCGTCGGGTCTCGATGGCCGCCTCGATGGCGCGGCGAACCTTCGGTCGATCACCGACGTGAACCAGCTTGATGGCCTCCTGGAGGCTCGGCTGGTAGGACGACGGGTCCTTGCCGTGGATCTGGTAGA
>CAYZFR010000262.1:0-2817 GCA_964477875.1 uncultured Myxococcales bacterium
CGAGGGCGTGCTTCAGCCGGTGGAGCCGAGGCCGGCCGCGATGGCGTTGATGGTGCGCAGCAGCGAGGGGGTCAGCTCGTCTCGCGACGCGTCATCGGCGCTGCGCCAGGCCTCCAGCAGCTCGATCTGTCGCAGGTGGATGGGGCGAAGAGCGTCGCTGCGGCGGCGGGCGGCCCGGTGGACCTCGGGGCGCTTTTCCGCCAGCGGCCCGTGATAGAGGCGCTCCAGCATCCGCTCGGTACGGGCGTGTTCGTCGAGAAGTCGGGCCAGCAGGGCGTCCGACTGCGGCACCTCCGCCGCCAGGGCACCATAGCGGGCCATCAGATCGCGATCCGTCATCGCGAAGGCGGTGGCGGCGTTGCTGACCAGATAGTGGACGGGGGCCCATCGGCTCTGCTCCGCCTTGGCGCGGACCAGGGCCTCGAAGGCGCTCGGCTGGGCTTCGGCGAGGGCCTCCAGTCCGCTCCCGAGCCCAAACCAGCCCGGTAGGATGAAGCGAGCCTGGTTCCACGCGAACACCCAGGGGATGGCGCGCAGGCTGTCCAGCGAGCGCTGACCCGGCCGGCGGGCGGGGCGGGAGCCGATGCGGCTCGACTCGATGGCGTCCAGGGGCGTCGCCCGCTCGAAGAAGGCCACGAAACCCTCGTGCTCGAGTAGAGCGCGGTAGGCCGTCCGGCTCTCGACCTTCAGCGCCTCCATCGCCTCGACGAGCGCGGGTGGGTCGGTGGGCCGCGCTTCGTCGGTGAGGGAAGTGCCGAGAGCGCAGGCCGCGAAGAGCTCCAGCTGGTGGGCGGCGGTGGCGAGGTTGGCGAAGTGGTGTCGGATCGACTCACCCTGCACGGTGAAGCGCAGGTCGGACTGGACGGTCTTGGCCGGGAGGGCTCGGACGAAGCGGTGGGTGGGGCCGGCGCCGCGCCCGATCGTACCGCCGCGACCATGGAAGAAGACCAGTCGCACCCCGTGCTTGCGGCCCGACTCGGCGAGGGCGTCCATCGCCCGGTACAGCCCCCACATGCTGGCCACGATCCCGCCGTCTTTGCCGCTGTCGCTGTAGCCGACCATCACCTGCTGAATCCGCTCTTCCCGGCCGGCGAGCTCGGCCTGCTTTTGCAGACTGGACTGCACCACGGGGTGGGCCAGATAGTCGTCCATGATCGCGGGGGCCCGCGAAAGATCCTCGATGGTCTCGAAGAGCGGGACCACGTTGAGCGGCATGCGGCCTTCTCGGTCGAGCAGGCCCCCCTCCCGGGCCAGGACGTACACCGCCAGCAAGTCTTCGGCGCTTCGGGTCATGCTGACGATCAGCGCCCCCAGCCCCTCGGTTCCGAAGGCGTCCTTGTGCAGATCCAGGGTTTGATGGAGCTCGAACATGGCCCGAGCCTCGTCCTGGGTGTCCTCGGGCCGGGCCAGCGGGCGGCGGCTCCGAAGCTCGGCATCGAGCCAGGCGCGCCGGCGGTCGAGAGGCCAGCTCGGGTAGTCTTCGCCCCCCTCGGCGCCGGCCAGGGCGAGGAGCTGGGCCAGGGCCTTGTCGTGAAAGGCGCTGTTTTGCCGGAAGTCCACCGTCGCCAGATGAAAGCCGATCGTCCTGACCATGACCGCGACAGGCTCGATGTCGACCGAGACCAGGCGTTCGGCCCCGACCGCCCGCAGCCAGCCCGACAGATCGTCCAGCCGGGCCAAGAGCTCGGCCGGCGTCCGCAGCCGGCCCGGGGGAGGCGCGGTCTCCCCGTCCGCCGAGGGGAGCGCGGTCCGCATCAGGTTGGCGTACTGCCGCCAGGGCTCGTCCGGGTTCCGCAAGAGCGCGCGGTGGCCTTCATCTCCCAGCGCCTCCGACCATAGCTGCAGGTTATCCTGCAGGGCCCGGGGTGTGGGCTGTCGATTCTCGGATAAACTGAGGCGGGCGGCCAGGTCTTCGAGCTGCTCGGCGATCAGGGACAGGGCTTCGCTCCGGAACAGGCGAAGCGTCTCGGCCGTGAAGTCCGCCGTCACGAAGGGATGTCCGTCTCGATCGCCGCCGACCCAGTTTCCGAACACGATTCGAGGCATCGCGCTCGAGTCCTCGAGCAGGCCCAAATCGAAGCCCATCTCCGACCAGGCCGCCCGCAGCGCCCGGTGCACGCGAGGGATCGCGTGAGGCAGGATGTTGGCGAGGTGGTGGACCGCCATCCGGCGCTCGTCGCAGAGGCTCGGCTTTTCGAGGTAGATCTCCCCCGTCCGCAGGAGGCGCTCCACCCAGGCCTCCAGCTCCAGCTCCAGGTCGGCGCGCTCGGCGCGGGTCCACATCGTGTTCTCGAGCTCGACCAACAGCCGGTACAGCCGCCGCTGGTGTTCGAGGACGGTGCGGCGCTTCGCCTCCGTGGGGTGGGCCGTGAGGACGGGCTCGATCCGCACCCGGGGGAGGGCGGCGGCGATGGCTTCGGCGTCAAAGCCGTGCTCGGCCAGCATCCGCAAGTTCTGAAGCCACGAACCCGACTCCTGCCCCAGGTCCCCGGCGTCCTCGGCCACCCGTCGTTGCTGGACGGTGGCGTTCTCCTCCGCGCTGTCCAGGAGCTGGAAGGCCAGGGAGTAGGCCTGAACGCAGGCCTCGGCTTGGTCCTCGGGGAAAACGACCTCGCTCGCCGCTTCGCCACCCCAAAGCTCGGGCCACGGTAGGCGGGCCGCCACTGGGTGCTGGCCCCGGCGGCTCAGCACCCGGTGGAGCGCCTTCATCAGCTGCCGAAGGGTCGTCTCGTCTCGGTTCGAGGCGTTGCTCGTGTCCACGAACAGAGGAGGGGCCATGCCCGACCGAGGGTCAACGGCGGAGCCTCGCGCCGATGG
>CAYZFR010000262.1:2917-4661 GCA_964477875.1 uncultured Myxococcales bacterium
CGCCGATGGACACTGGGTCCTCTTCGGACACGAAGGCCGGGAGCGTGAGCTGAAACCGGGAGCCCTCGCCGTCCTCGGACTTCACGGTCAGCTTGCCGCCGCTTTGGGCTACGATCTGGTGGGTGATGGCGAGCCCCAGGCCCACGCCTTGGGCGAGCTGGGGGTGGGCTCTAAAGTGGCGGCGGAAGATCTGTTCCCCGACCTCGTCCGGGATCCCAACCCCGTTGTCGGCGACTTCGAGCGTGACGTGGCGGCTCCCGTCCTCGCCCCCCACGAGCTCGGCCCGGGTACGGACCCAGCATTCGGGGCGCTCGCGGTTGCCGTACTTGATCGCATTGCTGACCAGATTGATGAGCGCGAGCTGGGCGACTGTTTCGTCGACCAGCGCGTCGAGGTCGCTCACTTCGTTGATGATCTGGACGCCCTTCTGCTCGGCCTGCAGGCTCAGCTCCTCGAGCACGTCGTGGACCACGCCCGCGACCCGGCGGCGGCGAGAGGGATGGCGGCCCTTGGACAGGGCCAGGATGCGAATGTCGTCGAGCAGCTCTTTGGAGCGGGCCAGGGCGCGCTCCATGGTGTTCAAGCTCCGCTCCAGCGCCGAGTCTTCTTCGGGGTCGAGCCCGCCCCGGATCGTCTCCAAGCCCAGCTGCACCGTGGACAGCGGGGTGCGTAGCTCGTGGGCGAGAGCGCGGCCGAAGGTCTCGAGATGATCGGCGAGCCGGCTGCGCTCGTCTTCCTCCAGGTCTCTGTACACCCCGACCGTCACGAAGCCGATGGTCCTGAGCAGGGCCAGGAGTCGGTTCATGGTCGACGCGACCGCGGCTGGGCTCGCTCGGGGCCCGTCTTGCTCCATGCGCTCGTTCAACAGCTGGCCGACGCGATCCGACAGGTCTTCGAACTCGGACAGGAGCTCTTGCACGTCGTAGCCCTGGCTGCGCCGGAGCTGGGCGTGCAGTCGCAGATGGCCGAGGATGTCGTCGTGGGCCGAGTACGGCGGCGTGCGCACTGCTTTGGCCAAGGAGCGCAGGACGGGGGGAATGTGGTCGCGCAGTGCCTCCCTAGGCAGCAGCCGCGGCATGCGCCGTCCCGCTTCGCGCTGCAGGCCGTCGACCCAGGCGTCGACCAGAGGCTCGGTGTGCGCCTCGAGAACGTCGGCCACCCACCGGGCGAAATCGTCCTCACCCATGTTCGCCATCCGAGCTCTGGCATCCATCCTTCGCCGCCGGCCGGCAAGCGGCATCGCGGTGCCGAAGTGGCCAGGGAGGTTGAGGCGTCTCGACCGGCGGCGAGATCAATTGTCCCTCTCGAGAGCGCCACTTCATGGGATGACCCCTGGCACGAGGAGTGCTCAGAATGCGAGCCGCATGGAAACATCGGAAAGCAAAGAGCTCGAAAATCGCGTGGAAGAAAAGCGGCGGCGCCTGGAGGCCGACCTCGAAGCGCTCAAGGCGGATGCTCGGGAATCCACCCGGGAGCAGCGAGAGCAGCTGGAGGCGAAGCTTCAGGAGCTTCAGGGCCATATTCGGGACGGCTGGGACAAAGTGAGCAACGACGTCGCCGCCAAGCTCAACGATTGGCTGAAGCGGAGCTAGACCCTCGCCTTGCGGCTTCTGATGCCCAATCAGCGCCCTCTTCGCCGGACCACCTCGGGCGAAGGCCCTCGTTTTTCAAGTTTCTACTGACTCAGGACACTAGGGGTGTGCTGAAAAACGGCTTCACCCGTCTGGCTGGCGGTCTTTCCGTG
>CAYZFR010000263.1:0-4652 GCA_964477875.1 uncultured Myxococcales bacterium
CGGTGGGCGGCTATGCTATACTGTGGCTGTCAAGGTCGGCCCACCGAAAGGCCTTGACCCTCCCGGATGGTTATCTGCTTAGCATCCGGGACCTTCGAGCCCCGAGCGTCGCCACGCTCTGGGGCTTTTTCTTATGCTGCTCTAAGTATATGGACGAACTAGAAAATGGTCAAATTTGTGTTGCGGGTTTGTCAAGGTGTGGCTCCAGCGAGCAGGTCCTTAAGATCATGCAGCGTGCTGAAAACAGCCGCTACTCAGAAGTAACATGCCTCACCCAGCGGAAGAAGCGGGTCGCTAATGCATTAACCTCAGTCTGCGAGGCCACCCAGGCTATCCAGGCGTGTTCCCAGGTCAGCAGCGCAAGCCCCAGCACAACGCTAAGCATGGTCAGTCTGTAAGTGATATCGAATCCGACGGCGATCACGGTAGGAGGGATCAGCGAGGTTGTCCACCCGCGCGCAGCCCAAAATCCCAGAAACAACCCACTACTGCCCAAGGTCAAACTGAGCGTCCAGACCATCGTACGGACGGGGAGGGCCAATAACAGCCAGTACTCCTGAGATAAACCCCGCTGTGCTTGCCATGCTTGTTCTTGAACTCGCATCGCCGCCAGTAGAAAGATGGATGCACACGTCTTCCATCTCTGCAGAGACCACGTGCGCTTCGCCCGCTGCAGCTTGTACCAGATAAGGAAGCCCAATTCCAGAGGCCAAAGCAGGGTCATCAGGGGGATGCCCAGCAGAGGTAACCACCAGGGTAGGTCTAGGGACGCTCGTGAACGCCGTAGTAAGCGGCGACCGGCCCTAGCCTGAGCCAGGCGCACCGGCAGTTCCTGCCACCAACGATCTGCGGTCGGGACGTCGGGTAGTAGTGCATAGACCCAGGGCCATACTTGCCACAGCGGATCAGCATCTCCCAATACCGAGGTTCTATCTTGCAAACGGGCCAGCAACCCCGCTTGCGTTAAGAGGGTAAGGCGGTGTGAAGCTTGCGCGGTTGAGATGTTCCATACGGCTGCCCCATATTCGAGCCCGAAGGGCCAACGATGGTCCATAATCCGGGCCAGCGCTTGCAGCCAGCTGTACCAGCGACGCTCTGTCGTCCGTATCCGTTCCAGATGACGTCTGGCAAGCGTGGCTTTATCGGTTGCATCTCCTTCCTGTAACGCCCCTTCGAGTTCCGTCCAACCGGACTGCTGTACGTTGAAGGCAGCCTGAAGAACTAATTCGGGTGACCACCCCCACTGTCGGTGTACCTGTTCCAAGAGCTTCAGCTCGTCAGCCTCGACCTCTTGCTGGGTCACCCCCTCGACCAGCGCTTCTACCGCGGATCGTACCAGCTCTGAAACCTCACGCACCCAAAGTGTATCTGCCGGTAGGTGTTCCATGAGTTGGCGCTCGATCAGGTGGGGCGTCTGGGTGGTGATCAAAACCACCATCTGCGGTCCCCAGCCGGTGATTAGGGGCGCGAGATTTTGCTCTGGCGTCACGTCATCCAAGACAACCAGACAACGTCGAGTGGGGGCTTGGGCCCACGTCTGCCATACCTGGGACCAGGGCCTGGCGTTCTTCTCCAGTCCCAGCGTAGCACAGATCTGCTGTGCCCAGTCAGCGGGCTGCTCTTCTTGAGCATCCAGCCAGAGCACGCCATCCCGGAAGAACCGCTGTACCTGCGCATCCAACCCCAGGGCCTGCGCCAGCGTCGTCTTGCCGATTCCGCCTGGCCCCCACAGCACAATGCCCTGATACCGGACTTGTTGCAAAGCCGTCCACCGCATGAGTTGCTTTCGGATTTGGGTGAATGCAGCGCGTTCCACGTACAGCTTGGGAAGGGCGGATTGCCAGAAGCGTCGCGTATGGGCGGGTCGTCCAGTCTGCCACCAATCCAAGAACGCGCGCCGCTCCGTCGACAACAGGGGAGTTTCAGCCGCCTGGTGGATATCTTCCCAGGTGAAGCCTAACGGCAGGACGCCGTCCAGGGCCTCAGCGACCGAACCGTTGGGCCCCCAGGCTCTCCGCAAGGTGTTCAACAGATGTACGACGGTCGTGATATCAGGTGATCGGGTGCCCTCTTCATATTTCCGGATAGCCGCATAAGACGACGGCACCCTTTCTGTTAACTCAACGCGGGTCCAGTCTGCCTGTTCGCGCTGCTTTCTCAACCACACTCCAAAGTAATGTTTCTCTACCATCTACATGCTCCCATCCAGCGGCTAAACCCGTTCGCTACCGTTCACTGTAACGCTCTGAAGCCTCGATTGTAACAGCTCGTGCCTTGCGGCGTCCATCGTCTTGCACATATCCTGAGTGACAAGAAGTCACAAGTACCCGGTTTGATCGATCTCGGCGCCTATTATATCAGACGTGGGTTGACGACTTCTGCTCACAGACGTCGTGAGCGCCTATTCACTTGATTAGCGTGAGCGCAGGACCGAAACCCGGGGAGTAGGGCTGCCTCCACTCGGGAGGAAGCCTATGGTAAAGCAACACCATCTCAGGAGACGCGAACAGCACCTGGTGGACAAGATCTTGACGCAGATTGCGAGGCGCAAGGCGGAGCAGCCGCGTCAGCAACCCTCGCGGCCAAAACGACGCCAGGGCTAGCGATTGAGCTGGACGGAGAGGGCTATCGTGTCCCTCTCCGTCCTCAAGATTGTCATAGGGTTGTCTTCCACGTACAATAGACATGACCATCCGTCGTTCCCGTGACCGCTGCCGCTACCGCACGTCACCGCTTTTTTGTATGTGGGGGGGCGGTAACGCTAGGTACCTACAAATCTGATATAGCAGAAGCAAGGAGCCGAACATGGTGCGTTCTTACCGTCCAAATCGTGAAAAACGACGGGGTCGTCAGAGTATGATGCTCAAAGAGGACATTCCCTATCGGGTGGCTATCTACGCCCGCATCTCCACGGGCGAAGGCATGCAAGCTGAGGGGCACTCTATCGATGCCCAACTGCGGATCTGTCGGGAGTTTGCGGAGCGCAGGGGGTGGACCGTCGTTGAAGAATATGTCGATGAAGGCTTTTCTGGCAGCAGCGATGACCGTCCGGCCTTCAAGCGTATGATTGATGATGCCTATGCCGGTCACTTTCAGGTCATCGTGTTTCACAAGCTGGACCGCTTCTCACGCTCGATCTCCCATATCCTGACCTACTTCGAGCAGCTGGAGCGTAACGATATCCTGATCGCCTCCGCCACGGAGGCCTTCGACTTCTCCGATCCTGCCGACCGGGCCAAGTTCCACATGCTGGCCGTCTTTGCCCAGTGGTACATCGACAACCTGGCGGCAGAAACGCGCAAGGGCAAGAAACAGCGAGTCTTGAATGGCCTGCACAATGGGCGGTTGCCCTTCGGATATGTCAAAGTGGAGGGCCAGGAACACGGCGAGGTGGTGCCTGAAGAAGCTGAGGTCATCCAAGAGGCCTACGAGACCTATGCCACCGGTCAATATTCCGATCACGACATCGCGCAGTTGATCAACAAGCAAGGCTTTGAGACGCGCACCGGACGCCAATGGTCCAAGGACTCGACGCGGGATTTCCTACAGAACGAGTTCTATATGGGGTATGTGAAGTACAAGAACAAGATTTACCGGGGCCGTCACGAGGCGATCATCAGTGAGGAACTCTTCCAAGCGGCCCTGGAAGCGCGAGAGAAGCGCCGGAAGGCACCGCGGAGCTACTCCCCGAAGTTCCGCACCTACATTCTGGGGCGGATCATCTATTGCGACACCTGTGGAGAGACGTTGCGCTCCCAGTCGTCGGGAGATTATCGCTATTACCAAGAGTTGAGTGATACGCGGGGCCTGGCGTGTCCCGATGCTGGCTCGACGGTGAGGGCGGCGACGGCTGAGGAGCAGATAGGCGCGCTGTTAGGACGTATACGCCTGCCGGAGGACTGGCAGGACCGCATTCGGGATAATCTGCTTAAAGACGACGAACGCCAAAAGGTGTTGGACCGCAGGCGTTATCTGGAAAGCCGCCTCAAGCGGATCGCGGATATCTATGCCGATGGGATTACGTCTCAAGGTGAGTATGAGCGGGAGCGCGATGCCATCCGCAAGGAGCTCAAGACGCTGGTTATCCCCGAGGACGTAGCTGTGCTCGATGCGGGCCTTTACCTGGAGACCTTAGACACGCTTTGGGAGGCGGCGACTGCCGAGGAACAAGAGCAGATCTGCAAGACCATCTTGGAGAAGGTGTACTACGATTTGCCGAACGAGCGCATCACGCGCTTGGTACCATATCCGGCATTTCAGCCGCTGTTTCGGGAGTTGGAACGCTTGCAGGAAACCGCGCATGGAGAGTTCAAGGTCCTGCCCGTAAGTGGAAAGAATTAGGTGCACGCAGCAATTAATGCGTGATTAATATAAAGTGCGCCTTGACAACGGCATGAAACCGTTGTATACTGAGGACAATGGTTGGCGGGGACCAGCATTCCCCGTATGTACATTCACAGGTGAGAGTTCCGTTGACATATCTGGAAGGCTCGCTAACAAAAGAAGCGAGCAACCCCACCTTGCAGTTAAGGTTACTCGCTTATGCCTTCCCCGAGACCACCCGTCTTATGTCAATTCTTGTCAGCACCCGGAGGGTTTATCCTCCAGACGCCTAATGGGGATATTTTTAGGCATTAGCGGGAGCGACGGGA
>CAYZFR010000264.1:0-4612 GCA_964477875.1 uncultured Myxococcales bacterium
AGAGCCGCCACCGCCTCCGCTGGTCCGCCTCGCCGGCGTACTGGATCCCGATCCGAGGTCCCCGGCCGATCACCGTCCGAGCCGACCCCGCCTCCTCGAAGCTCCACAAGCCGCCTCCCAAGCGCGCGCCGCTGTCCGCAGCCCCGGCTCCTAAGGCCTGTCCCACCTTGCCCGGCCCTGCCAACACACCGGGCAATCGCGGATCCCGACCCCGCCGAGCCCAAACCGCCTCGAGCCCATCCACCAGCTCCGCCCCTCTCACCAGGACGGCTCCACCCAGGCCGGCCCTTCCCGCCGAGATGTTCACCATCCAGTGGATACCGTAGCAAAGATAGATGTAGACACAGCCCTCGGGCTCGAACATCGGCCAGGTCCGCTTCGTAACTCCGAAACGGGCGTGGCTGGCGGTATCTCGACCGTCGCCGTAGGCCTCGACCTCCACCACACGAAGACGCACACAACCGGAGGGTTCCGCGGAAAGACCGCCACCCAGAGGGGTGAAGCCGTTCTTCGGCACCCCCCTAGAGATTGTCCCGCCTAGCATTCGCTCCGCCAGGTCCAGGGCGTGTTCAGTCCGGCGTCCCATCGAGCCCAGCCATGCGCTCCAACGCACGGACCTCGTCGAGCAGCTCGTCCAGCTCACGGCCGCTGCTCGGCTCGAGCCCACCGTCCCACTCCAGCGCGTCCATGCGTCTGGACAACTCATCGAGCTTCCTGTGAAGCGCTTCGAAACCGTCACTCACCAGCGCCTCGAGCCGAGCCTCACGGTCCAGGATGACGCCCTCCAGGAGCTCCCGCTCCCGACTCCACGCCTCCAGATTCATTCCCGCGCTGGAGACCAACGCCTCGCTCATCCCCCCACGGGGCCTCGAGGACGGCATCTTTTCCAGCGCCCGACGCACGTCCCGAGCCGGGACCCGCATCTCCAGCTCAGACGTCAAGAAACGGCCTGGAAACTCTCCATGGTGGACCCGACGCACGACATCTTCCTTCGAGATGCCCAGGCTGTCGGCGACCTCGGACAACGAGTAGCTCTCATCCGCCATGGCGTCCTCTCTTCAAGGCCTCGGCGACCCTGCTTCGATGCTTTGCAAGGTACGCTTCGACCTCGGTCGCGTCCAAATTCAAGTCGCGAAGGGTTCCCACCATGATGTCCGAGTCGAGGGGTGAAATCGTCGCCTCGAGGGTCAGCCAAAGGCAGGCTGCGCCAAACAGTCGCTCTTCCCGACTCTTTGGCGGCATGAGAAGGGACTCAGCCCTTACCGCCAGGACGACGACGACGCCGGCGTCGCTTCTTGCCGCCTCCCTTGCCGCCCAGGCTGTCCGGCACGATATGAAGCTTCCGGTACAGACCTTCGCCCTCCGACACCGAGTGCGCTCCGGGCACCATGGTGACGGTTTGGTGCACAGCCCTCCGCTCGCCCGCGGCCATGGGGTGCACCGAGAGCACCCGCTTCCGCTCCACGGCTCGCTTCGCCATCAACAAGCCGAGCCGAATGAGCTCCCGGTCCAATTCCGGATCCATCTCGGCGTCCAGCTCCTCGAAGCTGGGGATGGCGGCTGGCTCTGAAGCTGGCGCGACCTCCCCCTTTGCCTTCTCGGACTTTTCCGGCTTCCTAAGGCTTTGCAGGCTCGGGACCTCGACCACGATGTGCTTTCGACCTTCGGGAAAACGGTTCACGATCTTGTTCAGCAGAAACTGAACGGCCGGAACCACAGGAGGCCGCGTCTGGGCCCAGGCCTCGCCGATAGGCGCGCTCTCGGCGGCGTCACTCAGGACGAGCACGATATTCTCTTCCTCGTCGCGAAGTTCGATCTCGGCCGGCGTGCCCATCCGGTCCAGGATCTCTTGAAGAACCTTCTTCGCTTCGGCCGCCTTCTCAGGCACTGGACCCGTAAGTCTGGTCACGCGCTCCTCGGCGCTCGCCTCCCCATCGGTCCGAACCCGGATTTTCACCGGGCGGGCGCCGAGCCCGAGGACGCCTCCAGACCCCTCGTCTACGACCGTGTAGTCGAGCTTGTCTGCATTGATGCCTATGTTCGAGCTGGCGAGGCGCACCGCTTCGGCTTCGCTCTCGCCTTCGAACTCCAAGACTTTCGTCACTTTTGGTCCCGCTTCCGCAACCCGACTTGCATCCGCGCCCCTACTGGGCAGGCGCAGGCGTCGAGCCGATCGTTCGGTTGATAAAGTGCTGCTGGATGATCGTCAACAGGGTATTAACCAAGATGTAGATCACCAGCCCTGCCGGCAGCGCCGCCATCATCGACCCGAACATCAAGGGCATGAGGTACTGGAACACCTTCTGCTGGGCAGGGTCCATGGTGGACGGCAGCATTCGCTGTTGGACGAACATCACAGCCGTCAGACAGACCGGCAGGATCCAGTACGGGTCACGGATCGTCAGGTCGTTCATCCACAGGAAAGGCTCCTGATAGAGGTCGACCGAGACCCACATCGCCTTGTTCAAGGCCAAGAAAATGGGCATCTGGAGGAGCAGCGGGAGGCATCCCCCCGCCGGGTTCACGTTGTGCTTTCGGTACAGCTTCATGAGCTCCTCGCTCATGCGCTGCTGGTCCCCGGCATGCTTCTCCCGCAGCGCGTCCATCTCCGGCTTGAGCGCCGACATGGCCCGCATCGACTTGCCCTGCTTCTGGGTCAGCGGAAACAGCACGGCCTTCACCAGCAAAGTCAGCCCGACGATCCCCAGCCCCCACGACCCCGTCAGGTCATGGAACAACCCCAGAACCCAGAGAAGGAACGCACACAAGGGGGCCAGGTTCAGACCCAGGATGGTGTAATCGACCGCCGCCTCGAGTTCGGCGTTGGCGAGGGTCAGCAGGTCGGGCTTTTTCACCCCCAGGAACATCGTGAACTTGTGGCGGCGCTCCTGTCCCGGCTCGAGGGTCACAGGCTCCAGTTTCGCGATGGCGGAGACGCGCTCACCTTCGGCGTCGAGCTTACAGCGCGCCTCGACCCGGTCCCTCAGGATCAGCGCCCCCACGAAGTACTGGCGATCCACCGCGACCCATCGAACGTCCTCCTCGAAGGACTGCGTCTCCTCCTGCAGGTCTTTCCAGCTCTCTCTCTCGACCGAACCATCGGTCCAGCACAAGCCCTGCAGGTGATCCGGTGGCGCCCCCAAATTGGCCAACCAACCCCCTCCCCCCTTGATCGAAGCCGGCGCTTCGAGGGCAGTGACCCACTGCAGGGCGTGGATGTGGCGTTCGTCGCTCTCGTTGCGGACCGTGACCGCGCCTTCCAAAAGACCACTCTCGGGGCTGACCGTCCACTCGCGCTCGACCACCACGCCTTCCGGCGTTCGCAGCCGGTACAGCACCCCGTCCTCGCGCTCCTCGACCGCGTAGACCGGTCGTTCTCCGACCCTGAAGCTCGTTTGCTCCCCGAAGAGCAGCCCGCCCATTTGACCCCGGGCCCCTCGCTCGGTTTCCTGTACGGGGTCCGCCAGCCGAATCGGCTCCTCGGTTCGGCGGTTGTCTTCGTCTCGCTCGAAAAAGCTGGGGAGCTCGAACCCATCGAGGGCGCCGCCGACGTTGGTCAGCGTCACCTCGAAACGAATGTCCCGGCCGTCGACCTGAACGCGTCCCTCGAACCGAGAACGCCGGGGCTCGGCCGCCACCACCGGCGCCGCCGACCGATCTCCATCCGCAACAGGCCCTTGCGCCACCGGGTCTACAGCCGGCGCTTCGCCCGTCCTCGTTTGGGTCGATGTACGCACCGGCCCGCTGGGCTCGGGCGCCTGGGCCGGGCCTCTCGAGAACATCAACTGCCATCCTCCCAGCACGCCCAAACAGAGCGCGGCGGCTAACAGCAGCCGTCGATTGTCGTCCTCTTGGTTCATGTCTCCTCGGGGGGCGGATCGAATCCGCCCGGATGGCCGGGGTGACAGCGGCCCAGGCGAATGAGCGCCAATCGAGCCCCCTTCCACGCCCCGTGCCGGTCGATGGCCTCCATGGCATATGCGCTACACGTGGGGTGAAACCGACAAGAGGCGCCCAGACCCGTCAGGATCGGTGAGAGCACCCACCGATAGAGCCGCAGGACCGCGAGCAGTAGTCTCTTCATCGGAGCGCCTTTCCGACCAGAGTTTCGACGCGGGCCCAGACGTGTCGCGGATGGGCGCCGGCCAAGCTACAACCGGCCGGCCGTACCACCACCAACAGGTCGTAGCCTTCAGGCGCGGTAGACAACCTGAAGCCCTCCCTGAGTCGTCGCTTGATTCGATTGCGCACCACAGCGGAGCCCACCTTGCGACCCACTGCCAGCCCGAGTCGAGGGCGCCCCAACTCGTTGGGTCGAACGTGAACGGCGAGCATGGCGCATGCGGCCCGGCGTCCCTTCTGCACCCGGCGGAACTCGGGCGACTTCAAAAGGCGCGCGCTCTTCGGAAAGCGGCGCACCTTTCGCTCGTTCACTTCTTGAAGACGCTGGCGGAAAGTCGCTTGCGGCCCTTGGAGCGGCGGGCGGCCAACACCTTCCGGCCGTTCTTGGTCTGCATGCGCTTCCGAAATCCGTGTTTGCGCACACGGCGCCGGTTCGAAGGTTGGAACGTCCGCTTCATCTATTCCTCCGGGGAACGAGGCTCGTGCCTGG
>CAYZFR010000265.1:0-4608 GCA_964477875.1 uncultured Myxococcales bacterium
TGCGAGGCATGACGATCGAGGGGCCCGACCCGGACTAGGTCCGGGTCACCCTTCTCCGCTTGCTCCTTCGGACAATCGCTTCGCGATTTCCTACATTCGCTCGCTGCGCGTCGCTACGGCCTCTACGCGGCCTTCGCTCCTTGCGATCTGAGGGGCCCGACCCGGACTAGGTCCGGGTCACCCTTCTTTGCGGGACGGGATCAGTGGCCTTCGTTGGAGGGCGTCGTCGGCGTGGCTTCGGGCTGCAAGGAGGCAGCCAGCTGGGTCTCCCGCTCCTTGATGGTGCGGTGAAGCTTGTCGATCAGTACCCCGGTCGCGGCGAGGCGCTCGCGCATGCTCTCGACGTGACCCTCGGTCTTCATGGCGAGCTGGCGGGCCTCTCGGGCCGATGGGCTCTCGCTCTCCGGGTCGGTGGCTCGCTGCGTCAGGGCATCGAAGGCGGTCTCGATGTCGTGGACTCGGGCCTCCAGCCGGTCTTCCATCGCGTCGAAGAGCTGGATGAAAGCCTTGCGAAATTCTTCGGCCTTCCGCTCCTCGCGGCTGAAGATGCGGCGCGCCGAATCGGTGAGCTCTGTGACTCCGCGCGTCGCGGCTTCGCGTATCTGTGACGCGCTCTGTCGAATGTCCTCGACGCTGCGCTCCACGCTTTTCTGCGCCGTGTCACGCATGTGACCCACCGGCGTAATGACCTGTTTGTCGAAGAAATCTTGAAGCGTGGTGCCGCTGCTCTGGATCAGATTCCTGAGCATGCTCAGCGGCATGCGACTCTCGCGCTTCTCTTCTTCGTAGATGATCTGGGTGAGTGTGACGCTGGTCAGATCTTCCTTCGACTCGTTGTCGATGATCGTCACCTCTTCGCCGGCTTTGATCATCTTCGCGATCTCGTCGAGGGTGACGTAGCGACTTCGGTCCGTGTCGTAGAGTTTGCGGTTGGAGTACCGCTTGACGACCTTGGCGGTCTTTTCAGGCGTTTCTCCCACGGGCTCCGAGGTCATGGCCGACATCTCCCCGTTTCCGCACGATTCGGCAAGTCTCGCAACCTTGCGGCCGTCTCGGTGCGCTCCTAGGCTGGGCGGGCCCGGCCATGATCATTCAGTGCCCGAAGTGCGAGACGAAGTTCCGGGTCCCGGACGCGAAGGTCGCCAGCGCCGGGGTGAAGGTCCGCTGCAGCAAGTGCGCCCACCTGTTCGTCGTTCGGAAAGACCTACATGATGAAATCCCGAGCCCCAAGCCGCCCATCCCGACTTCGCCCACGCTAGGGTCCGGTCCTCCGGCCGTGATGGGGCCTGGGCCCGACTCCCCGGGCCCATCGGGCCTCGACGCGCCGGCCGCCGCGCCGCTGGAGGCCTTCTCCCCGCCCGAAGAGGAGGGTCCTGCCCCATCGGGGATCCAAGACCCCTTCGACTGGTCCGGCGCTGACTTCTCGAGCGGCGAGCCTCCGCCACAACCGCCGGGGCAGACGGACGTAGATCCCTTCCTGGGACCGGGTGCACCCCGCTTTGGCTCTGGCGTCGAGCCGCCGCCCTTCCCCTCGGGACCGCCTCCCCCGCCATCGGGCCCCCCTCCGCTGCCGCCTCGGGGCCCCAGTGCACCGTTCTCCGAAGGTCTGGCGCCCTCCGAGGACGCGGATGACGAGAGCTCCCTGCGCTTTCCGCCCCCGCCCGCCCTCACCAACGACCTCGAGCCCGAACCAGAAGGGGACTGGGCCGAGATCGAGCCCCCACCCCGTGAGGCGGTCGGCGACGATCCGTTCCAGGTGCTGGACGAGGCCTCCCTTCCCCCCAGCCCCTCCGTCGAGTCGACGCCGGTCCCGCCCGTGGGCGAACTGCCGAGCACCTCCCAGGGGATCCCGATCATGCAGGGGCGGGCCGAGGGAACCCCCGTCAGGCGGACGGTCGACATCCCAGTGGTGTCCAGCGGGCCCGGGCCACGGCCGCCAGCTCCGGTCTCTTCGCTCCGCTGGCCGCCCTGGCTCGGGGTCGCGCTCGGGCTGGCGGTGGCGTTCTACGCCCTGCCGGAGCTGCTCGGCGACAAGCCGAGGCCAGCCGCCGATGGCTCTGCCGAGCTCGAGACGGTCGCCCTCAGGGTCTATCCGTTCGCGCACGAGCTGCCGCCGTCGCTGTGGGTCGTATCGGGGACGGCCGAGACCAAGTCACGGCCCTATCCGAACGGGGTGCTGGTCGAGGTCCGCTTGCGTGGCCCTGGCGGCCCGATCCTGGCCCAGGCCGTCCTGGGCCAGGATGTCCCCGAGAGCGTCCTCGCGGCCGGGCCCGAAGCGGTGGCGCGGTTCATGCGCCACATGCCGGCGCCGAGCCTCGGGCCGGCCAGTCGCCAGCGCTTTGTCAGCATCGTGGACGTGGAGCCTCAGCCCGGCGACATCGACGTCCGATACGAGGCGCTCCCCGCTCCGGAACCGCCGATCGCCGTGGACGGTTCGGATGCCCCGCGATAGTGTCCGTCTGCCGTGGGCTTCCAAGAGATCCTGATCATCGCCGGCATCGGCGTCATAATTTTCGGTGCCGGCCGCTTGCCCCAGCTGGGCCAGGCAATGGGTAAATCGATTCGCAACTTCAAGACCAGCCTTCAGGGTGACGACGAGATCGACGTCACGCCGAGCGAGCAGGTCGGCCCCGGTGAGAACACCAGCCCCAAGAACGAAGACGAGCGGCCTCGCGAAGCTCAGTAGCTGAGCGCGACCCGGGTCGAGACGGTGCCGACCGGCCCCACCGCCTCCCCATCGCTGAATAGCTGCAGGTCACCCTGCACACCCACCGCGACTACCGAGAAGATCGCCCGCAAGCCCAGCGCAAGCCTCTGATTCACGTCGTCACCGATGTCGACGTTCGCGAATACGAAGTCGTTCTCGACGTCGGGTCGCAGGCCATCGTCGGACATCACGAAGGTCGAGGGCGTGGGGTCGATGACTTCGGATCGCGCGTCGATGAGGAGGAGCGACCAACCCAGGTAGGGGGCCAGGCGGGCCGCTTGTCCCACCGTGAAGCCCTTGGAGACGACGAAGTCGCCGCTGAAAGTCGTCAGATCGAAGTCTCGGGTGCCGAGCAGGGTGTTGACCGCGGCGCCGATCGAAACGTCGGGCAGATGGCGATGGCCTTCTTCGAAAGCCCATCGGAGCTCCAAGCCGGGCGCCACCATCTGGCTGTCCAGGACCCACTTCACGTGGGCGCCGACCTGAAGACTGAGCGGTAGACCCTTCTGCACATCGAGCTGGAGGGTGTTCAGGAACTGGGTGGGGGACTGGTCCTCCTGGCCGTCTTCGGTGAGCCGCCACCAGTCTCCATCCGACACGAAGTTGCCCGCCCAGCCGAGGCCGACCTCGAAGCCTGCGTGGCCGAGGGTCTCGGCCGGACCGTCGATCCGAGGCCCCACCACGTAGGCGAGCTCGGTCATCAAGCTTCGAAAGCCGGCGTTGTCGGGTTGGCAGGGGGCGGGTTCGCAGCTGAACAGGATTCCGTTGCCGTTTCCGGTCGTACCCCCGAGTCGGATATCGGCCCCGGCCTGGGTCGGAGTCGCCCACGTCGATACACCGAGCCCGGCGAGGAGAGCCCACGTCCGACGCACGCACGAGTCGTCACCTGGACTGCGGGGGCTGTCAAGAAAGCCCCCTGGCGGCGACCCGCGTTGACCCAGCTCCGCGCGGCAGGCAGTTCGAGTGCATGCTGGTGCTCGTGACGGGAGCGGCGGGCTTCATCGGGTCGGCGTTGTCGGAGGCTCTCGTCCGGCGCGGCGACCACGTGATCGGCATCGACAACTTCAATCCGTTCTATGACCCACGGATCAAACAGGCCAACGCGCGAGCCATCCAGCGGACGGCCGAGGCAAGCGGGGGCCGCTTCGATTTGGTGCGGGCCGACATCGTCTACGACCAGGCGCAGCTGGAGGCGATCTTCTCCGACCCCGGGAGGCGGCCGGACGTGGTCTGCCATCTGGCCGCATGGGCTGGGGTTCGCCCGTCGATCAAGCGGCCCTTGGTCTACCAGGCGGTCAATGTCGAGGGGACGACGCGCATGCTCGAGCTTTGCCGCAAGCACGAGGTTCGTCCCTTCGTGTTCGCGTCCAGCTCCTCGGTCTATGGCGCTCGGGAAGAGGTGCCGTTCAAGGAGACGGATTCCGTCGACGATCCGATCAGCCCCTACGCCGCCACCAAGAAGGCGGGAGAGCTCCTCGGTCACACTTGGCACCACCTCTACGGCCTGCACTTCATCGGCTTGCGCTTCTTCACGGTCTACGGACCTCGCCAGCGACCAGAGATGGCGATCCACAAGTTCGCCCGGCGGATCCGGGACGGGCGACCGATCCAGCTCCACGGCGACGGTTCCTCCAGCCGCGACTACACCTACATCGATGACTGCGTCGATGGGGTGGTGGCGGCGATCGATCGAGCCCATCGCACCTCGGGTTATCGGATCTACAACCTCGGCTGCTCCGAGACCACGACCCTGGCCGCGCTCGTCGATCAGCTGGAGGCCGCGCTGGGCAAGAAGGCCGTCATCGAGCGTCTGCCCGACCAGCCGGGCGACGTCCCCCGAACCTTTGCCGACATCGGCCGTGCGCGCGATGAACTCGGATACGAACCTCGGACGCCGGTTT
>CAYZFR010000266.1:0-4555 GCA_964477875.1 uncultured Myxococcales bacterium
CGGTTGCCGGCATAGAGTTCAAGGTCAAATATGGTGCTGTCTCCATCAAAAAGAATAAGCGGTTTGCCGTCATGCGTTTTGTAGTCTTTAAGTTCAACTGCATATACCCTTCCCCCTCTTGAGGCTACTTTAACCCGCATAAGATCGTTTTCTAATATATAGAACCGTTGAGTACCTTGGGCGGCATCAGCAAAAACACCATATTTTTTATTCAAATCAGTATCATTCAACGAATCTGCTGAAACTGCAACTGCAGCAGTTGTTGCAATAGCAGTATCCTTTTGGGTACTTAGCTGTTCTTCTCTTTCAATGGCTTCCTGTTCTTTCAACAATTCAATTTCCTTTAGTTTTTCAACCTGTACAATTGTATCCTGGCGACGTCTTTCAGCAAGCTCCTCTTCGCTAGGTTTCATTAATAAGCTGAAAATCACAAGGATCACAATAATTAATCCAATCCCAATCGCTGTATTTCTATCCATAATTCTGATTTATTTTCTTCCAATTGCAGTTTTAACAAATGCAACAAATAACGGGTGTGGCTCTTTTACAGTACTTCTGTATTCGGGGTGAAACTGTACGCCAATGAACCACGGGTGGTCTTTTATTTCTATTATTTCAACCAGGTTGGTGTCCGGGTTAATACCAGTTGCCGCCATGCCTGCTTTTTCAAATTCTTTCAGGTAATCATTATTGAATTCATACCTGTGCCTGTGTCTTTCCTGTATGGTTCTTTTCTGGTATACTTCATGTGCTATGGTATTGTCTTTAAGCCGACAGGCATATGCCCCAAGCCTCATAGTCCCCCCCTTTACGGTTACGCCTTTCTGGTGTTCCATCAAATCGATCACCGGGTGCGTTGTTTTCCTTGTAATTTCGGTGGTATTGGCATCTTTATAGTCAAGCACATTTTTGGCAAAATCAATTACAGCACATTGCATACCAAGACAGATACCGAAAAAAGGTATGCTATTTTCTCGGGCATACCTTGCTGTAAGGATTTTACCATCCATTCCACGTTCACCAAAACCAGGAGCTACAACCAAACCGGCATAATCTGCGAGCATAATGTCCATATTTTCTTCAGTAATCTCCTCTGCATGTAAATGCACCAGCTCCACCTTGCACTCGTTCATGACACCTGCATGCGAAAAAGCTTCGTTTATTGACTTGTACGAGTCTGTTAGCTCAACATATTTACCAACAAGAGCAATTTGAATCGTTTTTTTGGAGTATTTTATCTTTTTCACAAATCCTTTCCAATGCGAAAGATCTTGATTTTGAGTAGTTTTAAGATTCATTTTCCGGATAACGGTCAAATCAAGCTTTTCTTCCTGCATTAGCAGTGGAACTTCGTATATTGATGAAGCATCGATCGATTGCACAACCGAATCAATATCCACATTACAAAATAAAGCCACTTTTTTCCTGATATCAATGGTTAGTTCTCTCTCTGTTCGCAATACAAGAATATCGGGTTGGATACCATTTTCGAGCAATTCTTTTACGGAGTGCTGTGTTGGTTTGGTTTTTAATTCACCTGTAGCTGAAAGGTATGGCACCAAAGTAAGGTGTATATACAAGGTGTTGCCAACACCCAGGTCCCATCTCAACTGGCGCACCGCTTCAATGTAAGGCAATGATTCAATATCACCAACCGTACCGCCAATTTCGGTAATGACCACGTCAAGTTTTTTCTTGGTACTTACCAGTTTAATGCGGCGTTTTATTTCATCGGTAATATGCGGAATTACCTGAACGGTTTTTCCAAGGTAATCACCCCTGCGTTCTTTGTTGATGACAGTCTGGTAAATTTTACCTGTGGTGACATTGTTTTCCTGCGAAGTAGATTTTCCCAAAAAACGTTCATAATGCCCCAAGTCAAGATCTGTTTCCGCACCGTCTTCGGTCACGTAGCACTCACCATGCTCGTAAGGATTAAGCGTGCCCGGATCAATATTGATGTATGGATCGAGCTTCTGAATGGTAACATTAACCCCCCAGGCTTGCAGCAATTTTGCAAGCGAAGCAGAAATGATTCCTTTTCCAAGTGATGAAGTCACCCCACCAGTAACAAATATGTATTTTGTTGCAGCCAATTGTAAATTTTCGGCAAAGTAAACAATAAACTGGAAAATATAAAAATAGAAAGTGAAATAAAAAGTTTAAATAATGCCTGAAATTTAGTCCATCGACTTATCAAGCATATTCAATTTTGACTTGAGCATTTTCATCTCGTCTTTGGCAGCGGCAATTTTATCCTCCACATCTTTGATCATGGATTCGGCATTTTTGGTGTTGGCAAAGAAACCTATATTGTTCTCCCACAGACCAATATCGCTTTCAAGCTTTTTAAGTTTGGCAATGATCTTTTCTCTTTCCTGCTTCAGTTTCATGTCAGATTTTGGCTTGTGCGAAATATTGTCAATTTTTGACTTGTACTTAAGAATATTTTTTTCTTTGTCATCAATCTGGAGCTTGTCAAATTTGTTATTTATGGCTTCGCGAAAAGCACGCTGAATTTCTTCTTTCTTTTTAATAGGCACAAAACCAATTTCTGTCCATTGCCTTTGAAAATCTTTTAATTTTTGCAGGTTTTTCTCAACATCTTCTTCCAGCTTGTATGCTTTTATCTGCTCAATAATTTCTTCTTTGCTTTTGAGGTTTTCTTCATATTTTTGATCGATGTTTGTGAAATATTTTTCCTTTTTTTGGAAATAATGATCACACGCTGCACGGAACCTTTTCCAGATTTTATCTGAATGCTTTTTGGGTACTGCCCCTATTTCTTTCCACTTTTTCTGCAGTTGAATAAATTCCTCGGTAGTTTGTTTCCAGTTTTCATCGTCTTTTAGTGATTCTCCCTTTATACAAAGTTCTGTTTTAAGTTGCAGGTTGTTCTCCTGCTCCTCTTTGTAAGCAGTAAAATATTGTCTTTTTTTATCAAAAAACGCATCGCAGGCTGCCCTGAAGCGCTTGTAAATATCGTTGTTGTCTTTTTTGGGGGCAAATCCTATGGTTTTCCATATTTTTTGCAGCTCAATTAGTTCTTTTGACTTCTTATCCCATTCTTTGGGTGTTTTATAGTCTCCTGTATTAATCTCTTCGGCTTTTTCACAAAGCAGGGTTTTTTCTTCCAGGTTTTTTTGCTGTTGTTCTTTTTGTCCTTTGAAAAAGTCCTGGTGCTTTACATTGATTTTTTTTGTAGCGTCTTTAAACCTTTCCCACAACTCTTCCTTTTTATCCCTCGGTACCGGGCCTATTTCGCGCCACTGGTTATGAAATTTCTGAAGTGTTTTAAAGGCCTCAAGAATGTTAGGTTCAATTAACAACTCTTCAGCTTTTTCGCAAAGCTGAATTTTTGCTTCCATGTTTTTTTTCAGGTCCAGGTCGCGCAATTCCTTGTTGATTTTCACGTAATCGTAAAACTTCTCAACCTGATAATGGTATTTTTCCCAAAGGTCTTTCAGATGCTGCTGCGGCACGGGTCCAATTTCATGCCAGCGCTTCTGCAGTTCTCTGAATTCCTGGAACGTTTTATTTAATGACTCTTCACGGTTAATTAATTGTTCAATATCAGTGATCACCTGGTGCTTTTCTTCCAGGTTCCGTGTTTTTTCAGCTTCTTTTTCTTTAATAAAAGCAGTATAAAGCTGTTTGTAACGGTTCTGAAGCTCTTTAAACAATTCTTCTGCATCGTCTTGGGGCATTTTAAAATCTTCAGGCCTGCCTCCTTTTTCCTGAAATGCTTTTCTTTTTTCTTCGGTATCGACCTTATGTTTTTTGTAGAAATTAATTTTAATGAGGTCGAAATGTGTTTTTAACTTTTGAACCGGGTACTCGTTTAACAAACGGTTCAACTCTTTGTTCAGTTCTGCCTTGGTAAATTGAGAATAATCAACATTGACGTTCTCTATATCAATTTTCTGATCAGGTTCTTCTTCTTTTTTGCCTGTGTTTTCTTCAGATTTCTCCTCCTTGTTCTCCGAAGCCGAATCCTGAGTCAGTCCAGGACTATCGGAGGTGGACTTCTCCTCCTGCTTGCTTTCAGGTTCAACAGGCACTTTATCTTTCTTTTCTGTATTTTCAACAAGCTCTTCCTGGTTGCTGAATTGTTCGTTATGAACAGTCTCTTTTGGTTCTTTATCGACCATATGAATTAGATTACATATTTGTTACGAAATTATACAATTAAGCTTGAATACTCAAAGTTTTTCAATAATAATCTGTTTATTTTATATCTTTCCAGAGCAAAATACATGATTAACATGAAAAACAAATACATATTCATTTTCTTTATAAACATTATTATCAACATATTAAACGAAAGATGAGAATAGATATTTTAACATGCCTGCCTGAATTGCTTGAAAGTCCTTTGGAAAATTCAATCATCAAAAGGGCACGTGATAAAAAAGTGGTTAAAATTGAGGTTCATAACCTGCGCGATTATGCCTCAAACAAACACAAAAAAACCGACGATTATGCTTTTGGTGGCGGTGCCGGAATGGTTATGACCATTGAGCCCATTGACAATTGCATAACAAAGCTCAAAAAA
>CAYZFR010000267.1:0-4541 GCA_964477875.1 uncultured Myxococcales bacterium
TTCGTCCGCGAGGCCCGGACCGGCGTGGGCGCCACCATCACGCCCCACCACATGGAGCTGACCCGCAACGACCTCTTCGCCGGCGGCCTTCGCCCCCACCACTTCTGCCTGCCCGTCGCCAAGCGGACCCGGCACCGGGACGCGGTGGCCGCCGCGGCCTGCAGCGGCGAGGCCAAGTTCTTTCTCGGGACCGACTCGGCGCCCCACACCCGCGCCAAGAAGGAGCAGGACTGCGGCTGCGCCGGGATCTTTTCGGCCCCGACGGCGATGTCGGTCTACGCCGAGGTCTTCGCCGCTCGGGACGCCATCGAGAAGCTGGAGGCCTTCGCGTCCCTGAACGGACCGGCCTTTTACGGCCTGCCGGTCAACGAGGACTTCATCGAGCTGTCGCAGACTCCGTGGACGCCCCAGATCTGGCGGGACACCGCCGACGGGCCGGTGCGACAGTACCGCGGTGGGGACGAGATCGGGTGGAGGGTCGCCCTCCCATGAGGATCGTCACCTGGAACGTAAACTCGATTCGCGCCCGAGAAGACGTCGTGCTGGACTGGGTCGAAGCCAACGAGCCCGACGTCCTCTGCATGCAGGAGACCAAGATCACGGACCAAGAGTTTCCCGAAGACGGCTTCATCGATCTCGGCTACGACGTCTGCTTTCAGGGACAGGCCTCCTACAATGGTGTGGCCATCGCCAGCCGCCGCGGCTTGCATTCGGTGCGGAAGGGATTCTCGGAGGAAGACGAAGAGAAGCGGCTCATCCTCACCGAAGTGGACGGCACCACCATCGTCGACATCTACCTCCCCAACGGCCAAAGCTACGGCAGCGACAAGTTTCGGTACAAGCTGTCTTGGATGGACCAGCTACACGCCGTCCTGGAGCAGCAGCTGAGCCAGACCGACCGGCTGGTGCTGTGCGGCGACTTCAACATCGCGCCCCTCGACCTCGACCACCACTGGCCCCCCGACGACACCCCACGCCTGTTCACCAGCCCCGAGGAGCGGGAGAAGCTGAAGAAGCTCACCGAGCTCGGCCTACTCGACGTCCACCCAAAGGTCCGACCCGAGGAGCGGGCCTACACCTGGTGGGACTACCGCGGCAAAGGCTTCCAGCGAGACGAGGGCATGCGCATCGACCTCTTCCTGGTCACCCCAAACATCCTGCAGGAAGTCAGCGACATCCAGGTCGACCGCGAGACCCGAAGCGGCGAGAGCCCCAGCGACCACGCCCCCGTCATCCTGGAGCTCGAGGACTGAGCTTCAAGCGGGCGCGTCCCGCCAGCGGACCCAGTCCGGCGCCTCGGGCTCGGCCGGCCATCAGATCGCCTCTTCTTCTACCGCACCGAGCGTGAATCCGCCTTTGCCTAGGCCGACCCTGGCATCGAGTGACGTGCGACTCAGCTGCCGGGGTCGGTGGCGGTCGGGCGGACGTCGAACTCGTTCCAGGGCTCCTCCCCGCAGGGTCGGCTGCTGACCGCCTCGACACAGGCGCCGCTCGGCCCGCGGTGGAGGAGCTGCTCCAGCTCGACGAGCGCTTCGGGATCCCCGGTGGCCTGGGCCTGCACCCGACCGTCGGCCAGGTTGCGAACCCACCCGCCGAGCCGGCGCTCGGCCGCCGCCTGCTGCACGAAGGCCCGAAAGCCCACGCCCTGCACACGTCCTTCGACCAGGAACTCCTTGGCGCTCATGTTCACCAGCCTGGCCCATCGAAGCGGGCGGACTCAATGGGCTCGAACCCCAATGCTCGGCCCGTCGCCGACGTTTCGTTCGAGTTCATGCGTTTCACCCCCACAGAAAGTGGCCCGGATCGAAGAGAACATCGCCGCCCGGGAAGTCCAACTTTCCGAGGGGGAGCTGCGGGAACTAGACGACATGCCCCAGGCCGTGGGCGCCCGCTCC
Organism: uncultured Myxococcales bacterium; assembly: GCA_964477875.1. Classification (GTDB taxonomy): domain Bacteria; phylum Myxococcota; class Kuafuiibacteriia; order Kuafuiibacteriales; family Kuafuiibacteriaceae; genus Kuafuiihalomonas. Next base: position 1,896 of record CAYZFR010000267.1, read on the forward strand.
TGAGCCGTTCTGGACGGCGACGCAGGGGCGGCCGAGCGGTTCACAGGTCTCGGCAGCAGCGGAAGCCGAACTCGGTCGAGCTGTCCCGCGGGCTGCCGACCACCGGCAGGAGAACGCCGGAGGTGCAGCGGTGGGCGAGGTCGCTGGAGGGGCCGCCGCCGATGACCAGTGCCTGCTCGGCGCTGGCGCCCACCCACTCCCAGACGTTGCCGCCCTGATCGAAGGTTCCATTGACGCCGGTGCAGCTCTCGGCGTCGCCGGTCGGATCGGAGCCACCCTGTCCGTCTACGTTGCAGAGGCTGGCGTCGCGCTCGTCACCATAGACGTAGGTCGTGCCCCCTTCTCCGGCGGTGCCGTCGCAGGCGTCCTCCCACTCGGCGATGGTGCACAGCCGGACCTCCGCTCGCCGGCAGGCGTCCCGGGCCTGGAAGTACGTGACGTCGTTCCATGGGAGGCGGCCCCGCTCGCTCTCGGCTGGACCGTCGTCCTCGGTGCCCGAGCTGCCTCGGGTCGCGTCTTGGCGGCTCGCTTCGAAGCGGTCGATGCAATAGGCGTTTCCGTCGCCGCCATCGAGGCAGACTTCGTCACGGACCACGGTCGTCTGGATCTCGTCGTCGCAGGCCAGGAGGAGCAGGCCCAGCGCGAGGCTCAGGACGTTCAAGCTGGTTCGCACCGCGGGAACCTAGCCCGGTCGCCCGACCGGGACCATTGCCAAAAAGTCGCGGACAGCTCAGTTTCGGCGATGGGCGCCGTGGAGAACACCGACGACATCATCTCGGGCTCTAGCCTCTTCTCGCGCCTGGAGGCGGAGGATCGGAAGCGGCTCGCCGCCGCCGCCCAGCGCAAGCGGATGGGCGCCGGCACCATTCTTTGCCGTGAGGGCGAACCCGGAGACGCCATCTTCATCGTCATGCAAGGGAGCCTGTCGATCCTGGCCCGGAACGACGACGGCGAAGACGAAGAGCTCACCCGCCTCCAGAGCGGGGCGGTGGTGGGCGAGATCAGCGTGGTCACGGGCTCCCCGCGGACGGCGACGGTCGAGGTCGCCTCCGACTCCTGGGTGATGCGCATCCCTGGCGATGTTGTGATGGAGGTCCTCTCCAAGCACCCGAGCGTCCTCGCCGATCTCCGGCGCCTCGGTCTGGCCCGCTCCGAGGACACGCTGCACCGTATCCTCACCGACGACATGCCCTTGGCGAGCGGAGACGAGGAGGAGTGAAGCCGCCGCCACGGCATGGCTTCCGCGGCGATAGCGCTTGACCCCGTTGGCCTGGCTCCATTACTTTTGTCTCAACCGAGGCGAATCCCGCCTGGGTCTGAACCGCCAAAAGTTGGCCGTCGTTCCCGGACTTCGGAGCGACCTGCAACTCGCGGCCAACGCCTACATCGAGGATTTCGAGGACAAAGCATGAGCGAAGGTACCGAGACCCCGCGCCGACCCCAAAAGAAGCGGCGTCGGAGTCCCAAGAACGGCGACACCAGCCAGCAGCAGCACGCAGGCCTGCCCGCCGACGACAACCAAGACGACAACAATCAGCCCGAGGTCGAATGGGACGGCCCTCCGGCCGGGAAGATGGACCTCAAGGAGCTCAAAGAGAAGCGCATCTCCGAGCTCACGCGCATGGCCCGGGACATGGGCATCGAAGGCGCGGCCGGCATGCGGAAGCAGGAGTTGATCTTCGCGATCCTCACCGCCCACGCCAGCCGCAAGGGCACCATCTACTCCGAGGGTGTGTTGGAGTGCCTCTCCGACGGCTTCGGTTTTCTTCGCTCTCAGGACTACAGCTACCTGCCCGGCCCCGACGACATCTACGTCTCGCCGTCTCAGCTGCGTCGCTTCAACCTGCGGACCGGCGACACCATCAGCGGTCTGATCCGTCCCCCGCGGGAGAACGAGCGCTACTTCGCCATGCTGAAGGTGGAGAGCGTCAACTTCGAGGCCCCCGAGGTCGCCCGGGACAAGATCCTGTTCGATAACCTGACGCCGCTGTACCCGCAGCAGCGCATGAACCTCGAGTTCAAGGCCAACAACTACTCGACCCGGATTCTCGACCTGCTCACGCCGGTCGGCAAGGGCCAGCGCGCGCTCATCGTGTCGCCACCCCGGGCCGGCAAGACGGTCCTGCTCCAGGACATGGCCCACGCGATCGCGACCAACCATCCCGAGATCTCGCTCATGGTGCTGCTCATCGACGAACGGCCCGAGGAGGTCACGGACATGGAGCGGAGCGTGGACGGCGAGGTCGTCTCCTCGACCTTCGACGAGCCGGCCTCCCGGCACGTGCAGGTCGCGGAGATGGTGATCGAAAAGGCGAAGCGTCTGGTCGAGCACGGCCGCGACGTGGTGATCCTGCTCGACTCGATCACCCGCCTCGCCCGGGCCTACAACACCGTCATCCCGCCCTCGGGCAAGATCCTGTCCGGTGGTGTAGACGCCAACGCGCTCCATAAGCCGAAGCGCTTCTTCGGCGCCGCTCGAAACATCGAAGAAGGCGGCTCGCTGACCATCATCGCCAGCGCCCTCGTCGACACCGGCAGCCGGATGGACGAGGTCATCTTCGAGGAGTTCAAGGGCACGGGTAACTGCGAGGTCCACCTCGACCGCAAGCTGATGGAGAAGCGGATCTTCCCCTGCCTCGACATCAA
>CAYZFR010000268.1:0-4532 GCA_964477875.1 uncultured Myxococcales bacterium
GGATGACCGCGGGCTCGAGGCCGCTTCGGCCTGGGCCAACCACCGGGCCGCGACGGCAGGGGCCCGGGGCGACGCGCCGGAGGGGTGCGAAGGGCTCGGATTCGACGGAGCGATGCCGCCCGGCCGGACCGGGCGCGAATGACCGAGCTCCACCTCTCGACCGCCGGCGCCGCGGATCACCAGCTCGGCGCGAAAGCTCCCGTCCGTTCGGGGCCACGGAAAAAAGTAACGCCCCCGAGCCGGGGTGACGCTCTCGTCGATCACCGTCGTCGACCCATGTCGAACCCGCAGCCGGGCCTCGGCGCCCCGGAGTCCCGCCGCGCGACGACCGATCAAATCATAGGGGAAGCGCCAGCTCACGTAGGCCCACTCGGGATCTCGAGACAGCAGCAGAAGCTCAGCTTCGTCGTGGCCGGGGCCGTCCCGAGCCCCGCCCTCAGGTCCATCCTGCTGGCTTTGATGTGCGGTACGGGCGGCCGTCGCATGCGACGGAGCCGCGCGGACCCGGGCCCCATCGGTCCCGAGGAGCACCTCTCGGCCGGCGGGTTCGGCCGGGAGAGGCTCCGACCCGGGGGCCGCAGGCCCCGTCGAAGCCGGCCTCTCGTCGACGCCGAACAGGGTCGTCTCCAACACCCCTGCGCCTAGCTGGGCGGCCCGACGCAACAGGTCCTTGGGCCGAGTCCGAACCGGATGCCCGGCCAGTCGACTGACCAGCTCGTCCATGACGCGCACGCCGACCTCGCTCGCTCGCGCCCGCCAGCGCCGGGCTCGGGCCAGGCTCCCGGCCAGGCTGTGCCCCAGAGAGCGGAGCGCTCTGAGCGCTTGCTCTTCATCGCGGCGCATCCTGGTTCAGATGCCGGCCCGGCGATGAAATCTCAAGTTTTGCCGGAGCCTGCTCATCCTTTGCCCGGGGCGCCGGCTCGGGCAGGGTCGGCGCAATGGGGGTCAACCCGTTTACGCTCGCGCTGCTGCTGTGCGGAATCCTCTTCGTCGCGGGCCTTCTGGTCGTGCGGCGCCCCTCGCGCCTGTTCACCAGCCCCGGGACCCGGCTGCCCCAGCGCCTCGCCCTCGCCGACCACGAGGGCGCGCTCCCCATCGACGTGCGAGCTCCGGTCGAATACCTCCGGGACCGTCTGGGCGCTCTGGGCTTCGAGCCGCTGCATCCGATCCTCCGCCTGCCGGACTTCGAGCGCCTCGGCCATCGCCTCCTCCTCTTCGCCCATCACCACCCCGAGGAACGGGCCCTCTTCTTGATGGCCATCGAGTCCGGTCTGGTCCCTGACGCCCAGCTGATGCTCCACGTCTATACGCCCCTCACCGGCGCCCGGCGCCTCGAGACCACGACCCTGGCCGCGCTCGGCGTGATCCGCCCGCCCAAAGGCGTGACGCTGAACGTGGCCCTGGACGTGGACCGGGTAGAAGAGCTGTGGCATCGCCACCGCCGGGCGCTCACCGCCTTCGAACGCAAGGAGCGCAGCGAGCTCGCGGCCGAGGGCTGGCGGGAAGACGTCGCGAAAGTCTACGCGTCGTGGCTTCAAGCCGGCGTGCGCGCCCATCGTCTCGTGCTGGACGGCTCCCGCGCCCGGTACCGGCTGCGAGCCGGATAGAGTGGGGAGCGGAGGACGGCCGTGCTAAGGCCGAAAGCTGCGGATGACCGAGCCCAAACCCACGCTGTCGCCGCTGGTGGCCCTCTCGGACCAGCATGTGGTCCTGGTCGGGACGACCGGCTTCTTGGCCAAGGTGATGCTCTCGCTGCTGCTGGAGCGCTTCAGCTGCCGGCGCATCACCTGCGTCATTCGGGCGACCCGGAGCCTGAGGGCCGAGGACCGCTTTCGGGACGAGGTCCTGGCCTCGCCGCTGTTCGAGCCGCTCCACCAGCGCTTCGGCGAAAGCTTCGACGCCCTCGTCCGTCACCAGGTGAAGGTCGTGGCGGGCGACATCTCCAAGCCCGACCTCGGCCTGGCCGCCGATGACCGGGTGGAGCTACTCGGCGACGCCGACCTCCTCATCAACTCGGCCGGCCTCGTCACCTTCAACCCGCCCTTGGACCAAGCCCTCGAGAGCAACACCATCGGCGCCGAGACGGTGGCCCGTTTCTGCCGTGAGAGCGAACGCGCCCGCTTGGTCCACGTGTCGACCTGCTTCGTGGCCGGTCGGCGCTCGGGCCGCATTCCCGAGGACGGCGACATCCTAGGTCACACGCCGAGCGGCGCCGCCATCGACTGGGCCCGAGAGGTCAAAGATCTCCAGCGCGCCATCCAGCAGGTACGGGAGCGCACCGACGACGCGGCGCTGGAGGCGCGCTTTCGCCGGGAGGCCTTGGCCCGGCTGGAACGTGAAGGCCGGGAGGCCCAAGAGCGCACGGTCCGGGCCGCGATGACCAATCAGCGCCGGCGATGGGTCACCGAAGAGCTGACCAACATCGGAAAAGAACGGGCCGAAGCTTGGGGCTGGCCCAACGTCTACACCTACACCAAGGCCCTCGGCGAGCAGGCCATCGCCGCCCATGAGGGTCTGAAGTGGGCCATCGTCCGCCCCGCCATCGTCGAAAGCGCGGTGCAGTACCCTTTCCCGGGCTGGAACGAGGGCATGAACACGAGCGCGCCCTTGGCCTGGATGGCTCGGCAGGGTCAGGTCGTCTTTCCCGGCTCGAAGGACCTGATCCTAGACGTGGTGCCGGTGGACTACGTGGCCTCGGCCACCCTGGCGGCGGCCGCCGCCCTGTGCCAGGGCGAGAGCGGCCGCGTGTACCAGGTCGCGGCCGGCGACGTGAATCCGTGCAGCATGGCCCGGACCGTCCACCTGGTCGGGATCCATCGCCGGCGACACGTCGCGAAGCGCGAAGAGAGCCGAGAGCTGCCGGCCTGGAAGGCCTCCATCGCCCAGTGGGCCCGGCCCCTCCCCCGGACCCGCAAGACCTACGAGCGATTCGGCGCGCCCGGCATCAAGAAGTGGGTGTCGAAGGCCAAGTCGGCCCTCGACGAGCTGGAGCCGGACCGCATGGGCCCCATCGGCGAGTTCGTCCACCGGGCCAAGCGGACGGTGGGCGAAGTCGAGGCCGACCTGGAGAAGGTGATCGACGTCTTCGATCTCTTCATGCCCTTCATCTGGGAGCACCGCTACGTCTTCAACACCAAGAACACTCGAGCGCTCTTCGAACGAATGAGCGCCGCCGACCGGGGCCTCCTCCCCTTCGACACCGAGGGCCTGGACTGGCGGTACTACTGGCTCGACGTCCACCTCCCCGGCTTGGAGCGCTGGGTGTTCCCGAAGCTGAACAGCGACGGCCGAGAGCGGAAGCCCATCCCTCGGGACTACCGAGATCTGGCCGAGCTCTTCGACACCCGGACCCGAGAGCACGGGCGTCGGACCGCCTACCGGATCCTGCGAGAGGACGACGCCGCCGACGGCTACACCTTCCGGGAGGTCCGGGGAGCCGCCCTCGGCTTGGCCAAGACCCTGGGCGAGCGTGGGATCGAAAAAGGGGACCGGATCGTCCTCGCCTCCGAGGGTCGCCCGGAGTGGGGCATCGCGTACTTCGCCATTCTGCTCACCGGCGGCACCGCGGTGCCCCTCGACGTGGAGCTCTCCCGAGAGGAGATGCTCAACATCATCGACAGCAGCGGCGCGAAGGCGGTGATCGCCTCTCCCCGTCTGGTGAGCAAGCTGGGCCCCAACGGGCGCTCCCCTTCGGCGCCGGTGTGGTCGCTGGAGGGGCTGTTCCAGACCGCGGAGCAGCTTCCCTTCGACGCCGACCTCCCGGTCCGTCGCCGGCCCGAAGACGTCGCCTCGATCATCTACACCTCGGGCACGACCGACTCGCCGAAGGGCGTGGTGTTGACCGACCGCAACTTCACGGCCCTGACCGCCCGGCTGGCGGCGGTGTTCGACCTGCGCCGGAGCGACGCCCTCCTCTCGGTCCTGCCGCCTCACCACACCTTCGAGTTCTCCGCCGGGCTGCTCATGCCCCTCGCCACCGGCGCCAGCGTGACCTACCTCGAGGAGCGGACGCCGGAGCTCATCCAACGGGCCTTCCGAGAGGCCCCGGTGACGGCGATGATCGGCGTGCCGGCAGTGTGGGAGAGCCTGCACCGCAAGATCGCCAACTCGATCGACGCACGCCCGTGGCTGTTGCGGCAGGTGCTGGAGTTGCTGTTCCGGGGCAACCGCCTCCTTCGGGAGCGGTACGGCGTGAACGTGGGACGGATCTTGTTCCGGCCCATCCACGCTCGCTTTGGCGGGCGCCTGCGCTATCTGGTGAGCGGCGGCGCGCCGCTGCGGCCCGCCATCTTCAACGACATGGTCGGCTACGGGTTCGGGATCCACGAGGGCTACGGCCTCACCGAGGCGGCGCCGGTGGTCTCGGTTGGGTGGCCTGGTCATCGCTTCCCGGCCGGGTCGGTGGGGTGGCCGCTGCCCGGCGTCGAGGTTCGGATCCATGGCGCCGACCATGACGGGATCGGCGAGGTGGTGGTCCGGGGGCCGACGGTGATGAGCGGCTACCTGGACGCGCCGGAGGCGACCCGAGGCAC
>CAYZFR010000269.1:0-4503 GCA_964477875.1 uncultured Myxococcales bacterium
CGCGGCCCGCCGCGACCGGGCCCGGGCCCGCGCCGTCGCCAGCGAGCTCCAGGCGCTCCAGGGCGCCCCGACGGCCTGGACGACCACCGTTCGGATCGGCCTCCACTTTGGCCCCTGAGGGAACGACCCATGATGCAAACGAGACCTTCGCTTCAAACCTTTTTGTGTATCGGCCTCCTTGCCGGCCTCGCTCTCCCCGCCTGCTACGCGCTGCGCGACAACGACCGGCGGCGCTACGCTTGCGTCCCCGAGGACGCCGATGACGGCGAAGGAAACAGCGGCGGAGGCCAGGACGAGGTCCCCGCCTGCGCGGACTGCCCCTTAGGACCCGAGGTCCTCTACGTGAGCCAGGATGGGCTGGCCTGCGCCGCCATCGACTTCGAGTGCAGCTCGGAGGAAGTCCGCTTCGACAGCGCCTGCGGCTGCGGCTGCCGGCCGCCCTCCGGCTCGGCCGAGGACGGAGCGTGTCCCGACGAGGATGCTCCCGACGTCCTCTACTTGAGCAGCGAGAAAAAGGTCTGCGAGGGCATCGACTTCAGCTGTGGTGAGGGCGAAGAGCGCTTCGACAGCCCGTGCGGCTGCGGCTGTCGGGCCGCCTGTCCGGATCCCGGCGACGCCCGCGTCCACTATCTGAGCGAAGATCGCGGGGTCTGCCAGCGCATCGACTTCACCTGCCCGCCCGACTGCTTGGCCTTCGACGATCGATGCGGTTGCGGGTGCATCGAGCCCCAGGCGGGCGCCGCCTGTCCCGACGAAACAGAAGCCCTGTACGCGAGCACCTCGACCACCGTGTGCGCCCGGATCGACCTGAGCTGCCGGAGCGGGGAGACGCTCTTCGACGACGCGTGCGGCTGTGGGTGCATCCCGCCACGATGAAGCTCGGCCTCGACATCAGCCAGGCGAAGGACTTCGGGCGGCGTCGCGGAGGACGGCTCGGTACCCCTCCATGACCTCCGCTTCCTTCAGAAGGCCGCGCTCCTGGAGGAGGCGATGAAAGCGAGGGAGCTGGGCGTGCGGAACGGTCATGGCCAGGTGGTGCTCGAGGTGAAAGTTCACCCGACTGGGCGCAAACAGAAGCCGCTCGAGCAGGTTCGCCCGGACGGTGCGGGTGTTGCGGAATGGGTCACGGGTCTGGGGGGTCATGCCGTGCTCGGCGATGCTGCGGATCCGCATCGAGAGGCTGTAGGGGCCGAGCCAGGCCGCTGCCCACACCAGGTACAGCCCTGGGTGCCCGAGCCCGAGCAGCAGTCCGAACAGAAGGAGCTGGGTGACGGCGAAGCCTCGCAGCGTTCGGATGGCGTCCGCCTTCGAGATCGCCTGGCCGAAGAAGCGCGCCCCCCCTTCCGCTTCTCCGGCGCCGGTCTCGACCTCGGAGCTTCGGGCCGCTTCGACGAGGAGCTCGAGCGTGCCGAGGAAACGCTTCACGCCGGTGACGAAGAAGACGTCTCGGAGACACTTGCGAACGAGGCTGGCTCCACCGGCGGGATACGGCGTCTTGAGGGCGAGGTCCGGGTCCAGCTCGGTGCCGGCGTGGGCATGGTGCTGAAGGTGGTAGGGCCGGTACAGCGGGAGCGACAAGAAGACCCAGTAGGCCCCACCCCAGTCGCCGGCAAGGTCGTTGAGCCAGCGATTGCGGAACAGCGTACGATGAGCGGCCTCGTGCATGACGATGGCCATGCCGAGCTGACGGCCTCCGACCAGGAAAAGCGCGGGAAGGACGGTCCACCATCGCGGCAGCCAAGCGACCAGCGCCAAGGCGGCGGCGATGATGGCGAAGTTGCTGAGCACCATCGCCCACCCGTCTCGGTCCCGGGCCGTCCGCAAGGACCTGAGCTCCTCTCGGCTGAAAGCGGAGCGCCAGTCCTTCATGCCGCTTCCCCCTCTTCGGCCACGAGGTCGCCGAGAAAACGCCGCCACAGCGCCTGGCCCCGCTGGTCGTACTCTCGCAGGGTCTGTTGCAGGACCTGTCGTTTTTGGACGTCGACCAGTGGTGCGGGAAGGAGCGGGTCGAGTACGAGGGCTCGAATGCCCTCGCGGCCGGTCAAGAAGGCTTCCCTCAACGCGTCGGCGGGAGCGAGCCGTTCGAGGGCCACCATCGAAGCCTCCAGACGGGCGGTGACCCGGGCATAGCGATCCTCCAGGTCTTCGCCGGCCCAAAGCCTCCTCGCTTCGGGGTCCCTGTCGTCAAGGGAGGCCGTCCGAATGAGCATGGCGTCGCCCCCAACGCCGAGCTCACGAAGACGCGCCGCCAGCGCCGGCGTGTCGAGGCTCAAGTTGTCGGGCCGGACCGAAGTGCCCGGCACGATCTCGCGAAAGCCCCACATGCGCAGAGCCCGGGAGCGGTGCCGCGCCGCCCCGACGGCGATGCTGACCCACCAGCCTCCGTTCCATGGGCCGTCATCGAGCCAGCGGTCGAGCCGACGCCATGACGAGACCTTCTCACCGATCGCCGCCGCCGCCGGGCCCAGCCGGTAGCGACCTCGCTCCGGGGATTCGACGTGTCCATCGGCAACGAGGCGCGTGAGAGCGACCCGAACGCTGTTGTCCGCCATGTCGAAGAGCTGGCCGGCCTGGACGAGCGCCCGAACGGGCACCGAGCCGTCGTCCGGCCATGCCGAAAGCACCTCCAAGACCACATGCCGCGTCGTGAGTCCGGGGGCGTTGACGTGCTGCGTCGAAGCCATGATACCGTGTGACATCTACTTGCCGCCTGAGTCAAGATAAGTAACAAAGAGACAGGAGATGGCTTAGGGTCCTCTCATCCATCGTCGGCGCTCCCAAGAGGGCCAGTCCTGGATCATTGGACGGGAAGGGGCGAGTTCCATGCTTGCGCCGCCCCTCGGTTTGGAATCAGGCTTCCGGGGCCCCGGATGAGTGCGGCTCCGCTCAAAATTTTGTTCGTCGATGACGACGCACTGGCCCGTAAGGTCGTCGCGCGCCAGCTGGCGGCGCTGGGGCACGAGGTCACACCGGTCTCGAGCGGCCCAGAAGCCCTGGACAGCCTCGACGACGAAGTGGAGCTGCTGATCTCGGATGTCCGCATGCCGGGGATGGAAGGGCCGGAGCTTGCTCGACGCGCGCGGGAGCAACGGCCCGACATTCCCATCCTCTTCATCACGGGCTTCGCCGATCATCGCCTGCTTCGGGCGATGGAAGGCCTGAACTGCCACATGCTGCCCAAGCCCTTCGACCGCAAGCAGCTCTCGGCGGCGGTCGACGAAGCGGTCGCGCTCGAACCTCCGACGGAGTGACGAAGTCGACTCGTCCTTCGACCCGTGGCAACAAGCGGCCATGCGAGAAGTCTTCATCGTAGACGCCGTACGCACGCCCATCGGTCGACACCGAGGCGGCCTGGCGCCGGTTCGCCCCGACGATCTGTTGGCCCGGGCCATCGAGGCCTCGGTGCATCGCACGACCCTCGACGTCGAGGCCGTCGACGAGGTGGTGATGGGCTGCGCCAACCAAGCCGGCGAAGACAACCGCAACGTGGCTCGAATGGCGACCCTGCTCGCGGGCCTCCCGGCCTCGGTCCCCGGCATCACCGTCAATCGGCTTTGCGCATCGGGATTGTCGGCCGTGAACATGGCTGCCCGCCAGATCGCTTGCGGCGAGGCCGACGTCGTCCTCGCGGGCGGGGTAGAGAACATGAGCCGCGCCCCCTTGGTGATGGGTAAAGGCGAGGAGGCCTTCGCCCGCGGCAACCGTACCGTCTACGACAGCAGCCTCGGCTGGCGCTTCCCGAATCCGAAGATGGAGGCCATGTTTCCACTGGAGGCGATGGGCGAGACCGCCGAGAACGTGGCCGAACGCCACGAGATCACCCGTGAAGCTCAAGACGCCTTCGCCGCTCGCTCTCACGCTCGGGCCCTAGAAGCCGAAAAGGCCGGCCGTTTCACCGCCGAGCGCATCCCGATCTCCATTCCGCAGCGCAAGGGTGAGGACCTCGTCGTGGAGGCGGACGAAGGCCCCCGCCCCGACTCCACCGTCGAAAAGCTCGCCAAGCTGCGAGCCGTCTTCCGCGAGGGCGGCTCGGTCACCGCCGGCAACGCGAGCAGCCTCAACGACGGCGCCGCCTCTCTCGTCCTCGCCTCCAAGGAGGGCCTGGCCCGCATGAACAAGGAGCCGATGGCACGATGGGTCGGCTCCGCCTCCGCTGGCGTAGACCCCCGCGTCATGGGCATCGGTCCGGTCCCCGCCGTACAGAAGCTGACCGAGCGCACCGGCACCAAGCTCTCCGACGTCGACGTCTTCGAGCTCAACGAAGCCTTCGCTGCCCAGTCCCTCGCCGTCCTCCGCCACCTTCGGATCGAAGACCGAGCCGACGACGTGAACCCCAACGGCGGCGCCATCGCCCTGGGTCACCCCCTTGGCATGAGCGGCGCCCGCATCCTCACCACCCTCCTCTTCGAGCTCGAACGCCGCCAGGCCAAGCAGGGCATCGCCACCCTCTGCGTCGGCGTCGGCCAAGGCGTCGCTACCCTGGTCAGCCGCACCTAGGACTCT
>CAYZFR010000270.1:0-4491 GCA_964477875.1 uncultured Myxococcales bacterium
CCACCGAGATCTACACTCTTTCCCTACACGACGCTCTTCCGATCTCTTATGGCGTGGAAGTCTGCGCACCGAGCTCTTCCGTGACTTCCTCGTGAGTGGCGTCGAGGTCGAGCTCGCCGAGCCGCTCCCCTTCCAAATGGCCGGCGAGGCCGCGGGCCGACGCCGCCACTTCCATTGGGAGCAGTCCCCATCCAGCTTCGAGCTCGCGAGCGGGAGCCGCGCCCCCATTCGCACTGGCCTCCTCTCCCCCAGCCGCTGAGTCTGCTTCTTCAGCCGCCCTTCAGGGCGTACACTCCCGCCGTGGACGAGGAACTCGTCGACATCCCCTTCGAGGTTCGCCGCTGCGAGCGTGGCCAGCGGGTCGACGTCTTCCTTTCCAAGCGCATCGCTCGCATGTCCCGAAGCCTCGCCGCCCGACTGGTCAAGACAGGACGCGTGCGCAAGCTGCCTGGGCCCGGTTCACTGCGGCCGAGCATGCGGGTCGCGGAAGGAGACCAGGTCATCGTCAAACGCCGGCCTCTGGTCGAAGGGCCCGTCGACGAAATCAAGATACCGGTCATCCACGAAGACGCGCGTGTCCTCGCGGTAAACAAGCCGGGCGACCTCGTCGTCCACCCAACCGCCTCCGCCTATCAGCGGACCCTCATCCGAATCCTCCGCACCCGCCGGAACGAGCCCGCCCTCGACCTCGCCCACCGCATCGACAAGGAGACGAGCGGTCTCATCCTCCTCGCCCGGGATTTCGAGGCCGCTTCCAGCCTCAAGACCCAGTTCGCAGAGCGCCGGGTCGAGAAGGCCTACTTGGCGGTGGTCAAGGGCCGGGTCGCCCAAGACGAGCTGACCATCGACGTTCCTCTCCGGCTCGCCGACACCGTCACCAACGTGGTCATGGAACCTCACCCAGACGGAGGGCCGGCGCTGACCTCGGTCACCGTTCTCTCCCGGGGGCGCGATGCCACCCTGGTCGAGGCGAGGCCGAAGACGGGCCGCCAGCATCAGATCCGTGTGCATCTTCAGCAGTCCGGACACCCGATTCTGGGCGACAAGCTCTACCTGGGCGGGGAAGAATTCTTCATGGACGCGCTTCGAGGCCAATACGATCAGGCGCACCTTGTCGAAGCCCTGGGGCATTCTCGACAGGCCCTCCACGCCCGCGGCGCCACATTCTACCATCCCGGAACCGGGGAACCCATCAGCCTCCGGGCGCCATTGACCCCGGACCTGCTCGAGCTCTGCGGGCGCTTTGGTGTCGAGGTCCCCGCCGAGTGTCGCGCCTCCCGACGCGGGAGCATGACGAACTCGCGCCCCCTCGCTCCCACGCGCAGGTGATTCGACTCGTGGGTCGACGGATGATCCCGGGCTTGAACGATGTCCACATGCATCCCACGCGAAGGGGGACGCTTCTTCGCCGCCGAGCTTCGATGAGACGGCGCTGCCCGACACCTTGGCCCGCATGAAGCGGATCGGTCGCGGTGGGGGGCACCCCCCTAGAGCCGCATGGCCTACGCGGGGGAGTTCTTCGTCGAACGCTACGGCCGCAAGATGGCAGAGCGGGCGCCAGCCTTCCGAGACGCGCTCGAGGCCGGACTCCCTCTCGGCTTGGGCTCCGATGCGACCCACTTCACGGAGTTCACCCTCCGCCTCCGATTTTGAGGATGGCCAATCGGATTGACAGGGCGAGTAAAGGAGCGCATCCCGACTGCGGATACGCTTCTGGCCTCGGATCGCTTCCTTCGTCCTACCGACGGAGTCCTTTCTTTCAGCCTGCGAATTCATTGGCGGCAACGGTGCTGCCCAAGTCTCCTCGCGCAACTCGGCGTCGGAGGCCATTCACAGGCGTGCCGAAAGGCTCGCTCCAGAGTTGGAGACAAAACGATGAGCAATCAGAAACTGTACGTTGGCAACCTTTCCTGGGACTCGGATGAGGACACCATCCGTCAGGCCTTCGCGCGCCACGGCGAAGTTCGAGAGGTCAAGCTGATCACTGACCGAGAGACTGGGCGCCCGCGTGGCTTCGGCTTCGTGACCATGGGCAGCGCAGACGACGCCACTTCGGCCATCGCGGCCCTCGACGGCCAGATGATCGACGGGCGCGAAGTCCGCGTGAACATCGCCGAAGACCGCCGTAGCGGCGGCGGCGGCGGTGGCGGCGGTGGCGGCCGCTCCGGCGGCCGCTGGTAGTCTTCGGCTTTATTCGATCGCGCCGATGTCCTCGGCGCGACCGAGACCCAATTTCAGCGCTTGAGGACGCTGGTCAGCCAGCGCCAGATCTTCTTCGGGCCCTCTTCGGTCCTCTTTACCGGCCTTTGCGCCGAGCCTTCGAGCAACAAGCGCTGGCGAAGCGCTTGGGGCGTGGCCTTGGTCGCGAAGCGGCTGTTGAAGACCCTGCCGGACTCTGACTCCACCGCCTTCACTTCGAGCACGTTTTCCTCGTTCACGCGCAGCTCCACTCGGACGGTGACGCTCCCGATCGGTCGCTCGGAAAGACCGCGGATCTGAAGGCTTCCAAGGGGCTCGTTGCCGCGCACGTCGTCCGACTCCCCCTGAAAAAACCAGACTTCCATCGCCGTCTGACCGTTCTCTGCCGTGGGTAGTAGACAGCTGCCCCTGGCCGGCAACCGCGCGTCGCGCTCGATCAGCTTCAAGAAGCGACCGCCGGGGAGTCCGACACCGATCGACATCGCCATGGCATCCAGGAGCACGACGTCGTCGACGGTCTGCATTCCGGCCGCATATTGCGCCGCGCCGAGAGCGACCGCTTCGTCGGGGTGCACCGAGCCCCGAGGGGCCTTGCCGAACATGGACCCGACGGCGGCTTGAACGATGGGTGCTCGGGTTTGGCCGCCGACGAGCAGGACCTCGTCGATCTCCTCAGGACGTATCTTTGCTCGCTGGCAGACTTCCCGAACGATGCGTAGGGTCTGTTCGATCAGCGGGCGAAAGCGGGCGTCGGCGTCCTGGCGGCGAATGGGCACCGCCAGGGAGACCGGCGAAGCGTCCTGCACCCGGAGCTCGTGCACGTTGACGATGGTAGAGGGACGCTCGGTCAGCGCCAGCTTGGCCGTCTCGGCGAGCTGCATGATGCGGGCGATGGCCGCCGAGTCGTGGCGAGGGTCGGGGGCGCCCGAGGCCAAGAGGGCCTCGACGATCAGCTCCGCGATGCAGGCGTCGAAGTCGATGCCGCCCAGGAATGTATCGCCTCCAGTGGCCAGGACCTCGTACACGTTGCCGTCGACCTCCAGGATCGACACGTCGAATGTGCCGCCGCCTAGGTCGTAGACCGCGACCCGACGGGTCTGTAGAGTCTGACCGAGCCCGTAGTTGAGGGCAGCCGCCGTGGGCTCACTGAGGACGCGTTCGACCTTCAGGCCGGCCATCTCGCCCGCCACGCGGACCGCTTCTCGCTGGCGCTCGTTGTAGAACGCGGGGCAGGTGATCACGGCGCGAGTCACCGCCTCACCGAGCTGAAGGGACGCAGAATCCTTGATGTCCTTCAGAAGGAAGGCCGAGACCTGCTCGAGGGTGACGTACTCGTCACCGATGTCCACCGCGACTTCGCCCTGGTCCCCCTGCACGACCGGGTAGGCGAAGTGGGCCCGAATGCTCTGGACCAAGGGGCTGTGATAGGGCCGGCCGACCATGCGCTTCGAGCCCACGATGGTGTGGATGGGGTCGCTGGAGGCCCGCTGGACCGCCTCTAGTCCGACCAAGACCGGGCCCTCAACGCTGAAGCTGACCACCGAGGGCGTCGTGGAGGCGCCGCTCCGGGAGGCGAGGACGAAGGCGACGCCGTCTTTGACCGCTGCCGCGCAGCAGTTGGTCGTCCCGAGGTCGATGCCGATGATGGCACCGGGGCCGGGGGCCGGGCGCTCGGCGAGTTCGCTGCGCGGGGGAATGCGCTGGCCCTCGGGGATTCGGGAGCTGCGGGCCGGCGGGGGCGGCTCGAAGTCTTCGGTGGGCAAGGCCGGAGGCGGCATCAACTCGAAGCCTGGGAGCTCGACGGCGTCGCCTCGCGCCTCACCTCGAGGCGCGACGAACTCGGGGAGACTCAGCCCCTCCTCGTTGGCCGAGCCTGAGCCGCCTGCGGATCCAGGGGTCGAGTCGAAGCTCCCGAGGAGGTCGTCGGCGAAGCTCTGCAAGGACGCGCCGAGTGCATCGTCGAAGGCTTCAGAGCCTGGCCGCTTGGGTTCGCCCACGGACGAAATTGTCTTGAAATTCCGAGATCTGCACAAGTTGGGGGCCTGGCGGGCCTTCTGCGACCTGCGCCCACATCTTCTCTTTGAGGCCCGCTTGTTTTGATTCCGCGTCGAGCGCAGGTGCGCGATAAGGCCCCATGGTGCAGTTTCGCGGGTCCGCTCCCTGGGTGGCGCTGGTGGTCCTGGCTCTAGCGGCCACCATACTGGCCGGCGTCCAGTGGATGGAGCTCATCGAGGTCAACCGGGGGGGCGAGGCCTTCTGCACCCTCGACGGTAAGATCGACTGCAAGGCGGT
>CAYZFR010000271.1:0-4445 GCA_964477875.1 uncultured Myxococcales bacterium
ACGCAGCCGTGGGTGGGCCCCGCGCCCCCAAGACGGACAAGCCCGCGGCGAGCGCCGCCCGGGCCTCCTCCCGCCGCGTCACCGCGCCGACCGGGCGAAGTCGACCGCCGCAGTCCGGGCACCGCTCGGCATCCACATCGAACACCTTCGCCAACAACTTCGCCCACGCGACCCGGTACCGGTCCGCGCTGCCATCGCCGGCCGCCTCGTCGTCGGCCTCGTCGTCTTGCACGACCGCCAGCTCGAGACTGCTCGCGCCGCCCCCCCCGGGTCGGCGTCGTCGAGCTCGAAGCCTTCATCAGCGAAGAAGTGAGGAACAACTGATGCGAAGTAAACTAACGATCCCAGCGATCTTGCTCGCCATGGCCTGCGGAGAAGATGAAGCTCCCCTCTGCGACGAAAGTGTCGTGGGCGCGACCGGTGTCATCGACCCGAACTTTCGCACCGTCGACGACTTCGAGTACGGCACATTCGCCTGTGACAACACGAGCCTCTTCATCTTCCCGGTGCTGCCCGACGAAGCTGGCCACTTCGCCGCGTCTCGATTCGAGTCCGAGGCAGACGTCGATCTCTGCTCGATCCGCTACATGCTCTCGGGACCGGTGACGAACGCGGCGATCGAGTGCCAGAGCTATCTGGAGCACGAAGTCTTGGTGTTCAAGTCGGGCGCGGAGCCGGAGGCGAGCCCCGAAGTAATCCAGACCTTCACGGTCGCGGGCGGAGAGCAGCTCGACGAGCGCGTTCGCATCGTGTCCTTGGACCTACCGAACGGGCTCCCGATCACTCGACTTCGACCGGACGAATATTTGTACATCGCCGTCCAGATGGCGGCCGGCAGCGACACGAGTACGATGTGCATCGCTGCTTGCGGCGCACCGACTCCCGAACCCGGCGTATCGTGGTGGAGCAACGCGGCGGAGCCCCCTTTCAGCTGGGCGCGGTTGTCGGACTTCGGCATCGAGAACTACTACAGCTTCGTCCTCGACGTCCGCCCCTATGACCCGGACAACAGCGCACCGTGCGAGGGTCGCTGAACGGGTACCACGAAGTGGTCGGCCGGCTCCGTCGAGCCCATGGACCTCGCGTGCTAGGCCATCGAGCTCGAAGCCCGGCCCCATCTTCCCACTTCAGGGGACGATCTCGTTGCCCGTCGGCTGAAGAACGGCGGTCCCGAGGTGGGCGTCACAATCGGCGCACCCTCGCGCCGTGTAGAATACGTAGCCGTTCCAGAGCTCCCCCGATGCCGGCTCCGGGAGCCACGCAACACCTTGCTCGATGGCGAAGCGATCGAAGGTCCCAGCGAGACCGGAGGGTTCGACGACGGGCGCGTTGAAGAAGAAGTCTCGGAGATCTCCACCAGGCATGCCCCTCAGAAGAAGCAGCTCGCCCTCCCCCGCGTACTGCACCGTCACGCGGGGCCGTTGGTTTCCAGCCCCCGAGAGCCGGAGGCTCGGGCCGTCGTCGGCGCCGCGAAGTCGAACGAGCTCGAAATCCCCCGCGGTGCCGTTGGGCGACGCGCGCGCTTCCAACCATTCCCCAGGCTCATCGGAGCGCGCCGAATTCACCGAGACGAGCCAGTGGTCTCCGGACTGACGTTGAACGACGTAGCCCAGCAGCGACCCCGCCCGGCCACCAAATCCCCAGAGATGGCCTGGTTGCGCAGGTCCTTCATCGCGCCAGGTCGAGCAGTCCGATGTCGATATGAGGTGCACGTCTCGAGGAAGGTCATCTTCGTAGCGCACGGCCGCCCCGACGTACTGGCCTCGTGCCGCGTCCCAGTCGAGCGCGGGCTCGCGGAGGTCTGCGGTCTGCCACGAGCCCTTCCAACCCCCGCGGTCGACAAAGTCCGGCAGGCGCGGGGTGTTCAGGCCGCTCCGATTCTCGGCGGTGAGCACGACGAGCTCGCTGCTGCCTAGCTCCTCGTATACGCCGCAGAATCGGTCGGGGCTGACGGCCATGGTCCACAGCCTCCCTGGCTCCGATGCCCCCTCCGAGGGGACGGCAACGCCACAGGGGTTACGTTCGGGCACGCGTAGCACCAAGTCTCCAACGGTGACCGACGTCGGTTCGCGGTCGTCGCGACGGATGTGCAGCTCAAAGGCGCCGCTGCTAGCGATACGCTCCGAGTCGGGGAGGCGATGATCGATGCTCGTCTGCCCCAAACTGATCTCGACGGAGTCCGCCGATGTGGTCAGCTGGAGGTCGATCCAATCGGCGGTGACTGCCTCGATCAACTGGGGATCCGACGCGCTGGTCCTCGATCCCACGCGCGCCTCCACGCCCCGGTCCGCCGAGCCGAAGTCGAGACGGAACGCGGGCTCGGCCCCGACCGGGCCGCCCTGCGGTATCAACCGCAGCTCCACGACGATGGCGGCCGCGCCACTCGCTCGTACCGACATGGACAGGTCGAGCTGCTGAAGCCCACCCGTTATGGGGACGTCGAGTCGCGCGCCAGATCCGGGAGGAAAGCTCAGGACCCCATCTGAGAATCGGTCGGTTGGGTCGACGGCGAATGTCGCTTGGCCAGTCCATGCCAAACGGGTCGCCGCGAGGCTGGGAACCCGAGTCCCCTCGACCGAAGCGCACGGCGTGAGCTGGCTGGCCCATCCTTTTGGAAGGCTGCAGTTGAGCTCGAATTGGTCGGCTCGTCCGTCTAGATCGTTGTCGAACCCGTCGCGACAGAGCCCGACTTCGCTATTCTCGTCACATACGAACGCCGCAACGCCCCAACACCCTGGGTCGGCGCAGTCGATGACGCCGTCACCGTCGTTGTCGACATCGTCGTTGCAGGCGCTCGCCGACTCCTCGCGGTCGAGGCCGAACGATAGGCTTACGGAGCACGACGGCGCGACCGCCAGAAGCCAAAGGCCGACGATCGACCCGCACCGCCCTTCACCGCGGCTCATCGACGAAGCCGTCGACCTCGAAGGCGAACGCATAGTTCAGGCCAAATGACCAGATCGAAGACCACGCGAAGGGTCGATCGACGCGGTTGCTCCAAAAGGCCCGACCGTCCGCGAGCTCCCGGCCCGGGCCGGGACAGATCCGCACACACATGTAGCGCGACGGGTCGCCCAACATCTCGACCGCTACGTACAGCTCCTCTCCATCTTCGACGGTGACGGTCCCGGGTACGTCGACAACTACCTCGATCGATTCATCGGTGTTCGGATCGAAACGACTGGTCGCTTGGAATGAAAAGTCGAACTCGTTGGGTGGTGTAGTACTTATGCTCACCACGAGGCCCGCTCTTGGCTGAAAGTCCAAGTCGCAAGCGAAGTCCGGGAACAACGCGTTGAAGGGCTGCATCCAGAACCGGATTCGACGGACCGTGAAAGGCCGAGAGGGGAGCTCGATTCGAGATGCAGCCCAATGACCATACTCCCCCACACCGGGCAGTGCGGCGTCCGGTCCGCTGCACGGCACCGGCCCTTCGGAAAAGGCGGATGCCGTGGCGAGGGTGGGATCTCCTTCGGCGATGGGATCCTCGCTGCAGGATGAGACTGCCGCGGCGACGGCGAGGGCAGAAAAACACCAGTAATGCCGATACGTCCATCTCTCAAAGGCACGAGAACACACCAACGTACGAGAATCACTTCGGCTTTGAGCCTGTCAAGGCAGCGCGAGCGCGACAGAGGCGTGCCACCTTCCAGTCGGCGGCGACAGGGTTCACGTCGTTTTACAATAGTTCGGATCGCGCGGTGACACGTCTCAGCCCTGTCACACGCAGGCCGCCGGTTCCAGCGTGGCATGACTCGGCCCGCGGACCGTTGACGCTCCGAATCGGGTTGGCACGGCGCCTGCTCTATCTCCGGCCAACATCGCAAACCCACTCATCCATCGGAGGAACAACGTCATGAACCGCATCATCACCATCGCCATCGCCACCCTGATCCCCGCCATCGCCGCCTCGAGCGCCCACGCGGCCGAAACCGAGAGCACGAAGGCCCCCCGGGCCGACGCGCAGCGCCACGAGGCCGACCGCGCCTATGTCCAGAGCGTCGGCATCCTGGGCATGCTCCGCGACGGCTCCGCCGCGGCCACCGGGCTCTCGTCGGGCGGCATCGGACTCGAGCTCGACCGAGCGCTCCACGTGCGCTAAGAAGAATAGAATGCTTCCGCGACGAGCCTCGGCAAGGCCCTCGGCGACCATGCCCCGCGGCGCGCGCCTCTCTTCATCGGAGAGAACCCTCAAAAGAGCCCTCAAACCCGCGGCTTCTCGACCTCGCCCGCTCGAGTCGGCGCCTCGAGCCCCCTTCCGAACCCACGCGAGGGGCCCCTGAAGACGCACCTCGACGTCGAAAGCTCACCGAGCTTCCCGAGCGCGACCTCGAATGAGCCCCGGCGTCACGCCGCCTTGGGTGGACCCCGCGCGCCCAGGACCGAGAGCCCCGCGGCGAGCGCGGCCCGGGCCTCCTCCCGTCGCGTCACCGCGCCGACCGGGC
>CAYZFR010000272.1:0-4443 GCA_964477875.1 uncultured Myxococcales bacterium
GCATCAGCAGCCGCAAGGCGGAGCCGTCTGGAGGGCTCCACGGAAAGACCGCCAGCCAGACGGGTGAAGCCGTTTTTCAGCACACCCCTAGTCTGCTACGTCGGTGGAATGAGCACGATCAAGGTGGAGCAGGGCCACGACCTCTCCATCGAAGACGCCAGGGCCAGGGTCGAGGCCTTTGGCCAGGACATGAAGGAGCGCTTCGGGCTGTCCATGACCTGGGACGGGAATCGAGCGCGCCTGGAGGGCATCGGCGCCTCGGGAGACGTCGAGGTGCGAAGCGACGCCGTCGTAGTTGCGATCAAGCTCGGGATGATGGCGAAGGTGGCTGGGATCAAGGCGGACCGGGTCGAGGCTTCCGTGACCAAGCGCCTGAAGTCGGCCTTCGGCTGAAATCAGCGCGGCGGAATGGAAGATCCCGCCTCCTCCTCGTCGACAGGGGTAGAGGGGAGCGCTCCCCGATGGGCAAAGGACAGATGAGCGGCGACGACGGCTCCGAAGCCACGACGGTGCGCCCGGCGCGAACGAACGAAAAGGGAGAACTGCGACCTCTCATCCGTCGCCTCGCCGACGGACGCTACGAGATCCTCCGAACCATCGGCTCGGGGGGCATGGGCGTCGTCTACGAGGCCATCGACCACCGAGACCGCCGCCACGTCGCGATCAAGACCCTCACCCACGTCGACGGCGACGGCATCTATCAGCTCAAGAACGAGTTCCGCTCCATGGCGGACGTCCTTCACCCCAACCTGGTCGGCCTCGGCGACCTCGTGAACGAAGGAGAGCTCTGGTACTTCACCATGGACCTCGTCCTGGGCCAGGACTTCCGCACCTACCTCGACGTTCCGGACGAGGAGCTGGAGCGGCGCCTCCGCCACGTCCTCCCTCAGCTGGTCTCGGGGGTGCAGGCCATCCATGCGGCGGGCAAGCTCCACAAGGACCTCAAGCCCTCCAACGTCCTCGTCAGGCCAGATGGCCAGCTGCTGATCCTCGACTTCGGGCTCGTTTCCGATCAGACGGGGTCCGCTCCTCAGACCATGGGGAGCGACGTGGCCGGGACCCCGATCTACATGTCGCCCGAACAGGCTCGGGGCGAGCGCTGCGGCCCGGCCTCGGACTGGTACGCGGTGGGCGCGATGATCTACCGCGCCGTGGCCCGTCAAAGGCCCTTCGACATGGAGCCTATCCAGGTCCTGTTCGCCAAGCAGCGCAACGCCGAGCCCCAGCCTCCCCCGCAAGACGTCGCACCCGCTCTGCAACCCCTCCTGCGCCTCGCGATGGAGCTCATGCAGGCCTCGCCCCAGGCGCGGCCGCCGGGCGAAGACATCCTCGCCGCCGCCTTCACCCCGGAGACGCCGTCTGGCTCTTTCCGTCCTCGGGGGACCGGCGAGGAGGTCTTCGTGGGACGAGAACAGGAGCTGGCGCGAATGCGCGAGGTCCTGGCCGGCACCAACCGCGACGGTCCCAGCGTGCTCTTCGTGCACGGTCCCTCCGGAATCGGGAAGACCTTCCTCGTCCAAAGCTTTCTCCGCACGGCCCAGGACGAGCTCGGCGCGGTCGTCCTCGGAGGCCGCTGCTACGAGCGGGAGTCGGTGCCGTTCAAGGCCCTCGACGGTGTCATCGACGCCCTGAGCCGCCATCTTCGAAAGCTGGCACCGATCGATGCGGCGGCCCTGCTGCCCCGCCACGTCCACGCCCTCTCCCTGCTCTTTCCGGTCCTGGGCCGGGTCGAGATCGTGCGGGAACAGAGCCGGGGGCACCTCCCCGAAGATCCCGAAAGCTTCCGGCGGGCCGCCATCGCTGGGCTCCGAGAGCTCCTCGGGGCGATCGCGATGCACCGGCCCTTGATCCTGTCCATCGACGACCTGCAGTGGGGGGACGCCGACTCGGCCTCGATGCTCCAGCAGCTCCTCAAGGCTCCGGACGCGCCGCGCCTGATGCTGTTGACCACCCACCGCACCGAAGACGCCGCGTCCAGCGACTGCCTGCGCCTCCTGCTGGCCGACGAATTCGTGGGCGCGAAACGGGAAGAAATGATCCTGGGCGGCCTTCCCTTCGACGAGCTGGCGGAGCTGTCTCGGAGTCTGATGGCCGATGCCGAGGGCCCCGAGCCCGAGGCCGTGGCCCGGGAGTCCCAAGGGAGCCCCTACTTCGTGGCCGAGCTCGCTCGTCTTCGCCGCCAGGGGGTCACCGCCAGCGGACGGTCCTGGACCGAAGCCTTCCTCGCCCACCTGGAGGCCCTCGATCCTGCCCAGCGCGAGCTGCTGGAGGTGGTCTCGGTGGCCTCGCGACCCATGCCGCGAACGCTGGCTGCTCGGGCTCTGGGCGATCGGGAAGGCGCCGTGAGCGCTTCCCGCGAGCTGGGCGTGCAGCACTTGATCAAGTCCCGTCCCCACGGGACCGACGTGAAGGACGAATTGCTGGAGGCCTACCACGATCGGATCCGAGAGACCGTTCGGGCGCGGCTGTCTCCCGAGCGGCTGCGGCACTGGCACGCCCGACTGGCCGACGCCTACGCTCAGGCCGCGAATCCGGATCCGGAGGTGCTGGCCCATCACTTCGCCGAGTCTGGCCGCACCGCTCAGGCCGGCGAGATGGCCCTCGAGGCGGCACGAAGAGCGAGTCGGGCCATGGCCTTCAACCGCGCTGCGACCCTGTACAAAATGGGCATCGAGCTCAGCCGTCCTGGGCCCGAGGTCGAGCGCTCGCTTCGGTCGTTACGGGCCGAAGCCCTGGGGCGTGCGGGCATGGACGCGGAAGCGGCCCGAGAATATATGATGGTAGCGAACGCCTTCTCCGGGGCAAGGGCGGCTCGTCTACGGCAGACGGCGGCCGAGCATCTTCTCCGCAGCGGCCGCGTCGCCGAAGGGATGGCCGAGCTCGCCGACACCCTGCAGCGCTTTGGCTACGGTCTGCTCGAAGACACGGCGGCGCACCTCGGGCAGAACTTTCAGCTCAACAACCGTCTCCGGGAGCGGGGCCTCGACTTCGAGTGGCGCCCGGAAGGAGCGATCGAGCCCGAAGAGCTGGAGCGGGTCGACGTGGCGTGGTTCCTTGCCGTGGCCTGGGCGGCCGTGGACGGGCCGCGAGGGGGCTACTTTGTCCTGCGCTGCCTCCTCGACGTGCTCGAACTCGGCGAGCCCCGGCGGGTCGCTCGGGCCCTGTGCCTGTACGTCGTGAACTGGGCGGCGGTGGGTCGGCCGGGAAGCAAGACCATCGCCCGGACTCTGGAGACCGCCCGCAGCGTCGCCCAGCGGCTGGACGAGCCCGATGCCTGGGCTTGGTTCACCTATGCCGAGGCCGCCGTCCATTTTTGGCAGGGTCGTCACGGCCAAGCCATCCCGCGACTTCGGGATGCCGAGTCGAAGTGGCGTCACACCGTCAGCCACCTGTCGCGTGAGCGGGCGACCGTCGCCGCCTACGAGCTCATCGCCCTCGACACCCTGGGGCGCTACGAAGAGATGGCCCGTATCGCCGACCTGCAGCGCCGAGAGGCCGAGCTCCGGGACGACCTCTACGCGGCGACCTGGATCGCCGGGGCGACGTGGGCCCTCGACGTCCTCGCCTGCGAGTCCGAGCGAGGGCGCCAGCGCCTTCACACCGCGCGCATGCTGTGGCGCGAGCACACCGGCGAAGCCCACGACTATCCGAGCTGGGGCCTGCTGATCGCCGAGGGGAACATCGATCTGTACGAAGACCGGGCGGCCGCTGGGTGGCGACGCTTGGAAGAGACGCTTGGGGATCTCAGCGACGTCCTGCCGACGGTCCGGGTCGAGCACTCGATCTCGGTAGAGCTCCGAGGACGCCTCGGACTGCGCCTCGCCCGGCAAGATCCGGATCGGCGGGCCTTCCATCTGGAAAAGCTCGAAGGCGACATCCGGCTGCTGCGCGGCCTGGAGCTTCCTTGCTTTCAGCCCCGCGCCGACTTGCTGGCGGCCGGCGTGGCCGCGCTGCGGGGCGAGGTCGCGAACGAGGTGGCCGCGTTGGGCGATGCTTTGGAGGGATTCCGGGGCCAAGAGGCCAACCCCTCCATGGCGGCGGTGGTCGAGCTGCGCCTGGGCCGCCTGCTCGCCGAAGCTCGACGCGAGGCCCGGGCGGTCGAGGAGCTCAGGACCCGAGGTGCCCTGGAGCCCCTGGCATGGGCCCGCCTTTGCTACCCGATCCTATGAAAAGCCCCCCTAGGGGGGTGCTAAAGAACGGCTTCACCCGTCTGGCTGGCGGTCTTTCCGTGGAACGCTCCGGACGGCTCCGCCTCTCATCGGTTTCTGATGCCCAATCAGCGCCCTCTTCGCCGAAGCGTTCCACGAAAAGCCTGCCTACCCAGACGAATAAATCCGTTCTTCAGCACCCCCCTAGTGTCCTGAGTCAGTAGAAACTTGAAAAACGAGGAGCTTCGTCCGAGGTGGTTCGACGAAGAGGGCGCGTAGCCGTAGCTACGCAACC
>CAYZFR010000273.1:0-4418 GCA_964477875.1 uncultured Myxococcales bacterium
GAAAAGCCTGCCTACCCAGACGAATAAATCCGTTCTTCAGCACCCCCCTAGTGCCCTGAGTCAGCAAAACCTTGAAGAAGTCCGGCCGCCCTTCGCCCGATCTGGCCCGACGGCCCTTCGGGCCGCCCTTTGGGCTCATCGGTTGCGTAGCTACGGCTACGCGCCCTCTTCGTCGAACCACCTCGGACGAAGGCCCTCGTTTTTCAAGTTTCTACTGACTCAGGGCACTAGGTCTAGACCGGAGGCGGCGCCTTCCCGGGCGAGGCGGCCGGTGGCGCGGGCGAGATTGGCGAGGGCCAAGATCGTGTCGTAGCGGACCGTCTGAATCTCCGCCTCCGACGCCGCCCAGGCCAAGAAGGCATCGATGAGCTCGGCGGCGTCACCGGTCCCGATGTCGTAGGCCAGGACGTTGGAGGTCAGCCAGCCCGAGGCGGCGCGATTGGCCCGGCCGAGCTCTCGCAGGCGCTGGAGGTTGCCCTCCAGCTCGGCGTGGATGGCCCGCACCTCCAGCTCGGCCGCCCCGGTCGCGAGCTGCTCCTGCACCCGGCGCGTCCGCAGCTCCGCTTTCGCCTGCTCGAGCTCCGCCAACTTTTGGGCCAGGTTGATCTCCCATCGCAGCCCTACCCCCAGACCAAAATCCAAGATGTTGTAGGGATCGAAGATGAAGGGGTTGGTCTGGTCGGTCGCGTTGCTCTGGTAGGCGAAGTCGACCAGCGCCCCGAGCAGGAAGTCTGGGAGCAGACCTGCCTTTCGAAACTGGGCGAAGGCCTTCTGGGCGTCGACCACCGCTCGTAGGGCCGCGAGATCGGGTCGACCTGACTTGGCCCGCTCGACGACCAATTCCAGTGGAGGGGCGGATTCGGGGATGGCTCGGTAGAGTGGCCGGATCACCACCGAAAGCTCCGCCCCTCGAGGGAGGCCGGTGAGGAGCTGAAGCGCCGCCACCGCCTGCTTGCGGGCCGCCTTGGCCTCGGCCGCCCGCACGTCCAGCGTCCGGAGTACGTACACCAGGCGGAGGCGGTCGTTCTCGGTGACCTGCAGGGATTCGGCCTCGAGGAGCTCCTCGATCCTGTTCAGGATCCCCGCCAGCGTCTCGCGCCCGTCGGCGAGCGACTCCAGCAAGGACTCCACGAGCTGGACCGTCCAGAAGGCTCGGTTGACGTCATAGACCACTTGGGCCCGCGTGACGTCGGCCTTGTGTTCCGAAGCTTCGACGAGGTTGCGGGTGGCTCGCTTGGCTCGCTTGATCTTCCCGAAGGTGGAGATGGGGACGAAGAGCTGCGCACCGCCCCGCACGGCGACGCCGAGCTCCCCGAAGTCGAGGTCGCCTCCCAGCGATTCTGGCGTCACGGTCGAAACGTCGTTCTGGACCGTTGTGCGAGCTTCCGCGGTCGGACCTCCGATCAGCGTTCGCAGGTTGAATTGAGGAAAGGAGGCGGCGGCGGCTTGGTCCAACAGCGCCTCCGCCTCCGCCACCTGGCTGACCGAGGCTTCGATCTGGAGGTTGCGCTCCAGGGCCAGATCCACCAGCTCCGGGAGGTCGAACTCGTCGGCACCCACGGCGACCAAGCCAGCGAAGGCGACTACCAAGCTCACGTTCGGCGGGCGGTAACAGACCCATCGTTGACAGGCAACTGGCGCCGCCGCCACATGAGCGCGCTCCCATGCTCGCCTCGATTCTGGCCGCGTCGGCCTCGGGGGTCCTCTACTTCTTGGGCTTCACCGGCTTCGGGTATTGGCCGCTCATCTTCGTGTTCTTGGTGCCGATGTTCGTCGCCGTCGAAGGCCGGCGCGACCTCGCCGCCTTCGGCATCGGCGAGATCGCGGGCACCGTCGCCATGTACGGCGGCTTCTATTGGGTGGCGCACCTCCTTCAGCTCTTTGCGGATCTGAGCGCTCCGCTCGCTTTTCTCGGGCTGACCCTGCTGTGCGTCTACAACGGCGGAACGCTCGGACTGGAGGCATGGCTCTACGTACGGATGCGCCGCCGGGGATGGCATCCCGCGCTCTGCGGCGCAGTGGCGATGACCGCCGTTGAGGCGACCTATCCGTTGCTCTTTCCGAATTACGCGGCCAACGCCCTCTTCCGCGTGCCGCTGCTGACCCAGCCCATCGAGTTGTTTGGCATGGCGGCGCTCGGCGTCCTGGTAGGGGGCGTGAACGGTGCCTTGGCCGGGGCGTGGTTGGCCCGGGAGGAGCGGCCCCGGATGCTTGGGCAGCTCGGTGTGGCGGCGGCGATGCTCGGCCTCTTCGCCGTCTACGGTGCCGTGCGGATCCCGATGGTCGACGCCGCCTCGAAGGCCGCCGCCCACATGAAGGTGGCGCTCATCCAGGCCAACCACGGCGCGGCTAGCGACGTCAGTCGCGCCGAGCAGTCCAAAGACCACCGGCGGATGACCCGCGAGGTGTACCGCGCCCACCCCGACCTCGACCTCGTCGTCTGGCCCGAGTCTGGCTACGGGGGGGCCGTCCTTCGAAAGCAGGAAGACTTGCTAGCCGTGACCGGAGGGACACCGGTGCCGGTCGCGCTCGGCGTCACCACGGTCGAGTTCCCGCCCGAGGGTCGGCGCCGCACTTGGAACTCGGCCGTGCTCACCTCCACCACCGGGGAGCGGATCGGTCTGTACGACAAGGTCGAGCTCCTCATGTTCGGCGAGGGCCTGCCTTTCGAGGGCACCTTCCCCATCCTGCGGGAGTGGTTCCCGCAGGCCGCGAGTTTTCAGCGCGGCCAGCGCTTCGAGCATCTCGTCCATCCCTCCGGGATCCGCATGATGGCTCTGATCTGCTACGAGGACCTGCTGCCCGGCCTCGTGCGGCGGCTGTGGAAGAAAGCGGGCCCGGCCGACGTGCTCCTGAATCTGACCAACGACAGCTGGTACGGCGACACCCACGAGCCCCTCACCCATTTGGCCCTCGCGACCTTTCGGACCATCGAGACCCGGCGGGCCATGATCCGCTCCACCAACACCGGCATCAGCGCGTTCGTGGACCCGGTGGGCCGCATCACCGATCAGACGCCGCAGTACGCGCGGGCCACCCTGGTCGGCGAAGTGCCGGTGCTCGAAGGGGGTCCAACGCTTTACGTCCGTTGGGGCAACGTGCTGGGTTGGACAGCGATCGCATGCGCGCTCTTTGCCGTCTTTTGGCCGCGACGTTGACCGGCGCCGTCGGGGCTGGGTGCAGCCTCGGGCCGCCCCCGGCGCAGCTCGTGATGCCGGCGCCCCCGGCACCGCGCTCTGCCGCCCACCCCTCGAGGCTGGCGGTGCTCCCCTTCCTCGATGGACGGACGGAGGCGCCGGCGCCGAGGAGGCGCTACACCTATGGTGGCGTCGACTACGAGGGCACCGACCTTCGGGGCGACGCCATGTATCAGCTCACCCGAGCCTTCGCCGAGCGTCTTCTGGCGAAGGGTGTCTTTCGTGAGACGGTCCTCGTTCGCGACCGTAGCCAGGCCCGAGACGCGGACCTGTTCCTCACCGCCCGGGTCCACCGAGCCCGAGCCTACGTCGAGGTCCGGCCCGCCAGCGACGACGAAGATCGACCCGATCCTCGGGTCCTGGCCGAAGTCGACATCCAGGATCTCCGGATCACGGACCGGGACGGAGTGGTGCGCTTCGACGGCTCCACCGGCTGGGCCTTCCATCGGCGCCAGTTCAACCCGCGGGGCTGGGTGGTCCTCGGCAAGGCCTGGGCTCGGGCCGCCGACGAGGTCGCGGAGGTGTGGCGACAAACCGACTTCCAGAGCCACGAGGTTCCGGAGGCGGTCACCCTCGGTGATGGGACGCCAGGCTTCGATGGGCTTTCGGAGCGCACGCCGACGGGATGGGTCGCCCACCAGACGGAGGTGCCGGCGCCGCGAGGTTGGATCGGTGAACCGGGTTGCGATCTTCTCGTCTTGAATCAGCGGCAGGGGCTTCGTTTTCACCGCGCCCTCGGGCCCTACGTCCCCCAGGTGCGCGTGTGGCGATGCCCGTCCGAAAGCGAGCTGGGCTGGGATGAGGGGGAGTCCTATCCCGCCAAGCTCGTCGGGCAGGGGGCGCAGGGCCGCTGGCTCTTCGTCTCCGTTCTCGGTGCTTCGAACTGGCCGAAGGCCGAGGCCGAGGTCACGGCCGCCTTGGCCGCGGAGCCCCTCGCCAGTCCGTACGTCTTCGAGATCCCGCCGTCGCCGCCTCGCACGCACGCCCAGCCCCGGTCCCTGCCCCGGATTCAACGGGACCCGATCACGTCCGAATGAGGCGACCGTAGGCTCCTCGAGTCGCGACGGAGGGCGTCCCGAAGACGTCCCCTTCGCGTTCGATCACGACGATCTTCGGAACGGAGGTCCATCGCCTTCGGGTCGACATCGACGGAAGCGAAAGGGACCCCTAGGGGCGTGCTGAAAAACGGCTTCACCCGTCTGGCTGGCGGTCTTTCCGTGG
>CAYZFR010000274.1:0-4407 GCA_964477875.1 uncultured Myxococcales bacterium
GGGGAGCGCGGGGCCGCGCTTCGCGGCCAGCTCCTCGAACCAGGCCTCCAGGCGCTCGATGGCGGCCCGGCGCCCGTTGCTCGCGTGGCGGGTGCAGGCTTCAGCGTAGGCTTCGCGACGATCGCAGAAGGCCCGGACCTGCTCGGAGCTCAGGGTCTCGAAGCTCGCGACCTCGCCGATCCCCATCCGCGCCACCGCGCCTGCGTTGAGGCGCTGCTCGACCGTAGCCTCGGGCATGACCATCAGGGGCTTGCCGAGGTGCAGCGCTTCGCCGACCAGCTGGTTGCCGGCGGTGCTGAGGACGGCGTGGCAGGAGGCGAGGTCCTCCAAGAAGCGGCTGCGGCTCGGCTCGAACAGACGGACCGAAGGCGCAACTCGGCACTGGGTCAAGCCGGGGCCGTAGGCCCGCACCGGTCGCCCGCAGCCCTCCAGCACCTCGCTCAGCCGAGGCGTGAGCTGCTTTTCGCCCATGTTGAGGTACACGAGCAGGTGCCCGGCGTTCCGCGCCTGCAGGGCCGCCACGTCGTCTCCGACCAAGGGGCCCACCAGGCGGACGTCGAGGCTGTTGGGGCGAGCGGAATAAAAGGACGAGACGAGCACCCGCTCCGGAGCGCCCATGAGGGTCTTGTAGGCGGTCCGGTCCAAGAAGCTCTTGAAGCGATCGCTGAAGGGCATCGGGACCCGGCAGTAGACCATGACCCCGAAGTGGTCGAAGCCGATGCGCGGGATGCCGAGGGCGAGGGCGCCTCGGTGCGTCCACGCCTCGGCGTCGCTGATCACGACGTCGGGGCCAAAGCGCTTCATCGAGCGGGCGACCCGGGCGAACGCTGGCCCTCGCAAAAACAGGTCCTTCAGCTTCGGGAAGTTCCGGCGGAAGGTCTCCCACTTCGACATCCGGCCGGAGCGGTCGTAGGAGAATCCGAGGGTGGGGATCGACTCGACGTCGAAGCTCCCCGACAGGGCGTCGTAGGCGTCGCCGCCAGCAAAGATCCGGACCGTGTGCCGGCGAGTGAGCTCGGTGAGGATCGAGGCGGCCCGGGTCGCGTGACCCCGGCTGTAGCCATGAACGCCGTAAGCAATGCGCATGCGTCTCTCCTTGTCCCGGGGTTTTCCTAGTTCGGAACTCGACGCGGCAAGGGGTGCCCTCCCTAGGCGGCAAATCCATGTTCGGTGTGCAACATTGTGATGGCGCTCCCTTGCAGACCCTCCTTGCCCAAGCTCATCCCGAAGTCTAGGCAGCCTGCATGCCCGGTCCTGGTTCGTTTCTCGTCGGCGAGGAAGAAGAAGCCCAGATCCTGGAGGTCATCCGCTCGGGTCACCTCTATCGCTACGGCGCCCCCGACGATCCGCGTTTTTTGCGCAAGGTAATGACCCTCGAAGCCGAGTTCGCGGCCTCGGTTGGCGTCGACCATGCCCTGGCCGTCAACTCGGGCACCTCGGCCCTTTGGATCTCGATGCTGACCCTCGGGATCGGGGAAGGCGACGAGGTCATCGTCCCGGCCTATACCTACGTCGCCACCTACACCGCGGTCCTCTTCACGGGCGCGACCCCGATCTTGGCCGAGGTCGATGAGACCCTGAACCTCGACCCTGCCGACGTCGAACGACGCATCACGCCTCGGACCAAGGCCATCGTACCGGTCCACATGCTCGGCAACCCGGCCGAGCTCGATGCCCTCCTCCCGATCGCCCAAAAGCACGAATTGATCGTGATCGAAGACTGCGCCCAGGCCGCCGGCGCCCGCTACAAGGGCCGTGGCGTCGGATCCTACGGGCGAATGGCCGGCTTCTCGCTCAACTTCTTCAAGACCTTCACCGCCGGGGACGGTGGGCTCATCGCCACCAACGAGTCGTTGCTCTACGAAAAGGCCTTCGGCTACCACGACCAAGGCCACCGTCCGTTGCGCACGGGGACCGAGGTCGGCCGCCGAGAGGTCATCGGCATGAACCACCGGATCAACGAGCTCACGGGGGCGGTGGCGCTGGCTCAGCTTCGCAAGTTGGACGGCATCACCTCTACTCTTCGGACCAAGAAGGCTCGGCTCAAGGCCGGCATTCAGGCCAAGAGCGACGTCCAGTTCCGCCGGATCACGGATCCCGAGGGCGAATGCGGCACCTTGCTCGTCATGATGCTGGAAGATGGGGAGCGAGCCCGCCGCGTGGCCGAGCAGCTCGGGACCACGACCCTCGACAAGAGCGGTTGGCACGTTTACTCGAACATGGAGCACATCCGGAAGGCGCTCGGTGAGCGGGGCTACGACATCGCGAAGGGCGCGTTCCCTCGAACGGACGCGCTGCTCGAGCGCTCCATCAACCTCTCGGTGGGTGTGGTCGACGGAGGCCTCGGCTCCGGCTTCGGCGTCAACATCAAGAGCAGCGACGCCGAGATCGATCGGATCGCGGAGCGCGTGACCTCCGTCCTCGCTCAGGCCTGACTCAGGCTCTTCTTCACCACGATCCGGTTCCCCTTCCGCTGGAAGAGCTCCGGAGAGTCGTGCTGCCACTCCCGCAACCGATACTGAATCTTGCGCACGCTGATGCCGAGCATCTTGGCTGCCTTCCCGGTGCTGCCGCCCGAGGCGTCGAGGGAGCGCAAGATGGCCTCCTTCTCGATCTCGTCCAGGGTAGAGCCGGGAATGTTCAGCGAGCTTCTCGACCCGCGCAGGCGCTCGACCTCGACCGCCATCCGCTGGTGCTCCAGCTCGCGCTGAATCACCAGAGACAAAGAGCGAGCCTCCAGGGGCAAGAGCACGAAGCCGCGGGCTCCCTGCTCCATCGCCTCGGCGGCGGACGCCATGTCCCGCGGCGTGACGGCCACGACGAGCACGGCGCTCGGCATGATGGCGACAGCGTTGCGGACTCTCGCTTGGGAGTGCACGTCAGCGCCATCGAGCTCCATGACGAAGACATCCGGCGCCGTCTCCCGTAGCCTCGCCTCGTAGCGAAGCGGGTCTTGCTCGATGAAGATCTCGACGTCGGTCATGGACCGAACAGACGCATCGACCGGCAGGTGGTGCGCGATGAGCACCCGAGGTTTGGAACCCATGTCGTTCCCTCCTTCTCGGGGGTGAGGCATCATTCGGCGCAACCCCCCCGCCGCGCCGAACGGGAGCCCGACGATCGAGCTCGGAAGGACGGTATCGCTTGTCGCGCAAAGACGTCGAGGCTTCCGGTCAGAGTTTGGGCGATTTGATGGCCGGTCCTTCCTTCGAAACCCAGGCAATAGGAGAGCTGTTCATGTCTTGTTCAGGTTTTGGCAGCGACTTTTCCAGCCTCAGCGACCGGCTCGGGGGACCGGGGCGCGCGGCCGCGCTGGCGCGAGCCCTGCGTCAGGGACGCCGATTTGGGGCCTCCGGCGTCCGGGCCGAAGCCCTCGCCGCGCTGTCTTTCGCGGAGCCAGCTCTCGACGAAGAGCGGGCGGCGAAGGACGGGACGCGCAAGTTTCGTTTTAGTGGAGCAGAAGGCTCGTGGGAGGCCGTCCTCATCCCTACGCCCTCTCGGTCGACGGTCTGCATCTCGACCCAGGTCGGTTGTCGGCGCGGCTGCGCCTTTTGCGCTACCGGCACCCTGTCGCGGCCCACGAATCTGAGTCTGTCCGCCATCATCCACCAGGTCTGGTTCGCCCTCCGCCGGAGCCGAGAGCTCGGCGCGCCGCCGGTGCGCAACATCGTCTTCATGGGCATGGGTGAGCCCCTAGACAATCTGCGCCGGGTCGAAGCAGCGCTGGAGCGCCTCACCGACGGACGCCTCTGGGGCTTCGGTCCCCGGCACGTCACGGTGTCGACGGTGGCGCCCAGCCCCAAAGCGGTGGCCCGGATGAAGAACTGGCCGGCCCGGATCGCCTGGTCCCTGCACGCGGCCGAGGACCAGAAGCGGCGCCGATTGGTGGCGAGCCAGCGCCACTCGGTCCAAGCGCTCGCCGCGGCTTTTCGAGTTCTGGAGCGTCCCCTCTTCGTGGAGATGACCCTCATCGACGGCCTGAACGACGCCGGCGAAGACGCCGAGGCAGCGGCGCGACTGTTCGAGGGCTTTGGCCAAGAGATCCGCTTCAACCTACTCCCGGTCAATCCGACCGAGGTCCGCCCCGGCTTCGCCCGGCCCACCGAGGCCCGAGTCGAGGGCTTCGCGGCCGTCCTCAGGGCGGCGGGCCACCGGGTGATGATCCGGCGGCCCAGGGGGGACGACGAGGCGGCGGCCTGTGGTCAGCTGGTCACGATTCCAGGGCGCGGAGGGGCCGCCGGCAGCGCCACTCGAAGCGCGCCACCAGAAACAGGGCCGTGAAGCTCAGCCCCGCGATCAGTCCCCACCACAGCCCCGGCGGCCCGTAGCCCCAGCGCCGGGACGCCAGCCATGCGATGGGGAGTCCCAGACACCAATGCCCCACCATGTTGGCCCAGAAGACGGCCC
>CAYZFR010000275.1:0-4401 GCA_964477875.1 uncultured Myxococcales bacterium
CTACGTTCCCAAACGCGGAGTGTTTCGGCGGGGATCTGCGTGAGCCGGGATACGGCCCCGATCCGGTACGTCGGCGTGTTGATGTCGTCGGATTGGCTCATGACAACCTGCCGCAAAAATTCCTTGATGGAAATCCCTGCCTGAGCCCGGCTCCGCTGACAAGCGAAGCACGGCGAATCGGGCCCCCGGTCCCACCTGCCCAACACCTTCTTACCAAGGTTTGAACATGGAACTTCCAAACGAACTTCGCTACTCCCTCCCGACCAATGTGAACGTGAACCGCATCACGGAGCACGTAAAGCTGCCCTCGGGCCTGGCTTCACCCCTTGGTGAAACCCACCTATTTGCGGGAGACGGCCGCCTGCTCGTCCTGTCGCGGAACAAGGCCCACGACGAGTTCGCCTTCTTCGAAACCCACGCGGAAACCCCCGCCAAGCTCTTGCACGAGGAGTGGCAGGACATCCTCAGCCTCCGCGGGGCCAGAGGGGACAAAGTCCGAATACCGATACCCAGCGACCAGGTCGGACCGGTCGCCTTCCTGATCAAGCAGGCGATGCACGGCCATGGCGGCGACGCGCCATCCCACAGCGACGCCGTGGAAGCCCCCACCAGGCCTCAGCTCGTCCTCCCCGACGTCGACACTTCCGACCCTCAGTCCCTCATGGCCGGCATCATCGCGGCCTCTCAAGCCGCCGAGTGGGAGAAGGTCGAGGCCTGGGCCGATGCCCTCCGCCAGCTGAGCGTCAAATACGCCCCCGAAGCCGACGATCTCCTCCAGGTCGTCAAGGCCTTGGGAGAACAGCGCTACGCCGAGGCCTTTCTCCGCGTTGAGCTGTCGGACCTCGGCTTCTTCGGGGCCAAGGACGCGCTGCTTCAGGGCGTCGCCCTCGCCTTCGAGCGAGCCAACGAACCCATCTGGGCAGCAGCTGCCCACATGGCTTGCGCCGAGAACGCCGACGCGCCGGCCCTCCACCGGCTGTTCCGCAACCTCGGCAAGGACGCGTCGCGCGAAGAAGATCGGAACTGGCTCCTCGCCGAGTTCGAGCGGCTTCGATCCTCCTTGAGCTCGGATCAAATCTTGAAGACCCGAACCCACCATCTCTGGCGGGAGTTCCGGGCCCGCCTGGCGGGCCGCCGGGGGGGCCAGCCGATGGCGCTGCGGGAGCTGAAGGTCCTCAGCGACCGCTTCCCAGGTACCATCACGGTCGAATGCGCGCGGCTGCGCCATCTCTGGGAGAGCAACCAGCGAAGCGTCTTCGAGCGCCTTCTCGCAAAATGTGGAAACGACTTCGCAGAAGCGCCGATCAGCCTGGTCCGAATCTGCCGGCTCGTCGAGTCTCTGGGGGCGCCGCCGGCCTTGGCGGCCGAGATGTTCAGCAGCCTGCTCCACCACTTCCCCGAAGATCGAGAGGTCGCGCGCTGGGTGAGTTCACTCGACCTCAGCAGCGGTTCCGGGGGGAGCCTGCTCGTCTGGCTCGGCGCCGCCGCCGCGACCGCTGCGCTGGTCGTGGGGGCCCTGTTCGTGCTCTGAGTGCGCGCGGGCGAGCCGCCGGCCGGCACGGGACGCCGGAGCCTTCCAAAAACGCGTCGCCTCGGTCGACTCCTGGATCTCGCCTTCGTCGACAACGACCACCCGAGTCGCCAGTCGGCGGGCCAGGAACAGGTCGTGCGTCACGAGAATGGTCAGCCCCTGGGCCTTTGCGACCGGTCGCCACAGGTCCTGCTCCAGGCCAGAGGCCACCTCGGCGTCGAGCCCCACCGTCGGCTCGTCCAAGACCACAACCGAGGGCTGGCGGACCAGGGCCAGGGCCAAAGCCACCCGACGGAGCTCGCCCCCTGAGAGGGTCCCCGGAAGCGCCTCGATCCGAGAAGTCGGAAAGCGCCAGCGCTCGAAGCGACGCCTGCAGGCGGCCGAGGAGGCCTCCACGCCCGCTGCCTGAGCGGCCAGCACCATGTGCTGGAGCGGCGTGAGCCGACCGCTCAGCGCCTGGCTGGGGTCCTGGGGCACGATCCCGATCGGTCCTGGGCCAGGGGCGGTCCAAAGCCTCCGTCCGTCCAGCTGCAGCTCGCCCGCCGCCCGGAAAAGGCCGGGCGGCAACAGGTCGACCAGGGCCCAAGCCAGGCTGCTCTTGCCAGCCCCTGATGGGCCCAGCACCGCCGTCACTTTGGTGAAACGCGCCGAGCCCCTCACCACGTCTCGGCCGTCTACGGTCGAGACGCGGAGCCCCTTTAGCTTCAGCTCCACCCGTCGCCGCCCGTGGACTCAGCGGAGCCAGGCGCCGAGCTCTCGGTAGCCCACCGCCTCCTGGCGCTCCTTGACCAAGGTCTGCAGCGCCCGGACCCGCTCCGGCGACAGGCGCGGCAGACGCTTGGCCTCGTGAACGAGGGTCCGGGCGTGGTTCTTCGCGTCGGCCTCGATCGAGTCGGCGAGCTCGACCTCTTCGTCGTGGTCGCCCTCCAGGCCGAGGAAGGTGTCCAGGAGCCTCTCCGCCATCTGACTGGCGTGGCGCCGGGACGCGATGATGTTGCCCTTGCCTGTGACCACGTTGCCGACCGCAAAGACGTGGCGATGGCCCTCCAGGCGCGGGATCGGCTCGTCGCTGAAGTCGAAGAGCTCGCCCTTCATCTCCACGCCTTCGATCGGATCCGGGATGCTGCCGATCGAGCTCACGACGAGGCGGGTCTTCAGGTCGAAGGTCTCCTCGGTATCCTCCAGTCGTCCGCTCTCGTTCTTCTTCAGCCGCCGGAAACGCACCGCCTCCAAGCGCTCGCCCCCCACGAGGGCCTCGGGCTTGCAAAGCGGCTGGAAGCCGAAACCGAACTTGCCCATCGCCTTGTCGAGGGCCCGGGTTCGGGTCCGCTTGACCTTCTCGCGGCGATCCTCGCCTGCGCCGGCCGGCATCTCGAGGAGCGGCATGTCCTCGGCCTCACGCCGGTAGCACAGCGTCGCCGGCTCCAGCCCGACCTGCTGGACGTCGAGACCGTGAAGCTCCAGCGTCTTGTGGATGCCGGCCTTCTCCATCTCTTCGATGTCGGCGTCGATGCCCCGCTCGAGGAGCTTCTTCCGGACCCCGTCCAGCTGTAGGACCTTGCACACGTCGATGGAGGCGAGGCCCCCGCCTATGACGAGCGCCCCCTCCAGCACCGCCTCCAGCGGCGCATCGGCCCGATTGAAGGCGATGATGAACGGGTTTTGATAGACGAGCCCCCGGTCGACCCAGCGCCCGGCGTCCTCGACCGGGAGGCGTCGATCTCGCCAAGCGCCGCAGGCAAGGACGACGATGCTGAAGCCCCGTTCCCCCACCAGCTTCTCGAAGGACAGGTCCCGGCCTATCTTCGTCTTGGGGACGAAGTCGATGTCGGGATGAGCGAGCTTCTCTTTGATTCGGCCGTACTCCGTGTTGCGGAGGGCGCTGTGCCAGCGAGGGAGGCCGTCCTCGATCTTTCCGAAGGGCCTTTCGTTCTGCTCGAAGACAGCGACGTAGGCTCCGGCCTCGGCGAGGGCGCGGGCGATCTCGGCGCCGGCCACCGCGCCACCGATCACGGCGGCTGCATGTCGGTTGGACATGCGCGGCATCATCGATGGCCGCAGGTAGGAATTCAAACGAGGCGTCGAAAAAGAAGCAAAAGCCCGAGCCCGAACGCCGAAATGCTCCCGTCCCACCCCAGGGCCGCGCATCCCCCGAAGCCGTCATCGGTTTCGACGAGCTCGAAACCCACGTCGTCGGCGGCGTAGCAAACCTGGGTGCTGCCGTCGGCGGGGTAGATCGTGCACAGTCCGTCGACGTCTCCCCCGGAGAGGCTTCGCTTGGCGGTCTCACAGGGCCGAGAGGTCGCGAACATCGTCGTCGCCTCGTTGCTGGGCGTGGCGGGCGGATGGGCCAGTCCCAGCAGGTGCCCGATCTCGTGGGTCATGACATTCCCGAGGTCCACCTGCTCACCGTCGCAGGCGATCTCGGCGAGGACGATGTCGAAGGCAGTACCGTTGAGCTCGATGTCCGCGTCGAGCAGCACCCCCTCGGCGGTGAAGGTGGTGACGGTGAACGCGATGACGCCGGGATCGTAAGGCCAATTCTCGGTGAGCGCGATGGCGTTTCGCGTCTCGCTCACCTCGTCGAAGCCGGGCACGAAGCGCGCGTCGGCGCCGGCGAAGCGAAAGTCCATGTCTGAACACTCGGGCGCCGACCAGGCGTCGAAAGAGGCGCGAATTCGCTCCAGCACCCGCTCCCGCCCCCCGTCCACCGTCCGCAGCAGCGCCGGCTCCACGCCCCACGGGACCTCCCGGATCTCCCAGCGCAGCGATGGTCCTCGGTTGCCCTGGCTCCGGGCGCAGCGAAAGGTCTCGGCGCTCGCCGGCGCGGCGACGGAGACCACGGCCAAGACGAGGAGCAGCCTCACGGG
>CAYZFR010000276.1:0-4388 GCA_964477875.1 uncultured Myxococcales bacterium
GACGAAGAGGGCGCGTAGCCGTAGCTACGCAAGCGATGAGCCCAAAGGGCGGCCCAAAGGGCCGTCGGGCCAGATCGGGCGAAGGGCGGCCGGACTTCTTCAAGGATTTGCTGACTCAGGGCACTAGGGGGGTGAGTCAGTAGAGACTTGGTCAGGCGAGGATGGCGTCGAGGATCTTCTGGGTGGCCACGGTGCGGGCGGTGGCCTCGGGGTCGATGGGCTGGGCGGCGAAGGCTTCGATCATGCGCTGATCGGCGGAGGCGGACTCGGTCTCGATCTTCGGGGCGTCGGCGGCCCGGGCGACCCCGGCTCGGTGCCGAAAGCTGGGCTGGCCTTGGTTCTGAAAGGCGAAGCTCGCGAAGCCGTCGAGGACGAAGTCGTCGACGGTGACCATGCCTTGGGGGCCAATGATCTGCAGATCCATGGCCAAGGAGCCCCCGTCGTAGCCCACCGAGAAGGTCGAGCTCTTGTCGGGCCCGAACTCGAGCAGGCCGTCGGCGTGGAGGATGGCGCCGTTCTTCGGGTCCCGGCGGAGCTGGGCCGCGCACCGGGTCGGGGCGTCGACGCCCATGAACTCCACCGCCGCCCGGGCAGTGTACCAGGCCATGTCCCCCACCGCCCCCGAGGGCTCCTGGCTGGGGTCGTAGCGAATGTTGTCGGGGTCGGCGAAGGGGAAGTAGAAAGACGCGTTGACGGTGTGGGCGCTGCCCAGCTCCTCGGCCACGAAGCGCTTCAGCCGAGCGGTCCGGGGGTGGTGCACGAAGTGGGTCGCGTCCATGAAGCCGACCCCCGCTTCCTGACAGCGGGCCAGCATCGACTCCAAAGAGGCCGCCGACACGAAAGGCTTGTCGACCAAGACGTGCTTGCCCGCCTCGATGGCGGCGAAGGTGATCGCCTCCTTGGCCGCGGTGGGGGTGGCGACATAGACGGCGTCGATCGATCCCGATTCCAAGAAGGCCCTCTGGTCTCCGAAGCGGTGCGGGATCGCGAGCTCTTCCCCAAAGGCCCGGGCCCTGTCCGGGTCCCGACTGCAGACCGCCGTCAACTGGGCGCCCTGCGCACGGTGGATCGAAGCAGCCACGATGCGGGCGATGAAACCGGTCCCGACGATGCCAAAGCGCATGGGGTGTCCCTGTAGCGGCCCGCGACGGGCTCATCAACGGTGACCCGAGCCGCCGCTCGTATTATCTCCGGGACTGCCCCAGGCGATGAGCGACTTTGTCCACCTGCACCTGCACACGCAGTACAGCTTTCTCGATGGCGCGATCCCGATGGCCCAGCTCTGTCCCCGCATCGACAAGCTGGGCATGAACGCCTGCGCCATCACCGAGCACGGCAACCTCTTCGGCGCCATCGACTTCTACCGGCGGGCCAAAGCGGCGGACATCAAACCGATCCTGGGCATGGAGGCCTGGGTCGCCGACACCGACCGCCGGGAACGAACCAAGGGTCGCAACCACCACCTGATCCTCCTCGCCCGCAACGCCGAGGGCTGGAAGAACCTCATGTACCTCTCGTCGATGGGCTATCGCGAGGGCTTTTACTATAAGCCGCGGATCGACAAGGGCCTGCTCGCGGAGCGGGCCCAGGGTCTGATCGGTCTATCCGGCTGCTTGGGCGGCGAGATCGCCGGGGCCTGCGCGGCCGGCGACAAAGACCAGGCCCGAGAGGCGATCCGGACCTATGAGCAGCTCTTCGACCCCGGTCAGTTCTTCCTCGAGCTCCAGGCCAACGGGCGGGCGGACCAGGACGCGGCCAACGACTGCTTGAAGCAGTTCGCCGAAGACGAGGCCCTGCCCCTGGTCGCGACGAACAACTGCCACTACGTGATGCGGGCCGACGCCGACGCCCATGACGTCCTGACCGCGATCCAGTTCGGCAAGGCCCGCAACGACCCGACCCGAATGAGCAAGCGGACCGATCAGCTCTACATCCGCTCCCCGGAGGAAATGAAGTCCCTGTTCCGCGACTGCCCGGAGGCGGTGGCCAACACCGTTCGCATCGCCGAGAGCATCGACCTGGAGCTGAAGCTCGGCCAGCCGATGCTCCCCACCTTCGTGCCCGAGGACGGAAGCGACCTCGAGAGTCACCTGGTGGCCCGGACCCGGGCGGGCCTAGAGCTACGCTTCAAGGAGCTCAGCTATCCCGTCGACCGGGACCAGTACTTCGCGCGGCTGCAGGAGGAGCTCGACATCATCATCTCGATGAAGTTTCCGGGCTACTTCCTGATCGTCGCCGACTTCATCAACTGGGCCAAGGAGAAGGACATCCCGGTCGGGCCGGGCCGAGGTTCGGGCGCCGGCTCGCTGGTCGCCTACGCCTTGCGGATCACAGACTTGGACCCGATCCCCTACAACCTGCTCTTTCAGCGCTTTCTGAACCCGGAGCGGATCTCGATGCCCGACTTCGACGTCGACTTCTGCCAGGAGCGACGGAACGAAGTCATCCAATACGTCACCGACACCTACGGCGCCGAGAAGGTGGGACAGATCGCGACCTTCGCCCAGATGAAGGCGAAATCGGTGATCAAGGACGTGGCCCGCTGCCTGGAGCTGCCCTTCGCCGAGGTCAACAACCTCACCAAGCTCCTCCCGAACACTTACAAGGACGAGAAGGG
The DNA here is from genome assembly GCA_964477875.1 of uncultured Myxococcales bacterium. Classification (GTDB taxonomy): domain Bacteria; phylum Myxococcota; class Kuafuiibacteriia; order Kuafuiibacteriales; family Kuafuiibacteriaceae; genus Kuafuiihalomonas. Next base: position 2,618 of record CAYZFR010000276.1, read on the forward strand.
GAGCGCGAAGCCGATCACCATCGAGAAGGCCCTCGAGATCGAGCCGCGGCTGCGGCAGCTGACCGAAGAGAACGAGACCTACCGCGAGGTGGTCGACATCGCCCAGAAGCTGGAGGGCCTGTACAGGCAAGCCGGCATGCACGCCGCCGGCGTGGTGATCGCCGACGAGCCCCTGTGGAACGTGGTCCCGGTGTTTCGGGGCAACGACGACGAGCTGGTCACGCAATTTTCGATGTCCGACGTCGAGGACGCGGGCCTGGTGAAGTTCGACTTCCTGGGCTTGAAGACCCTCGACGTCATCTACCACGCCGAGGTCAACGCCAACGCCCAACTGCAGGCCCGCCTCGACGAGAAGGACGTCGACGCGCTGTGGGTCCAGCCGCACGTGCAGCGGGTCGCCGGATCCCGCGAGGCGCTTGCGCAGGCGGTGAAGGCCGGCACCGCCTACGTCGATCGCCTCCACCCCGAGCGGGAGGGCCTCGACCTCACCCTACGCTGCAACCTCCTCGCCCTCGACGACCGCCCGGTCTACGACTTGATGGGCCGCGGCAAGACCCTCGGCATATTCCAGCTGGAGTCCACGGGCTTTCAGGAGCTGATGAAGCGGCTCAAGCCCGATCGTTTCGAAGACGTGGTGGCGGCGGTGGCGCTCTATCGCCCCGGCCCCCTCCAGACCGGCATGGTGGAGGACTTCGTCGACTGCAAGCACGGCCGCAAGCAAGTGACGTACCCCCACCCGCTCCTGGAGCCGGTCCTTCAGCCCACCTACGGCGGCTTCGTGTACCAGGAGCAGGTCATGCAGGCGGCCCAGGTCATGGCCGGCTACAGCCTCGGCGGCGCGGATCTCCTCCGCCGCGCGATGGGCAAGAAGAAGGCCGAGGTCATGGCCAAGGAGCGGAAGAAGTTCGTCGCCGGCTGCATCGAGCGCGACATCCCGGAGGCCGAGGCCACCAGCGTCTTCGACCTGATGGAGAAGTTCGCCGGCTACGGCTTCAACAAGAGCCACAGCGCCGCCTACGCCCTCGTCACCTATCAGACCGCCTACCTCAAGACCTACTTCCCGGTGGAGTTCATGGCCGCCCTCCTCACCACTGAGGCGACCAGCACCGAGAACATCGTCAAGTACATCGCCGAGGCCCGGGGCATGGGCCTGGAGGTGCTGCCTCCCACGGTGAACAAGTCCGAGCGCTCCTTCACCGTCGACGAGGGCGCGATCCGCTTCGGCCTGTCCGCCATCCGGGGCCTGGGCGACGCCGCGCTGCAGGCCATCCTGCAGGCCCGGGAGGAGGGCGGGCCCTTCGAGTCTCTGTACGTCTTCTGCGAGCGGGTCCCGCTCAAGCAGCTGAACAAGAAGACCCTGGAGACCCTGGTCCAGTCCGGCGCTTTCGACTGCTTCAACCGGCCTCGGGCCCAGCTTTCGGTGGCCCTCGACGGGGCCATCGAGGCCGCCCGCTCGGTCCAAAAGGCCGAGGCGGCCGGGCAGAGCAGCCTCTTCGGCGCCCCCGAGCTCGCGGCCTCGGTCCGGCCCCGGGAGTGCTACCCTGACGAGGAGGAGTGGCCCGAGACCGAGCGCCTGAGCAAAGAGAAGGCGGCGCTGGGCTTCTACGTCACCGGCCACCCCCTCGATCGCTACGCCCGGGACATCGAGCAGCTCGCTACCTCCACGGTGGCCGAGCTGGAGAAGGTCACCCAGCGGACCGAAGCCGCCATCGCCTGCGTGGTCACCGCGCTCCGGGAGCGACCGCTCCGGGACGGCACCGGCCGGATGGCC
>CAYZFR010000277.1:0-4365 GCA_964477875.1 uncultured Myxococcales bacterium
GCCGGCAGGGGGGGGCGGGGGGGAAGCGCCCCCCACAAAAGGGAGCGGGGCCGGGGCGAATCCGGGCCCAGGGCCGAGGCCGCCCCCTTGCCCCGCCCCCGCCGCATCGTCCGGACCTGGGGCGAGCCCGAGCCGGGACCGAACCAGGCCCAGGGACCGGTCCACGGTCCCGATGAGCTGCTCGGCGTCTTCCCCGAGTCGGGACGACGCCCCCTCGACGTGCGGGAGGTGTTGCTGAGGCTCGTCGACGGGTCGGAGTTCTTGGAGTTCAAGCAGGACTTCGGCCCGGAGACGATCTGCGCCCACGCCCGGCTGGGCGGCCACCAGGTGGGCATCCTCGGGAACAACGGCCCCATTCAGCCGAAGGGCTCCCAGAAGGCGGCCCAGTTCGTTCAGCTGTGCGCCCGCGGCGACGCGGCCCTGGTCTTCCTTCAGAACACCACCGGCTACATGGTGGGCAAGGCAGCAGAGGCGGCAGGGGCCATCAAGCACGGCTCCAAGATGATCCAGGCCGTCGCCAGTGCGGCGGTCCCGCGCCTCACCGTCGTCCTCGGCGGCTCCTACGGCGCTGGCAACTACGGGATGTGCGGGCGGGGCTTCGACCCCGACTTCATCTTCGCGTGGCCAACCGCCAGAACGGCGGTCATGGGCCCTGAACAAGCGGCCGAGGTCATGAAGACGATCACCCGGGCGAAGTTTGCTCGCGACGGCCAAGCGCTCGACGAGGACGCCCTGGAGGCCATGTCGGGCGCGCTCCGGGACCAGCTGGACCGCGAGTCCACCGCCGTCTTCGGGTCGGCCCGACTGTGGGACGACGGGATCATCGATCCTCGCCACACCCGTGAGGTCCTCATCGAGGCCCTCGACATCACACGCAGCCGCGAAGCTCGCGCCCAGCGCCGTCTCGACTTCGGCTTGCCACGCTTTTGAGGAGAATCGAATGCTGAACCCGACCCCCGAACACATCCAGCTCGCCGAGACGGTCCGCAAGTTCGTGGACAAGGAAATCAACCCCTACGTCCTCCAATGGGAGGAGGCGGAGGCCTTTCCATCCCACGAAGTCTTCAAGAAGATGGGAGACCTCGGCCTCTTGGGCGTGAAGTACGACGAGGCCTACGGCGGGCTCGGCCTCGACTTCTCGTACTCGATGGTGGTGGCCGAGCAGCTCGGCGCCTGCGACTGCGGCGGCGTCCCGATGGCGATCGGCGTCCACACCGACATGTGCACGCCTGCACTCCACATGTTCGGAAGCGACGAGCTCAAGAGGGAGTGGCTGGCCCCTTCCATCGCTGGCGACATGGTGGGCTGCTTGGGGGTGAGCGAACCGAGCGCGGGCTCGGACGTTGCCGCGACCCAGACGACCGCCCGGGCCGACGGCGACGACTACGTCATCAGCGGCACCAAGATGTGGATCACCAACGGCATGAAAGCCGACTGGTGCTGCCTGCTCGCCAACACCAGTGATGGACCCCTACACTCCAGCAAGAGCCTCATCGTGGTGCCGCTCGACGCGAAAGGCGTGGAGCGCCAGAAGATCAGGAAGATCGGAATGAACGCCTCCGACACCGCCCAGCTCTTCTTCGACGAGGTGCGGGTCCCGAAGCGCCATCTGATCGGTGAAGAAGGGATGGGCTTCGGCTATCAGATGATCCAGTTTCAAGAGGAACGCTTGTGGGGGGCGGCGAACTCGCTGTTGATGATGGACCGGATCATCGACCAGACCATCGCTTACACCCGAGATCGGAAGGTGTTCGGAAAGCCCGTCCTCGACAATCAGGTGGTCCACTTCCGACTCGCCGAGCTCCGCACCGAGGTCGAGCTGCTCCGCTCCCTCGTGTACCGGGCCGTTCACGAGTACGTGCAGGGCGAAAACGTCACCCGGCTCGCGTCGATGGCCAAGCTCAAGTGCGGACGTCTGGTGAGAGAAGTCGCCGACGCCTGCCTTCAGTACTGGGGCGGCAACGGCTACACCTGGGAGAATCCGATCGCCCGCGCCTTCCGCGACGGCCGCCTGGTCTCCATCGGCGCCGGCGCCGACGAGATCATGCTCGGGATCCTGTGCAAGATCGAGGAGACGGTACCTAAGGGGCCCAGGCGCGGCTGAGCCGCGCCTTCCCTACTCCGCTCGCTTCTTCGGGCCCGGCTGCGCCGGCCCTGCGTGCGCTCGCTGCGCGATGAATCGACCTCTACGCGGTCGATTCATCTTTGCACCTAAGGGACCCAGGCGCGGCTGAGCCGCGCCTTCCCTCCCGCTGGCGGGAGGAAACCTTTCAATGCGGAACGTCCATTGGCTCGCACTCGCGGGCATCAGCATCATCACTGCGACCTATGTGTCAGCCGCCCAAGAAATCACGAACACCTTGGAGGGCGGCGTCATGCGTTTCGCCACCGACGTCACCGTCACCGGCCCCTCATCCTGGACCTGTCCTCCCAACAGTCATCTGCCCCGGCGCCGCTTCAACACCACCGACGAGGTCTCGGGTCAGTTTTATTGCATCCCAAACGGCAACCCCTGGCTCGACCCGACGGGAGTGGACTTCGAGGAGTACTACTCGATCGGTCACCGTAACCCGCACCGCCTGTCCAAAGACAGCGTCACCGGGATGCTGTGGTCGGGAGAAGTCGGCCAGAGCAGCCGGGAAGAAATCAACGTCATTCAGAAGGGCCGCAACTACGGCTGGCCCTTCCGGGAAGGCAACGTCGCCGGTGTGCGAAGTCAGCCCGCGTCCTACCTCGGCATCCTCACCGATCCGGTCATCGACTTCACGCGCACCGAGGCGCGCGCCATCATCGGAGGCTACGTCTATCGAGGCACGCGCTATCCAGAGCTGTATGGGAAGTATCTGGCAGGTGACTACGTCACCCGTAACGTCTGGGCCATCACCTTGGACCTGGCCTCGATGACGGCGACCAAGGAGCTCTTGACGAGCTTCAGCCCCGGCGCCCTCGGGACCTGGGGCCAAGACAACGACGGGGAGACCTACCTCGGGAGCGTGGCGGGGCCGGGCCCGCTGTACGAGCTGACGCGGATCGGCCAGCCGATCGCGGACCCGCCACCCCAGCTCTCCGCCTTGGGCTTCTTCACCAACATGACGACCCTCGACGTGCACCCAGCAGCCATTCCCTATGAACTGAACCAGCCTTTTTGGTCCGACGGTGCGCTGAAGTCTCGCTGGATCTTGCTCCCCAATGACGGCACCCACGACACCGCCGCCGAGCAGATCGTTTGGAGTGAGCTGGACGACTGGGAGTTCCCGCACGGGACGGTGTTCGTGAAGCACTTCGAGCTGGAGCTGACCGAAGGCGATCCGAGCTCGGCCCTTCGGCTAGAGACCCGCTTCCTCGTCCTCGGGGACGACGACAAGTGGTACGGCCTGACTTATCGCTGGCGCGCGGACCAGTCCGACGCCGATCTTCTCACCACCGAGGCCGACGATGCCTTCGTGGTCACGTCGCCCGACGGCCAAAGCCGCGTCCAAACCTGGAACTTCCCCTCCCGGGACCAATGCCTGTTTTGCCACAACCGGGGCTCTCAGGGGGCGCTCGGCGTCTCCACCCACCAACTCAACGGTGACCTGAGCTATCCAGCTTCTGGTCGAAGCGACAACCAGCTCCGAACCTGGAACCACCTAGGCATGTTCGGGCCCTTGGCCTACCAAGAGAGTCAAATCTCCCTCTTCAGCGCCTCCGCCAGCATCGACGACCCCCATCGGTCGCTCGAGGACCGAGCCCGCTCCTACCTCGACTCCAACTGCAGCTACTGCCACCGCCCCGACACCGGAAATCGAGCCGGCTTCGATACGCGTTGGACGACGCCTCTCGCCCAGCAAGGCCTGGTCTGGGGCACGGTGATTGACACCCTGGGCATACAGGACGCCTACCTCGTCCACCCCGGCAGCCCGAGTCAGTCCGTCTTGCACGAGCGCATGGACGCCCTCGACGCGACGGCCATGCCGCCCCTGGCCAAGGAGCTCGTCGACGAGCACGGTGTCGAGATCATGGGCGCCTGGATCGAACGGGTCAGCCCCAACTATCCCCAAAACGGCCTGCGCTACGACTACTACGAGATCAACGGCATGAGCGTGCTCCCGGACTTCTCGACCGCGACCCCCAAGCGAAGCGCCGACGCCGGAACCTTCGACATCTCGGTCCGAGACCGAAACAGCGACTATGCTTTCCGCTGGCAGGGCGTACTCGATGTCCCGGAAAGCGGGACATTCACCTTCTGGACCAACTCCGACGACGGCTCTCGCCTGTACATCGACGGCAACCTCGTCGTGGACAACGACGGTCTGCACCCGCCGGTCGAGCTCTCGGGTCAGACGACGCTCACCGCTGGCTTTCACGACGTCGAGGCTCAGTTCT
>CAYZFR010000278.1:0-3010 GCA_964477875.1 uncultured Myxococcales bacterium
GCCGCGCCATGCCCTCCTTGCCTATCCGATCTCATCCTGTTCTTGGGGCTTGCTCTGTGGTGTGCCAAGCTGGGCTTGTTCGAGCAGATGGCTGGCTACCCGATCATCAGGACAGGCAGCCAGGACTTTCCTGAACAGATCGGCGGCCTGCGCAAAGTCTTGGTGAACGTACCGCTTGACCGCCTCGGCAAATAGCGCCTGCGTTTGGGCCTTACCTGCCCGCAGGCTTGCCTCGTCGGCATCGAAGCATTCGTACACCCCGATGAACTGTTGCCGTCCCTTGACCTGTACCCGACCCAGGTAGCGCAGGTGAAAGGCCTCAGGTGTCTGTAACTGGTTCTTGCTTTGCTCGCTGAGCAAAATGTTGGCCCCCATTTGCTTGGTGAGGCTCTCCATACGGGCGGCCGTGTTCACCGCATCAGAGATGGTCGCGGCATCGTTGCGCTGCGCATCGCCGATGATGCCCATGATCAGCGGCCCGGTGTGAAAGCCCATGCCCACCCGCAGGGGGATGCGCCCTTTGGCATGCCGCACTTGGTTGTAGGCCTCCAACTCATGCTGCATCCCAATCGCCGCCTGCAAAGCGTCTTGCGCCCCATGCTGAAAGATGGCCATGATGCCATCTCCCAGGAACTGGTTGACGAACCCCTGGTGCTGCTGGATGATGGGACCCATGCGGCTGGCATAGGCATTGACGAAGCGAAAATTCTCATCCGGGGTCATCTGCTCAGCCAAGGTGGTGTAGCTGCGGATGTCGGAGAAAAGGATCGTCATCTCCTGGTAGATGGAGTCGCCCAACTGCACTTCGTGGATGGCCGTTTTGCCCAGGGTACGGATAAACGCATCGGGCACGAAACGCTGGGTGGCCAGGTTGATTTGCTGCAGGTTGAGGTGGGTGCGAAGCCGGGCCAGGAATTCCCTTTTCGAAAACGGCTTGGCCAGGTAATCGTTGGCACCCGTATCGAGGCCCTGCACCAGATCGGCCACCTGGTTCTTGGCCGTAATCATGATGATGGGCAACTGGCTGGGCAGATGGGTTTGGCGGATTTTTAGGGCCACCTCGAAGCCCGACATGCGCGGCATCATCACGTCGAGCAACACCAGGTCAAAGGGCACCTTGGCTTCCGCCAGCATCTGCAACGCTTCTGCCCCGTTCATAGCGGCATGGACCTCATACTGCTCGCCGCGCAGGTGGTTTTGCAACACTTGGTGGTTGACGGGTTCATCGTCCACCACCAGAATGCGGATGGTCCGATTGGCGCGACCGACCAAAACGGCCGAGGGACCGCTAGCTAGCTCGACGGTTGGCTCAGCCATCGGACCTGCGCTGAACAGGGTCGAGGGGTTTGTTTGAGGCAGTTGCCTCGCGGCCTGCTCCTCCGTGATAGGGAGCAGAAAGGAAAAAGTAGCCCCCTGCCCGGGCGTAGATTCGACCCAGAGCTTGCCGCCGTGCTGCTCGACGAGTTGTCGGGTGATGCTCAAGCCCAGGCCCGTGCCGGAATACGAACGGGAAATCGACCCGTCGGCTTGCTCAAAAGCCTGAAAAATCAGCTCGTGCTGGTCGGCAGGGATGCCGATGCCGGTATCTCTGACCCATCCGCGCAGCCATCCGTCGTCTCGCACCTCTGCTCCGATCGCTACCGTTCCGGCCTCGGTGAACTTGATGGCGTTGCCGATCAGGTTGTGCAACATCTGGTTCAGGCGGTTCTCGTCTGCCAGCACGGCGGGCAGCGCTGCGGGAACCTCATTGCGCAGGTCCAGGGGCTTGCCCTGGGTGAGGGGGTGCAGGATCTGCAGCACCACGTCGGTCATGATGCGGAGGTCAAGGGGGCGCTGGTCGAGTCGTAGGTCGGCGTTGCGCAGGCGCGAGAAGTCGAGCAGGTCGTTCACCAACGCAGCCAGCCGCTTGCTGGAGGAGATGATCATGCCCAGGTTTTGCTGCTGTTGGGGCGTTTTAGCTTCTTCCAGCAGGCCCTCACTCAAGCCGATGATGCCATGGAGGGGGGTGCGCAGCTCGTGAGAGGTATTGGCCAGGAATTGGTCCTTGAGCTTATCTACCTGTTGCAGGCGCTCGTTGAGGTGGCGCTGCTCTTCCAGTTGCTGCTGTTGCCACCGCAATCGCCGCCGCACCAACCACAGCACCAGGCCAGTCAGCAGGAGCAACGCGCCCAGCACCGCCCACCAGGAAAAATACCAGGGCGGCGCCACCCGAAAGGAGTAGGTCGCCACCTTTCCGCTCCAGTGGCCATGGCCATCGCCGGCCTCTACTTCGAAGCGGTAGCTGCGCGACAGCAAAAAGGCCGGCAGGTTGGTGTAGCGCAGCTTCCGTTCGGTGGTCGGGGCGGACCAGGCATCGTCGTACCCCACCAAGCGCAGGCGATAGACCAGTCCCCCTTTCCAATAATAGGCCTGCCCGGTGTAGTGAAACTGAATCTCCTGCGAACCCTCGGCGTAGGGGCGCTGCGCCACCTCTTCTATCACCACCTGGGGCAACGCCGGGCGGGGAGCGTCTCGATCGGGTTGATAGCGAATCAGGCCCTTTTGGGTGGCCAGGTGCACCTCCCCGTCTGCCTCTATTTGCAGGCCTTGAGGGCCAAAAAGCTCCGTGCTCAGCAGCCCATCCAGCCCGTTGACCCGCCACACGATTTTCTCCTGCTTGGGGTCGTAGGCCAGCAGGTCAGTATCATTGGCAAACCAGATCCAGTCCCGCAGGGCATCGTAGCGCAGCCGATACGCCGGCATGGAAACCCCCGGCACCTGCCGCAAGCTGTCCGGTTGACCCGGCTCGAGGGCCAGGATGGCAGAATCAGTGCTGAGCCACAACTCCCCCTCGTACCAAAGCAAGCTGTTGATCGACCGCAGGGTATCCCCCTGCCACACAATGGGGTACAGGGCAAAAGTCCCCCATGGCCTCAGAACCCGATGTACGTAGGTATAGCCCGGATTGCTCATGGCTGGGGCAACCCTCAGAAAGCTGTCTTGCAGCGATTGGGTAAAAGGCTGGGAAGCC
>CAYZFR010000278.1:3110-4357 GCA_964477875.1 uncultured Myxococcales bacterium
GATTGCATCAGCCACAGCCGGTTGGCCTCATCCAGCACCGTACCGAATACCACATCGCTGGGCAAGCCCCGGCTGGCATCTAGCTGGTCGGCCAGCCGACCGGCTGAGTCCAGCGCAAAGAGGCCACTTTCGTTGCCCGTGAGGGTGTAAGCCGCAGCCGCAGGCGTTGGCCAATGGTAGCTAGGCTCGATGAAGACGACGCCAGCTCCTTGCAAGATGGCCTGCTGTCCCTGCTGCGCCTTGGTGGGAAAAGCAGCAAACGCCTGGTAATCGGGCGACAACCGGCTCATCCCTAGCAGGGTGGCCAGCCAGATATTCTGCTCGTGATCTTGCCATATTCCTTCCAGGTAATGATTGATCAGACCATTGGCCTCAGCTACTCGCTGATAAGCGGGATAGGTATCAGGGTGGAAATGGAAAAGCCCCTCTGTGGTGGCGATCCACATGCGGCCGTCGGCTCCCACTACCGTTTCCTTGATGACTTGGATGGGCAACTCGGCCTCCCAGGGCTGTGGGCGGCTCGCGTCAGCAGGCCAACGGGCTATTTTTCCGTCAGCACGAAACAGCCAGCGGGTACCCTGCTGATCTACTTCCGTGTCCGCGATGGCGGCGCTTGTAATTTGCCCCGCTCGCTGCATATCCAGCTCAATGGTGTCTGGCTCAATCCCCTCGCGCTGGCCCAGCGGCCAGCGGTATATCCTACGGCCCCGACAGCCATAGACATCGCCCGTCGCCGATTCGAAAAAGCTGCTGAACCCGCTAGTGGTGGCATCTACTTCCAGCAAGGTATCGATCTGAACCGAATCTGCTCCGATGAAGCGGAACCGCAATCCTCCGTGGGTCAAATGATCGCGGGAGTACCAAAGTTGCTGTTGGCGGTCGAGCAGGGGGCGGCTTCGGCTCCCACTTTGGTTGCAGGGGAGATTCAGCTTTTGTCCGCCCAGGTATGGCGTAAACCGAACCGCTTCAGCGGTGGCATAAGCATTGAGTGGCTGGGTGGTAAGGGCAAATCCTTTTTCCCCGTGTACCCACAGACGCCCATAAGGGTCTTCGATGACCGAGAGAGGGTTTCCGCAGAGGGTGTCCAGTTGGGGAAAGAATTGCAGTTGATTCCCCTGATAGCGAGAGACCCGATCGTCGGAATCAATGAACCAAAACGCCTTGGTTTGGTCCTGGTAGATCAGCAGCAGGATCGTCTTCAGCGGCTTACCGTCAATTTCGAGCACGTCAATCGGATATTGGGGCTG
>CAYZFR010000279.1:0-4345 GCA_964477875.1 uncultured Myxococcales bacterium
TTAGCATGCGAATATAGTAATAATAGGTTGAAACAAAAAAGAAAAACCCGGGTGTCTACTCCACAGTTAATTCAACCATTTCCACGCGGTTGGCACCTACATGAAGGATCTTCATTGCGAATCGGTCGATACGGATGGTTTCGTCCTGTCCAGGAATATTTTTAAGGTGGTAAATGATAAATCCGGCCAGGGTATCATACTCTTCAGATTCTGGAATTCCGAGTTGAAAAGTGTCGTTCAGGTAGCTGATCTCATGTCTTCCCGATAACCGGTAGCTGTTCTCTCCTGTTTTCTCCATCTCCAGCTCCGTAGTATCATGTTCGTCCTGTATCTCTCCAAAGATCTCCTCGATCACATCTTCAGTGGTAATCAGACCTGATGTTCCACCGAATTCATCCAGTACCACCGCGATCCCTTTGCGGTCCTTGATGAAAGATTTCAGAATTCTGTTCACGGGCAGCGTCTCAGGGACCACGGGTAGTGTTTTTAGATAATTGCCAATATGTTCCGGTTGGTGAAACATATCCTTTGAATTTACATATCCGATCACGTTATCGATGTGGTCCCGGTAAATAAGTATTCTGCTGAGCCCGGTCTCTGCAAATGTATCGACCAGTTGCTGCACATCGCTTTCAATATCCAAGGCAATGATCTCGGTCCTGGGGATCATGCAGTCGCGCACCTTCAGCCCCGACAGTTCAAGGGCATTTTTAAAGATTTTCAGATCCTGCGTTTCGGTCTCTTCCTGGTCCTGTTCCTGGTTACTTTCTGTTACCAGATGACTCAGGTCAATTTTTCCGAATACTGTCTGCCCAATGTTTCCTTGCATCTTCACCTTCAGTATATAGCGCATTGTGAAGTTGGACAAACCGATAGACAGGATAGAGATTGGGTAAAGAATGACATAAAAAATCAGAACAGGGATGGAAAAGACCCGTAATATGCCGTTGGGGTTGATCCTGAATATTGTTTTTGGGAGAAATTCTGCAGCGAGCAGGATAATCATTGCAGCGAGGATTACCTGTACCAGGATAATCAGCAGAATTGATTCCGTCTGAAGGGTATCGGATAAAGGTTCATGTGTAAGCCCAACGAAAGCAATACCAAACATCACCAGAGCAATGGTGTTGCCCACCAGCATGGTGGCAATATAGCCGGCTGGATTTCTTGTAAATATAGAAATGATCCTGGAGGCAAACAGGTTGTGCTTCTTGTCGATCTCCAATTTAAGTTTATTGGAGGTTAGAAAGGCGATCTCCATCCCTGTAAAGAAGGCCGACAAGAGCAGAGCAATCAGTATAATGTATAGATAAGGCATCTTATCTGTTTGAGATGCGTATTCTTCTTCTTCGGTAATACATCAGGAATGCCAGCAGGGCAAAAAGAAGGTAATACCAACTCTCTTCTATACCACTGTCGATTGCTATATCAATACCAATAAATAGCAAAAGTCCGCCCATGACGAACCAAATTATCTCTAGTATGGCCCCTGCCTTATTCATCATCTTTAATATTTACGACACCTTTGGAGCCTATCAGTGTGTAGTCGGTGAATGACTGATTGGATTTAAAACCGTTCTGACCATAAAAGGTGCCGTCTTCATTCACAATGCGCGTATAGGATTGAGAGTAGATTTCCTCCTTCTCTTCATCCCAGAAAAGCTCTTCGGTGTCGAGCCTTTCTCCAGATTTAAAATTTTCTGCAATTACATTCCCGGTTGCATGCCAGCGTTTTTCATCGTTATAATAGATGGCATAATTTGCCTGGATCACCGTTTCTATTTCCAGCTGCTCATCGAAAACATATACTTTTATTCCTTCAGGAAATTCACTATAAGGCTTCTCGGCTTTAGTGAACTGCTTCAGTGACTTGGCAAACATCTGGACCTTCACCCTGGCAGAGTCGCTGTATATCATTTCGATGTCTTCACCCACAATATCGGGATACTCTCCTGAGGTGTTGAGCAAATTGATCTTTTCAATATCATTCTCACATGCCGACAGGACCACTACCAACAGGACAAAGGGAGTTGCTTTGTGGATTAATCCGGTCATTGTTTATTTTCTCGAACGGACCGTGGTATATTCATTGATACATCCCTTCACATGGTAGGCATCTCCATCATTCAGGGTTCTGAAAAAACACTCTTCACTGTCAGGAAATTGCGAAGCATAATCGCTTAACCTTTTATCGGCAACATCAGCAGTGGTAGGGTCCACATTCTTTGCCTTGATGTATTTGTCAGCAGCAGCCCAGAACGCTGTTCTTCTTTCAAATGCATCGCCCAGGTTTTCCCTGCTCTCAACATATAAATCTCCCAGGAGTACATAGGCATCTCCCATGTTCGGATTCTTTTTGGCAGCCTCACGGGCATATTCAATGGCTTTGCAGGTTTCTTCCTCTACCCTGGTTATCTGCGCCAGTTCATAGTAGTATTTTCCTGTCTGCTCATTGCTGCCTTCACCGTTGATGGCTTCCAGGTAATACTTCGATGCTTTGTCATACTCCTCTCTTGCCACAAGCAGACGGGCCAGTTTATAGGCCGATTCATGGTCGGGCTGGATCAGATATAGCTGCTCGGATGCTTTGACATACATATCCGATCTGTCGCATCCGCTATTGTAATAGAAATCGATCATCTTATTCAGGAAAGCTTCATCATTCTTATTCTTTTCGAACCTTGGATCATAGTATTGGTTCAGCGCTTCGCATGTCAATATTCCTTCATCCATTATTAAATCATCTACATTCTCCTTCGCTCTGAGGAAACGCCTGTTATTTGGATTGCGATCCAATTTCTCATCAATGACTTCACTGGCGGTAAAATAGTCGTTGATTGTCTGGTTCTGCAAAAGAATACCTGCTTTATGCAGGGAAACACTTGTGTTCATGAAGAGAATAAGGATCGCATCCCTTGCACCTTCTGGGTCCAATTCAATACTTTTGGCCAGATAACCGTATGCCTCTTCAATGGATTCCAGCTTATCTTTCCTATACCGAAGCAAATCGGTAGCCTTTCGCCCAATCACATTGGCCTCATCGTTGAAATACTCTATCCTTTGGTCGTAGATCATGAGAATTGTATCAACATACGCTTCGATAACATCCGGGTTTTTCTCGCCCGATATAAATTTCTTATACATTTTGACTCCATCGACGTACATGTTCTGACTGGAGGCCGGACATTCTTTGAATACCTTTCTCCACGATTTGATCGCGTCTTTGTAGTTGTTGTGTTTAAAAAACTCCCTGTACAAAGAGAGATTCATCAGACAATTGATACTGTCCTGTCCCTGGCCATATTTTGAGCCCTCTGAGGCCCCGGTTTGAGCCTTTGCCGGCAAGAGCATTAAAAATGCCACCGCTGCTATTGTTATGGATCTAATTGTTAAAGTTTTCATCGCATTATTTTTCAAAAAGATATTATTCAAATTTTCTCTTGTAGAACCAAAGATCGTGTAAAGTCAAATTAAAAGTCAAAACACCATAATTTTCCTTTATCAAATTGTTTTCCAGTGCACCTCTTGATCCATAGGTAAATCCAATATTTAAGGACGATTTGGTTCTACCCAGCGGTAATCCTACTCCAAAAGTTATGCCAGACTCGTTCAGCTGGTAATCACCTATTTTCACATACGATTCATTCATGAACCCTCCGAGCCTGTAGCTCATTAGGTTATAGTATCCCCTGAATGCATTGAAATCGGGTGTATATTCAATCCCTGCCCTGAGGGATGTTGCTGTCGACAAGTCATATGGTCCTTCTGGTAAAAGGGAGGAGTTGTCCACTGATTTCCAGTCCTGCTGTATGTAATCTCCTGTAACAGTAAGTTTTCCGGGAATCCCGAATGCAACTCCCACACCGATTTTTACTGGCAGGGTAATGGATTTGTCGGGCTGATTATTGATGAGATCCACATCGGGTCTAACGACCATTGAATCATTCAGAGTAAATCTTTTTCCAGGGAACACGTTGGTAACTGATGAGGTAAATACCGATTTTAGTTTTGCTTCCATATCGTAGGTGCCTCCGACTGTAAAGAAGAATTTTTCACCGAACATTTCTTTGTACTGTAGGCCAAAGCCAAAGTAGGTATGACTGATAAGGATCTCCTCCAGTGCATGGGTTTGTGCAAAGCCTCTGTTTTTTGGAAAGGTGATCATTCTCTGCCGCGTGATATCGCCATGAAGGTAATTCATATTCACCCCCACTGAGATCCTGTTAAACATCTCTGCTGACAGGCCCAAAAAGTATTTTAAGATACCTCCATTGCCCATGAAATAGTAATCGATGGCATCACCTGTTCCAAGATCGTTGTATTCCTGTTTGATATTATATCCAAC
>CAYZFR010000280.1:0-4286 GCA_964477875.1 uncultured Myxococcales bacterium
GGGTCAGAAATACAGGTGAAAAAACTGCTGCAGCATTATCCTGGGTATTGCGCACAGTTCCGGAAATTGTGATCCCACGGGTCTCAGGGATATAAAGTAGATCTGAAGGAAAGCCGGTCGATTTTTTGGCTTTGCTTATCACCTGATTTTGCAAGGAGCCTGCAGGAACCACGGAAACTATCAGGTTTCTGGCAGGGGTGTTGACAGAACTGTTTTTTATCCTGGCAGACATTTCTTTTCGAGTATTATATCTATGTTTGGTTGTCGATATTTGAATGTTTTCAAATGCCTCTTCCTTCTCCGCAACTTCCTGTATATTATGTCTTCCTGTAAGCGTATCTGCCTGAAGATGATATGGTAGGAAGGGATTGATGATTCTTACAGAAAGATAGGCTGTTGCTGAAAGATCATAATTACGGAGCCATTTGGTATAGGCATTGAGATAATAGGTTCCGCTCAATGCATCTTCCGGGATCCTGAAAGCACCTTCTGCATTGTTGTTTCGCAACGGGAATTTTGATGAATGCATGATCTGGCCGTCCGGTGCGATCAGGTCGACATAAAGCACCTGGCTTAATCCTTCTTCACCAAAGGTTTCTGTCGATACCTGGCGCGCAGTAAAATGAATAATTTCACCGGTTGCATAGAGGCTGCGATCTGTGAGGATGGAAATTTTTTCTTTCAGATCTGGGTCTGTATGGCTTTGAGCAATTGCATTACCTTGAATAAGGAGCAATATAGGTAATAAATATTTCAGAAATTTAATGTTCATCTCTAATCCCAATAATAAGGTTTCTCATCAGTGCTTCCGTCGAACGAGAGGCAATTAAAACAGGGTTTTGAAACAATATGCAATGTTTCCACACCATATTCATTCGGGTAATTAACGAAAAACGCATACCCCTTCCCCATTCTCTGAAGACGCTGCATATAAAAGTCAGGCATTGGCGAAGGCTCACAATATTGCTGAACTTCATAGTCAGGTAATATGTTCCTTGGAACGAAGATACGGGTCGATCTGACACCGGATGCTCCAAAATAGCCAATTACATTTTCACCGGGATCATCGAGAGAATAAATATTTCCAATCGCAGAAGGGGGTTGTGTCTCAAATAGTCCTCCCGATTCTTCCAGGATCTTTTTTTGATTATTCCAATAGGTATAGGCCTTTTTTGAAAGTCCCAAAATCCTCAGTTCCGGAGAATATCCATACCTTAAGCGTTGTGTCTTATTGGAAACAAAATTTAACGGGAAACCATCTATTCTATTTTCAGTCAGATTTTTCCCTGATATCAGGAAGATGTCATCTGTTTTTTCTGTAATGTAGCAGATTGATACCAGTGAATCGGTTGGTAAGTCATCAAATACCCCGTTATTCATCCAAAATACCTCCTGGAAGCGGGTATGAAATTCAAACGTTTCCCAGACTTCAAGTTTATAATAACCGGTCTCTCCCCCTGCATCATCAAAATCGGTATAAAACCTTAGTCCGATTACCTCCTCTCCGATTATCCGGGTATCGACCGTATCGAATGTATAGTATATGTTTTTTGGTGCCGGTGCTGCTAACATTTCTTCGAAATCCGACTCATATATCTTTCCTTCCGGGGTGACAAAAACCAGCTTATATCTCCTGCCGACTTGTACTTCGTTTTCCGTAAAATTGTAGCTGTAGTTTCCTTTGGTGATTTCAGAGAACAGAAAAACATTTCCCATATTATCATGTACCTCTACATTGCAGTTGGTTAAAGGGTCACGGATAGAGATGGAAAGCGGGGTAGCCCTGGAGATGGAGATAACCTGTTTTCCTGGCACATCGTTAATCCACCCGGAAACAGCAATGGATCCTTCATGATCGTAAAGGTTTCCCCGGTTATACTCCTCTATACAGCCCAACAACAGGATGAGTAAAGGGAACAATAATGTTAAAACTCTATTTCGCTGCATAATTTCCCAGTTTTACACTCCATGTGGCCGTAAATATAGGAACCCCAATAATGGATAATTTGTAACCTTTGATTTCTCCCTCTTCAGATCGAAAGAAGATACTCTGCGTATTGTTTCTTCCAGTTATATTATAAACACTGAAAATCCAGGTGCTGTGAAAAGGCTTATCACGTTTCAGGTTTCCCTCAACGGTGAGAGAAATATCCGTTCGGAAATAATCGGGCACTCTTTCATTGTTACGCTCAGAAAAAGAGATGAACGGCTTATCGCCTATAAAATACAGCGACTCTGGTAATGTGACCGGTCTTCCCGTACTGTAGACCATTGAGGAGGAAAAAGTATAAATTCGATTGATTCTGAATGTCCCTACCAGGTTCA
The DNA here is from genome assembly GCA_964477875.1 of uncultured Myxococcales bacterium. Lineage (GTDB taxonomy): Bacteria > Myxococcota > Kuafuiibacteriia > Kuafuiibacteriales > Kuafuiibacteriaceae > Kuafuiihalomonas. The sequence continues at coordinate 2,326 of CAYZFR010000280.1, forward strand.
GTACATGGGGTTTATCATAATTTGAAGGATAGGGATTTCCGTTATTGATCATATCCCAGGGGTTTTCACCATCAACAGTAATAATTGACCTGGAATAAGTATAGGAAAGCCAGCCGTCAAAACGGCCCGACTTCTTTTCCAACATCAGTTCCATTCCCTGGTTAGATTGCTTCCCCTGAAGTATGGACATCTCAGCATCGGGTATATTCACGAAATCCGATCCATCCTTGTATTCAAGAATGTTATTGTTCTCTTTTCGGTAGAATTCAATGGAAGCATTTACATCATTTGCAGGCCAATACTGGTATAATCCGGCTGAATACTGGTAGCTGTTCTGGGGCTTCAGATGATAGTCTGCCAATTTCCATTGATCATCCGGGGCAAGTGTGACAGTGTTGCTGGCCATAAATAAATACTGGTTCATTTGGGAGAAAGAGAGTTTTAACGAAGTATTCCGGGCTGGATTGAGGTTTACTCCCGTCCTGATAGAGGGATCCATATAGGAGGTTACCGGCTCCCAGGGGCCGTAACTTAGAACTCCGGAAATATTCTCTTCTGCTTTCTCTGCTTCTTCGAAATAGGTATTTACATCCTTCGGTCCCAGGTAGGTAAAGGTATTAAGGCGCATCCCGGCATACAAGGTTAGCCATCGTGTGAGGGTCAGTTTATCGCTTACATATAGCCCACCTTGTATGCCTTTTTCTTTACCCAGGGGAACCGTTTTACGTATGGAAGACTCACCATACGGAAGCACATCTCCTCTATCAAGTGGATAGTAGATCAGACTGCCACCAAAATTCAATTCATGATTAAGACCGGCCAGCAGGTTAAAATTCATTTTTATTTCGTTATGACCAATTGCATAATCATGTTGGTATGCCAGGGAGGGCAGATTAATACTTTCCGTGTTGAAGCTGTAGGAAGAATAAATAGCAGCTAGTTCAGACCTGAGTGAAGGCGAATATTGATGGGTCCATTTAAAAGATATCCCGTTATTCTGATAGTCATAATTATTCAATTCATGCAATCCAATCCTGTCATCACTTCGGTAGATGAAAAGGTTAACATCATCTTTTTCCCCCAGTCTATAGTGAAAAGAACCTGCAAAATCATAAAAAGATGCATTACTGTTTCGTATAACAGGATCCGTCACCCTGCTCAGTAGCCAGTCTGAATAGGAGGTCCTTCCACTGATTAATACTGATCCCCTGTCTTTTTTTACCGGACCTTCAAGCGTGAGGTGGGCTGAAAGGGGACTGATTCCTGCGTGGGCCGAATATTTCTTCAGATTGCCCCTGCGTGTAACTACATCAAATACAGAAGAGAGTCTTCCCCCGTACCTGGCCGGGATATTTCCCTTGTAAATGGAAAAATCCCTCACGATATCGCTATTAAAGGCAGAAAAAAATCCAAAGGCATGGGATGTATTGAACAATGGGATATCTTCAATGTAGAATACATTCTGGTCGGCATTCCCGCCGCGGACATTAAGTCCGGAGGATGCTTCACTTACGCTGACAATTCCGGGAAGCAGTTGTGACACTTTTATGATATCCTTCTCCCCCAGTAGCACCGGTATCTGTTTTATTGCGTTTACATTTATCCTTTCCAGTCCCATTTCCGTGCCTTTCACCTTGCGGTGTTCATTCGCTACGATCTGAACTTCGGTAAGGGCTATGGCTTCAGAATCCATCTCCAGGTTAAAAGAGCCGGTGGAATATACTTCCAGCAAAGCACGCTTGATTTGCATTCCTACAAAACTGAAGATAACGGTATACTTTCCCGGTTTGATTGCCATGGATACATTACCGTTAATGTCGGTGACTGCACCTTTCCCGTTTGATTCAATGACCATTGTGGCTCCGGTTACAGGCTCTCCTGTCTTACTGTCGGTGATCCTTCCAGTGATGGTAACCGGCCGGGTTGGAAAATCCGGTCTTTTGTTCCCTATTGTTATGGTG
>CAYZFR010000281.1:0-4233 GCA_964477875.1 uncultured Myxococcales bacterium
CTAGCGGAGCTATCGGTGGTAGGCTGCAGCGATGAGCAAGCGCGAGACGCCGATGACGCGCTGGTACTGGAGCCAGGTGGGCGGGACGTTACGCGAGGAGTTTCGGCTCGTCGACGGGGTAGAGGACGTCGGCCTCCGGCTGGTGGACGGGTGATCTCAGGGGGTGAATGCAACACCTGAGGCTTCCCTGCTTCGTTCCAAACGATTCTCGGTTAGGAGCTGGTTTTCAATGCCGCGCGCTCGCTCGAGAGGGGGCTGCAGTCCGAGCGGGCCATCGAGGCACACGAGCGATTCTTGGGGCTACAGGGGACGACGGCCGCCTTACGGACCCGGGCGCCCTCGTCGCCGGCACCGTCTTCGGTCTTGTGGCCCTCGACGCGAAGACGGACTTCGACGACGCCGCTCCGACGGATCCGGCCCGTATAGGCCTGCGGGCCGACGCACGGGATAACGCGGGAGGCTTCTGAGAGTCGAAGCGCGGCTGCCCCTTCGCTCCATGAGAAGACGGGTGGCGCGGGTGATGATGCACAGGTCGGCGTCGCCCGCTTTCAGGCCGGAATCCCGTGGGCGTTGTGTTCGACCCAGGCTCTCAGGGCGATGACGCGCTGGTCGTTGGGGGCGATGCTCTCCGCCTTGCGGACAATGGAGCGCAGCAGCGGGACCTTCTCTTCCGCCGAGTAGTCCGGGTTGTAGAAGACGGAGCGAGCCAGGCCGACCATGTAGACGTGCTCTTCGGAGCACAGAGTGACCGCTTCGCGGAAGGCGCTCTCCGCCGGTTCGAATTGACCTTGGCCCAGGAGTTGGACGCCGCGCTGAAAGGCCTCCTTGGAGCGGCTTCGCTCCGGCGTCTCGAGGAGCTGGCCATCCGGGCCCCGCGGCGTGGGCGCCGCGAAGACCAGCGGCTCGGCCTGACGAGAAGGCTGGCCGTCGGGCACGACGGGCATGACCGGCACCTCCTCCGAGACCGGCGGGGGCGGCGGTGGGCTCGACGAGGTCGGAGCAGCTTGGAGCAAGGAGGTCGACCGAGGGGGAGGGGCGGACACGGGCGACACCTCGGCCACTTCGTCGAGCAGCTCCATCGGCGCATCCTCGTCCTCGCCCTCGTCTTCGGAATGGATCGGTGGCGGTGCCTCGAAGGCGGGCACAGAGCGCATGCCTTCGAAGGGCTCGTCTTCCTCGGGGGCCGGGAGCTGCGAGGTCCTGGCTTCGACCTCCTTGGTCCGCTGGCGCTCCTCTCGGATCCGAGCCTCGAATTCGGCGATGCCGGGGGTGAAGTCCTCGATCACCTCGCAGGTCCAAAGGAGAGCGAGCAGCTTGAGCGCCTCCTCAAGGGACATGTCCGCGACTTCGGCGGCGTCGGCCACGTTGTAGGCCCGGCCGCCATGCTCGAGAAAAATCACCTCCCTCGGTTCGAGGACGAAGGTCTCGCCGATGTCCACGGGCTCGGAGCGGGTCTTGAAGTAGCGCTCGGTGTTGTTGGATACGATGGAGGTGACGAGCTCGGGGCGAGCGTGCCGCTTGAATCCTTCGGCCACCACCGGCAGCGGCTCCATCGAAAACTCCCGCCGCCCCGAGATCGCGCCACGCTCGAAGCGAAAGGTCGCGAGGCCGGCCTCGAAGCGGTCCACGAGTTGAAGCCGCGCGTAGTCCGAGCGCTCTTCTTCGAGCTGGGCCTGGCTCAGGGCCTCGGTCTGGACCAGCGCCGCTCCCAGATCGATCCCCTCTTCGACCGAGGTCATGCTGGCCCGTGCGTAGGCCTCTTTAGCGAGGCGATTGCTGTCGACCAGGTGACGACCGAAGCGGTCTCCCGGAATGCTGGAGCGCATCCGTACCGGCCGACCCGACTCGAACTCCAGGGTCCAGGTCTCGTCCGCTCGCTCGACGATGAGGCGGCCGTCGGCTCGGTCGTCCCAGGCCCGGTGAATCGCCTTGGTCATGCGGCCCGGGTCCACCGCGACGTCCTCCGAGAAGTCTTCGACCGCCGCCGTCGGTGGTGACGACGGCGAAGAGCTCGGAGCCGATTCGGGACGCCCGAGTAGCTTCGAGGCCATGGCGCTGATGGCCTGCGCGTTGTTCGGATCCTCGACTACGTGCAGCTCGGGAGACAAAGCGTCGGGTGTACCGCCGAGGATCATCGTGGGGGCTGAAACCGCGAGCTCGCTCAGAACGTCCTGCGCCGCCCGGTCGCCGAGCTGCTGCGACAGCACCAGCAGATCCACGTCGCCGTCGGGCGAGGCCGCCACCAGGGCGTCGGGGGAGTCGTAGATCTGGACCCGGCACTCATTACGGCCGAGCAGGAATCGGACGCGCTTCGCCAGAACCGGATCCTGGGTGCACACGAGGACGGTCGCCATGGGCCGTGAACCTACGGCCCCTGCGGCCTTCCGTACAAGGGTTCAGCCTCTCTCGTCGCAAGTCGTGTTTCCGGCAGGGGTGCCAATCGGCGCCGTTCGCGCTTCACTCCCCGAATGAGCAGCGCGGTGGTGACCGGGGCCGGCAAGGGAATCGGCCGAGCGATCGCCCTCGAGCTGGCCGCGCGCGGCCATCCGGTAGGGCTGCAGGCGCGCAGTGCCGAGGACCTTGCGGAGGTCGAGGCGGCCATCGAGCGGAGCGGCGGACGGGCGCTCTCGGTGCCCGGGGACGCCTGCAACCCCGAAGCCGCCCGGGCGCTGGTCGAGCAGACCGAGACCCGCTTCGGGCCGCTCGAAGCGGCGGTCTCCTGCGCCGGACGGGGCAGTGCGGCGCCCATCCTGTCGATCGATCCGACGGAGCTTCGGGCGTTGCTGGAGCTCAACGTGGTCGGGCCCCTGCATCTGATCCAGGCCGCGGGCCGGGTCATGAAACACTCCGGAGGGGGGCGGATGGTGGTGGTGGCGTCCACGACCGCCGTCCGTGGCGAGCCCTACGTGGCGGCCTACTCGGCGTCGAAGCATGGGGTTTTGGGCCTCGTGCGCTCCGGCGCCCTCGATCTGGCTCGCTATGGCATCACCCTCAACGCGGTCTGCCCGGGCTGGGTCGACACGCCCATGTTCGAGCGGAGTCTGGCCGACATCGAGGCGGCGACCGGGCGCAGTCCGGCCGAAGCCCGGGCCGCCATCGAGGGCAAGATTCCGATGGGCCGGGTCCTTGGACCCGAGGAGGTGGCCAAGATGGTCGCTTACCTGGTGGGGGCGGGCGCGGAGATGGTCACCGGCCAGGCCCTCGTGATAGACGGTGGCCAGACCGGAGCTTCGGGATGACCCTCTAGAGCCGCTCTCCGGACTGGCGGCGCCCGCGTCGACGGCGCACCATCGGCGCCCGTGTTCTCCAGCCTCGAAGACCGCTTCGCCGAGGTCCTGAAGAAGGTCCGCGGTCACGGCACCCTGAACGAGAAAAACGTCAAGGAAGCGCTCCGGGATGTTCGGCTGTCTCTTCTCGAGGCCGACGTCCACTTCAAGGTCGTCAAAGACTTCGTGGCCGAGGTCAAGGAGCGGGCGATGGGGCAGGAGGTGCAGGCCAGCCTGTCGCCGGGCCAGGAGTTCACACGCATCGTCGCTGAGGAGCTCACCCGGACCATGGGGGGCGAGAGCGCTCGCCTCGACCTCGCGCGAAAGCCGCCCATCAAGATCCTCCTCATGGGTCTGCAGGGCTCGGGCAAGACGACCACGAGCGGAAAGCTCGCCCTCCGGATCAAAAAGGACGGCAAGCGGCCTTTCCTGGTCCCTGCCGACCTCCAGCGGCCGGCAGCGGTCCAGCAGTTGAAGCAGGTCGGCAAGCAAGTCGAGGTCGAGGTCCACGAGACCGACCCGACATCGACCGTCGAGCGAACGGTGCAAGATGCGCTGGAGGTGGCGGAACGACGGGGCCACGAGGTGGTCATCGTCGACACCGCAGGTCGCCTGGCCATCGACGCCGAGCTCATGGAGGAGCTCCGTCGGACCAAGGAGGCTGCCCAGCCCCACTACACCTTGCTCGTCGTCGACGCGATGACGGGCCAGGACGCCGTCAACGTGGCGAGCGAGTTCAATCAGCAGATCGGCATCGACGGTATCGTGATGACCAAGCTCGACGGCGATGCTCGGGGCGGCGCCGCCCTGTCGGTCCGAGCGGTGACCGGGGCCCCCATCTATTTCGCCGGCTTGGGCGAGAAGATGGACGCCCTCGAGGTCTTCCATCCCGAGCGCATCGCCCAGCGGATACTCGGGATGGGGGACGTGATGGGTCTGATCGAGAAGACCCAGCAGGCCTACGACG
>CAYZFR010000282.1:0-4102 GCA_964477875.1 uncultured Myxococcales bacterium
GCGGCAGTGATGAGCGCGGTGCGATGTGGGCGGTCTATGAATTTGCCGAGAAGGTACTGGACGTGGATCCGCTCGGCTTTTTGACTGATCATGAACCTCTGCGACAGGCTGCATGGAAGCCCGAAACATACTTTATTGAAGACGCACCCCGGACATTCAAATACCGTGGCTGGTTTTTAAATGACGAAGACTTGCTGTCCGAATGGAAGAACGGCGGGGGCAAACGCTATATCGAATATCGCTTCTATCAGCAGGTCGTGCATCAAGATGTTTTTGCTCGCGTGCTGGAGACCGCTCTGCGGCTCAAGCAGAATCTCATCATTCCCGCTTCGTTTCTCGACATAGATAATCCCGCCGAGGAAAATCTGGTGCGCATGGCGGTCGAACGCGGCTTGTTTGTCACGCAACACCACATCGAAGCCCTGGGGGTCAGCCATTTTGCTCTGGAAAATTACTGGAAAGCGCGTGGGCAGGAAGCGCCTTCTTTCGTGTTAGACCGGGAGCGAATGATCGAGACGTGGACGTATTATGTACGCAAGTGGGCACAATTCGGTGATCAGGTACTCTGGCAGCTCGGTTTGCGCGGGCGTGGCGACCGCCCGGTTTGGCAGATCGATCCAAATGTATCGGTTACACCGGAGGGCCGTGGTGCGTTGATCTCTGAAGCAATAGCTTGTCAGCACCGTATTGTGCGGGAGGTGACGGGTCTTGAGGATGTGGTCACCTCCACGACCCTCTGGGCGGAAGGAACCGAACTCCACAAGGCCGGACACCTGCAGTTTCCACCCGGAACCATTGTTGTCTTTGCCGATAATCTCAAGGCAACCTTTGCTGAGCACAGTATGTATGCTCATCAGTGGCGTGCAGACTTTTATGACGTGCAACGGCGCTCTGATCTGCGGTATGGCATTTACTACCATGTCGCGGTATGGGATACTGGACCACATCTGGCGCAGGGCGTACCACCCGCTAAAGCAGAAACCTGCATACGCCAAGCCGTCGAACATGGCGACGCCACCTATGTCATTACGAATGTCTCAAACCTTCGTGAATTCGTTCTGGGAGTTCGTGAGGTGGCGGAACTGTCCGAGAACATCGAGACATTCGACAGATCTCAATTTATGGAAAATTGGTGTCGTCGGCAATTTGGTGTCGTGGCCGGAGATGTGCTAAATCTGTATCAAGACTGGCACAAAGCCTATATTGAAGTCGAAGCCCCCGGAGCGCCGCATCCCGCATTGCTTCATGACGGGGTGATGGTCTACTTCGGCGGATACTGGTTGCGCTACCGGCTACTCGACTTGGGCTGTACGGTGCCCGAACGGCTTACATACTGGTCAGTCGGCTTGTTGCCTGGTTCAAAAGTCGCTCCGCCACCTCCGAAAAAACGGGTGGAAACACAAATCGCGGAAATGCTGCCGGCATTATCAGCCAGTTTTGAACGCTGGCGGCACATCGAGGCACATATTCAGAATATGTCACGGCACGTGCCGGAGGATAGACGCGCATTTTTCGATCACCATTTTCGCATCCAGGCGTTTCAGATGCGGGCTCTGACGGAATGGGCATGGGCATTGAGCCTGGCGTTTTCAAAATGGCAAGTCAATAACCGCGATTCCGCAATTGGTCCATTTTTGGACCAGGCCGCTTCAGCACTGGGCACTTTGCTGGAGGAACGGGAGAAAAGCGCTACAGGAAAATGGAAGCACTGGTACCGCGGTGACCGTAAAATGGACGTGCCGATATTGTGGGAAAACACGGTGCTCCTGCAAGAATGTTTCAAGAACAAGAAAAACGAGGAGTAATTTATGAGTCTGTTTTTAACGGAGCAAGAACACGCCGATTTCCATGCCTTTCGCCATGGGAATTCAGTTGGTGAAGATGTCTTCTGGGCTCTGCGCAACCGCGCCCTGGCCCGAACTGCTTCACCTGGACTATTTGGCGAAGAACAGGAGGCTGGTTGGTGGTTTGTCTCGTCCGAGTACCTGACCGACGCCGCCATGGCTTATGCCTTGAAGAAAGAGGAGCCTCTCGCCATCTGGTTGCGTGACACGGTGCTTTCCATCATACGCCGTTCAGAGGGCGATTGGGTGGGGCCTTGGTTTCGCAATCACACCTGCAATCCCCCATCCGGCCATTTGGAGACGGCCCACCTGTCCTGGAGTGTGGCAATCGCGCTGGATTTGGCACCGGATGTCTTCACGGAAACGGAAGGCGACGAGATTCGCGATGTCCTGAAAAATCGCGCGATCCCATTATGCCAAACCTGGCTTGCGACGAATCACCACCTGGCCAACTGGCGGTGTGTGCTGAACGCTGGGGCGTCGGTGGCGGCCGCGGTTCTAAATGATTCAAAAGCCATGCAACAGGCCGCTGATGAATTCAACCTTTGCCTGAATATCTTTCAAGCAGACGGCAGCTACTCCGAGTCGTTGCAATATTCAAACTACGCCGCCTATACCCTCATGCTCGCTCGCGAGGCCATGACGCGGCGGTGCCCGGAGTTGGCGAAACAATTGTCAATATTACCCTATGCGTTGTTGCCGCGCTGGCAGGCGGCCAGCTTGTTCTACCGCAAACCGCTCAGTGGCTGGGGAGCCACCCCCCGGGCGCGCAGCGCCAATTTCAATGACAGCGCGGCCATTTTCCGTCCCTCGGGCGACCTGCTCATGCACATTGCCGCCCGGGCACGCGACGCGCATCCTGTCGAAGCCGGATTGGCTAGATGGCTATTCGACGAGTTATACGCCGATGATTTTACCCAGGCTCCCCACGACAATGCCAGCTTTGGTTTTATCAATGATTTTGGATTTCTGACACCCGCCCTGCTGCCTGCCGCCGCTGAGGCGATTTCCCCGAAAGACGCGAAATTGTCCAAGACCCTGGCATTCAGCAATGGTGATGTTTTGGCGCGCGATGACTGGGATGGCCGCACGGTTCTGGCAGTGCACGGCGGCGGAGATCCCCTGAATGGCCCCGGTCACCTCCATGGCGATCTCAACAGCTTCATCCTGGTTCACAATCGGGAACGGCTGCTGGTCGATCCAGGGCACAGTTGCTATCGCGGCCTGATCCATGGACTCGAGACTGCCTCCGCAACTCACAACACCTGCACCTTCGAGCTTCAGGCCGGTGACGGCCTGGGATTGCAGGAAGACTCGCATAGCAGCCGGATTCTGGAACAGTCGCAAAGCGCAAGGCGTTCCTTCAATCCGAAAACACTTCAGCCGGGATCACCGGCCGAGCGAGGAGCCAAACGTTTGCTGGTCGAAAGTGACGACGAAGTTTCGGTGATCGGTTCAGATGCCGCCGCTCTCTATGGGTCGTCCATTAAGACCTTTTCAAGGTTCTGGTTCCTTTGTGGCGCGCATGCGCTTTTCGTTGTCGACCATATCGTATGCCGAACCCCCATGCGCACACGATGGCATTGGTTGCTCAACAACCGAGATGGATTCCTGGAACTCAAGCCCGTTCCCCCGGACCGCTTGGTTGCCCGTCGCGGCCGGGCCGGACTCAAGTTGTTTCACCTCGGTCAGGCAAGGATAACGGGTCCGCAACATGCCTTTGTTCACGATGCCTACCATCCCGAGCCAGGGCAGCTTGGTGAGGGAGGGAGTGGCAGTGGCAAGCTGTGCACATGGCAAGAAGTCGAACCAGCGTTGGAACGGATTGCGATCCATGCGATGGCCATGGACAGCTATGGCCGGGTAGCTGGCTGGCACATGCGCGAAGAAGAGGCCGGACCCGTGCTTGAAAGCCCGGACAAAAAAGTCCGCTGGCAACTGGCCATCCAGCCAGGCGGCGCCACCATGACGCTCAACGAAATGGGCATGCACCGTCAGTGGACTGTTCAAAACGAAGCGGAAAAATGGAGCTTGGCGAAAATATGAAATGGGTCTCTGCGGTGATAATGGCTAGGGCCCCAACCCGCAAATACCCCGGCTAATCAACAGACTTTGCCTGACATACCAAGTAGGGGCTGCTCTCGATGAGAGCGCCCCAGTGCCGGCCTCATCGAGGCACTGGTGAACACGCTGTTGGTAACAGCCGTATGCGGGAAATCGGCGGTCAGGCCAATTTTGACATCTGCCAAGGGATTTAT
>CAYZFR010000283.1:0-4092 GCA_964477875.1 uncultured Myxococcales bacterium
GCCATTTAGGCTTCTGCAGTAAAAACGCGCGCCCCTTGGAAGATGCGTTATTGGATTATCTGCATATCAATTTGCATAAAGGAGGATAAAATATGGTATGATGAAAAAAAACGGGTGTAATATATATGAAAGTGCAAAAATAAATATTTTAAATAAAGGAGAAGAAGTATGAAAAAACTGCTGTTCGTATTGGTTCTTGCTCTCCTCATGCCGATGGCCCTTGTGTGGTCCGGCGGCGGTCAGGAAGAGGCAGAAGAGGCTGAAAAGATTGTTTTTGGAAACATTCCGGTTTCAATGTCCGATGAATGGAACGGCTACAGCGTCGAGAACTTTCTCTACGCAGCCGAAAAGAAGGGAATTGAGGTTGAAGTGCTTGACCGGCAGTGGGATTCGGAGAAGGGACTGAATAATCTCGAAGACCTTATCACAAAAGGTGTAGACCACATCAGTGTATTTGTCTACACCCCGGAAGAAGCCCAGGATTTTATCGGAAGGGCTAATGACGCAGGGATCCCCATATCTTTCGAAAATACCAAACTCGTGGGACAAGTAACCGGCGACTACGTCATCGACGTAGCGTTCGAATACTACGATTTCGGTTATGAAGCAATTAAGTACATAAGCGAAAACCACCCGGGAAGCAAACTGTTCTACTGCAGAGGACTTCCGGGAATGGGAATCGTTGAAGAGTATATGCGGGGAATAAATGATGCGATTGATGAGTTTGGGAATGTAGAATTGACGGTTATGCGGGACACCAACTGGGACACCGAAACAGCCCTCAATGCAACCCAGGATGTTATTGCCGCAGGAGAAGATTTCGACATTATTTTTGCGAACAACGAGTCGATGGCCGTAGGCTGCTACAATGCTTTAGAAGACGCCGGTATGTCCGGCGAGATCCCCATCGTTTCAACAGGCGGCGGACCTACGGGGGTCCAGATGCTGAAAGACGGAATCATTGAGTGCACTATTGCAGGTCCGGTTTCCCTGCAGGGATTATATCTCTTTAAGGCGATGTATCTTTACACGGTCAAGGGAATTGAACCGCCGAAGAAACATATAGCACCGGGAGTCCAGCCCATTACGGTTGACAACTTAGACGAAAATATTCCATGGGAACCTTCGGATGAGCTGATCGAAATGATCGGCGGATTGGACGAATGGTAAAATAGGACCGGATACGGTTCCGGCGGCAGAGGGTTGGTTTTGAGCCGAATCCCGGTGTCCGCCGGGACCGTACGATCTTTAACAAGAAACCGACTTCAGATACCATATCCTCTGAGACTTGAACAATGGCAGAAGGAAAAACGGCTGGTAGAAACGAAATAGTACTCGAGGCACGGAATATCAACAAGAGATTTCCCGGAGTACAGGCCTTGTCGGATTTTGATTTCGAGCTCTATAAAAGTGAAGTTCACTGTCTGATCGGAGAAAACGGTGCCGGCAAATCGACTTTTATAAAGATTTTATCCGGTGTGTATCCGCCGACAAAAGGGGAAATTATTATTGATGGGGAGCTTTACCGCGGCCTCTCGACCCAGCTCGTCCGGAGCATCGGCATTCAGACGGTATATCAGGAAGACATTCTTGTCCCGCAAATCAGTGCGGCGGAAAATATATTTCTTGGTTCTGCGATACATAAGAGGAAACTCTTCATAAGTTATAACCGAATGCTCCGCATGGCGTCTGACCTGGCTTCGAAGTACGGAATCGATCTCGATGTCCGGAAGCGGTACGCGGATCTCAATCCTTCGGACCAGCAGTTTACAAAAATTTTAAAGACCCTCGTTCAATACCCCAAAATACTCATCCTAGATGAGCCGACCCAGGTGTTCAACGTTCATGATACCAACCTTGTTATCGATATCGTTAAAAGAATTACTAAGGAAGGGGTAAGCGTTATTTATATCGCCCATGACCTCGATGAGATTATAAAGGTGGAGGACCGGGTTACAGTTCTCCGGGACGGAAGAAAGGTTATCACACACGATAAAAAAGGGGAAAACTTCGACACAGAAACACTTGCCAGAGAGATGGTAGGAAGACCGGTAGACTTGTTTTATAAGAAAAAAGAGCACCCCATAGGAGATACTGTTTTTGAGGTCCGAAATCTGAAATTGGAACCTGAATCAAAGCCGATAGAGTTCAATCTTCGGGAAGGTGAAGTTTTGGGCATTGCAGGGCTGAAAGGGTCCGGGAGGACGGAGATTGCCCGGGCGGTTTTCGGCGCTATGGATAAATACAGCGGTGCGGTACACCATCACGGCAGGGACATTACCCCGAAGTCTCCAAAGGATGCGGTAAAGAACGGCATAGCTATGCTTACGGAAGATAAAAAGGTCGACGGTCTGTTTATGCGAATGCCGGTGTATCAGAATATTACCATTGTCGGTCTCGATTCAGTTGGAAAGTTTCTTTTAAAATTGCAGAAAGAGAAACAGGCTGCGGCACAGTATGTTGAACGGCTGCAGATCAAAACTCCCTCAGTCGAACAGGAAGTGCAGTTTTTAAGCGGTGGAAACCAGCAGAAAGTTGTTATCGCCAAGTGGCTTTTTCAGGGTGTAGATGTTCTGATTGTCGATGAACCCACCCACGGCATCGATGTAAACGCAAAGGTGGAAGTCTATGAGCTTTTTACCGAACTCACAGCGGCGGGAAAATCGATTATCATGATTTCTTCCGAAATGCCTGAGATCATTTCAATAAGCGATCGGGTAATTGTAATCAGAAATTTTGAAATTTCAAAAGAATTGACAGGTCCGGAAATCACGGAAGCCAATATTTTATCAGGATATTTAGGGGGCGGTGAAAGTGGCGAATGAAAAGATTTCTTTTACAAAACAGTTGAGTGCGCTTAAGAATCAAACCACCTATCTTATACTTGTAATTGTTGTGGTTTCGATTATTGCAACAATACTCAATCCTAAATTTCTTTCGGCCCGAAATTTTTTCAATGTAATGCAGCAAATTTCCGTGCTCGGCATCCTTTCTATGTGCATGGCATTGCTCATGATCTCCGGAAATCTGGATATTTCTATCGGCAATATGGCGGGCCTCGTCGGCATGGTTTTTGTCCGTATGGTCCTGTCCGGATACAGCATGGGGTTGTCTGCGTTAATTGTGCTCGTGATGTCTGCGGCTCTTGGGTTTATCAATGGACTTATTATCGCGAAATCGAAAACAACACCTCTAATTATCACTTTAGGGATGATGTATGTCTATTACGGAATCGCACTGCTTATTTCAGAAGGCAGGCCTCATTCTCTAGGCGGACAATTTCAGTTTTTAGGCAGAGCGAAAATCGGACCAATTCCCTTTACCATCATCGTTTATCTGCTGATCTTTGCCTTTGGCCTTATTCTCAGGCGCTACACTACCTACGGCCGAAGAATCAATGCAATCGGCGGAAATTCGGAAGCTGCCTTCCTCTCCGGAATCAATGTAGACCGGCATGTCATTTCCCTCTATGCGTTAAGCGGACTGATTTCCGGACTGGCCGGGCTGGTACTCACCTCACGATTGGGTATGGTGCGTGCGGACAGCGGGACCGGGTATGAACTGCAGGCCCTGGCTGCGGTCATTATCGGAGGTATAACCTTCGAAGGTGGAAGGGGAAGCCTGGTAGGGGCGTTTTTCGGCGTGCTTCTCCTAGGGATTATCTATAACGCTATGAATATTGTAGGAGTTTCATCGTATCTGCAGACTATGATTCTGGGAGCTATCATTGTTATAGCTACGGTGGTCAGCAATATAGGAACGATGAAGAGAAAATAAAAAATTTTTACAAATGAGGAGGAGTTATTATGAAAAATAAAATCGGTGTAGTTACATCAACCTATCCCAATTTCAATGCCGACGAGGCGATGGAAGGAATCAGCAAAGCGGGGTTCAAGTATGTAGAGCTTGCGTCGGCCCCGAACTTTTTCGAGCATATTATCCCCAGACCGGAAGAGGCGAGCGAAAAGGACGTCAAAAATCTGCTGGCCCAGTGTGAGAAATACGGTCTCGAGCTCACCTGCATTGCCGGGCATACACGGCTCATGACGGAGAAGGGGGTGGAAAATTTTAAAAAGGTGCTCGACTATGCGG
>CAYZFR010000284.1:0-4054 GCA_964477875.1 uncultured Myxococcales bacterium
TCACTCTCGATGACTGCACGAACAACATCAATCACACGATAGAACTCTCGTTCTGTCGCCTCAAACTCCGCCCTGCGAATATGGCTGCTGTCTCCGCGGGCGTCCTTGGGTGAATCGAACCAGGCTTCCTTGACGGACCGATGAAGAAGGAAGGCCGCCGCATTCGCCCCGTCGATGAGTATCTGAACCTGTTGCGTGAACGCTACACGCTTTTCTGGAGATAGCCTGAGAAGCGGAACCGTCTGGTCAAACCATTGCCGAACCTTCGCATTCTCCGCGTCGTATCCAAAACACCAGAGGCGCATGTCGCGCACTTCGGCGGCGGCGAACATCTTGCGGGTCGTCACATCTTCTACAACCGGTGCCGCGTGTTGGCTGTCATTGGCACCAATCGTAAGTGAGAGCCAGTCCACGTAACTGAACCCGCCCTGCTTACCCTTTGTGGCGATGATGGCCGTTGACCCGTCGTCTTCCGTCTGGACTCGGTAGGGACTCAGGGGGTGTCGCCAAGTTGACCCGTAGCTTGCACCGTAGTTCGTAATCCTCAGCGTTCGAAACAACCGGCCGTGACTTCCGCACAAATCGCAGGATCCTTCGTCGATGGGCCGATCGAGCCGTGCACGTTGTGACATGGCCCAGTAAGCCTGAAGCCAGTGAGCATCCCCAGGATGTGTTGTCTTGTTACCGGAGCTCTCTCGCGTGGGACCGAGCCATGGAAACACCTCGGGTCCGAATTGATCCGAGGTCTCCACATCTCCATCGTCGGCACAGAGGACGCTCAGCCAAACCGTCGACCAGTTCCCGTGGGGCGGTTGGTTCGCTAGCGGCAGCGTAGTCAAAGGTCCTCCGCCTCGTATTCCCACTCGAAAGCCCGCTCCTCCGGCGACACCGTTCAAATTCTTGGCAAACAATGCAGCCGCCGTGCAAGACTCGCACAGTCCGTCCACCAAACCGCCCTTAGTGAAGAGATCCTTGTTTAGTTTTACAGCGTTCTCGCCAGGCGTGGTCGGCAGAAGAGAGTCGATCCGGGCCTCTCTTGCTTTGGCCGGAAGCTCCAGATCCTGCATGAACGCCGGCCCTGATTCCGCGAATAGTTCAAAAGCATCCGCTACAGGCTCAAAAGCCCGCCGTAGCTCGTCACTGTCCGGAGGGGTCTGCCAGCACTCTGCCCAATCTTCCAACGTTTGCGGTGCATACGTCGACTGCAGCAATCCTATCAGGAATTGGTAAATCGCGCCGCGAAACTCAAGACGCGGCGAGTCCAAAGCGGCATTCCGGTGGGCGCCGACGAGCAGAGCTACCGGACTAACACAGAACGGCTCGGGCGAATCGGTAACGACGGGAATCCATGCGTCTCGGATGAGGTTCATTCTCTCTCCTGGTCGGTAGCGCCCCAACCGAGCCGGGCGTTGTAGCGAGCTGCGCCGACCTCTCCGGTCTGAGGGGCTCTGTCGGATTGCAGCTGCAGTGGATAGAACTGCACGTACCGCAGACGTTTGGATCTCTCCCGAGCGGCATCGGTTGCAGACGAGACCAACGAAACATCGGCTTGTTTCCATTCCCGTACCGGCACTCGGAGGCAACTCATGTCCCACGCCGATCGATCAACCGCAGCGTAGGGCAGCAATGCTCCATCACGCTCAACGCAAAGGGCCACTTCGACAGTGTCCTGTGTCAGGCGAGTCGTCACAACCTCATCCTCGCTCCATTCGCCAGATCCCACTGCGGAGCGGTTGTAGCCTCGTTCGAGCTTGAGCGCGTTGAGTCGACCCATAGCCGACCCTGCGTGCGCCTGCCCTTGGGCGACCAGAGTTGCCTGTGCAAGTCCTTCTGGAATCAGATCGCGCGCCGTCTCTCCGTACACGCCTTCAATAAGAGACCGAGCGTCTTCCGGCATTGTCCAGCCCCCTCCGGTGCGAAGCATCCGCGCAGTACGCCAGAGTACACTCGGGTCGGAATACACCGCGAACGTACCTGCAAACTCCCCGCTCCCCCAGTCCGCCTCCGGCTCCTCCTTGTACTCGGGCGCATGTACCCACAGAATAGGCGGGGTGCGACCGTCGGCTTCATCTTCGCCACTCGTTGGCATACCTTCGGCTGTTCGGGTGTGCCGATGCAGTCTTCCGGCACGCTGGATCAGCAGGTCTATCGGCGCGATGTCCGAAATCAGTGTATCGAAATCGAGGTCGAGGGATTGCTCCACTACCTGTGTCGCGATAAGCACCCGCCCGGCTCGTACCTCCGGAATAGACTCCTTCCCAAATCCGTTGATCACATCTCCCTCTATTCGTAACCGATCTACCATCGCGAAGCGGCTGTGAAACAGCTGGATCCTGTAAGACGATACCACAGCGCGGTCCAGGAGCGCCGCGTACGCGTCTCGAGCGTCTGAAACGGTGTTCCGGATCCAGCACACTGCCTGGCCATCCGCCGCCTTCGTCTCGATCTCTCCGAGGACGTCGTCGACATGGTGGACAAACTCGACGCGTACCGACCGCCTGAGGTGCGCTCGTGTACCGACGGCCTGCGTAACCAGCTCGCCTTGTGATTTCGAAGTGAGAAGCGGAAACCTATCCTCGCGGCGGATCATGTCAGCGGATCCATCATCAAGCGCCCCGTATGCTTCGATCAACTCCGTGCGTTGCTCGTTGGGGATTGTCGCAGAAAGAAGTATCGATGAGCCGCCCGTCATTGCATGCGCCCGCAGAAGCACCGAGAGAAGGTGATTCATGTATCGGTCGTAGGCGTGAACTTCATCAACGACGAGTACTTTGCCCTGCAGACCCACGAGACGAAGCGATTGGTGACGCGCGGGCAGAATGGCCAGCAACGCTTGGTCAATCGTGCCCACTCCCACGTCCGCCAGAAGGGCCTTCTTACGATTGTCTGCGTACCATTCGTTGCACTGCACCGATGCGGATGTTGCTCCGTCGTAATCGAGCTCTCTACCCGATGGCTCAAATCCGACCGACTCCGTGAACTTCTCCGATAGATGCGCCGATCCGTGAGCCAAGATCAGAGATGGTCGCTCGCCGGTCTCGTAGAGAGCGGCATACGCGACCCTCATTCGATCGTACATGGCGTTTGCTGTGGCTGTCGTCGGCAGTGCGATGTACACACCAGATCCACCGCCTGCGGCCATGATGCGCGAAGCGAGTATGAGAGCCGCCTCAGTCTTACCGGCACCTGTCACGTCTTCGAGTACGTAGATGCCGGGACCGGAAGAGACTGGAACGCTCCGCGCCGCTTGTTGCAGAGGTGAAGGATCAGCGAGAAACGGATAGACATCGTCCAGTTCCGCTCCGCGACGGTATCGACGCACCTTACGCGCCGGCCGATGAAGGTGATCAATTGCAGTGGACGCTTGGGGAATGGCGTGCTCGGCCCAGTAAGTCGACAGATCGACACCACGCTCCACGAATGGAAAGTACTCGGTGTTCGAGGCAATCCAGTCGGCGATGACCATACGTCCCGCAAGAAACCATGAGTATTCGGTGAACCTCGACCGCAACGCTTTCGAAGGAACGTCAAGTGCCGGCATCGGAATCAAATCCATCGCACTCTCAACGTACTCTTCCACGGCAAGTACGTCGGCCTCATCGAAGAACTGACCAGGGAGCAGTGGAACACTTCCCCCGTGGGTGCTCTCGTACGGCGGCATGCCGTGATGGCCGAAGGCGGCCCTATTGACTGTATCGAAAATGGCCGACAAACCAGGGTTCTGTGCTGAAACGATCTGCTTTAGCCGAAACTTCGAGTCAGTAGGATCACCGCGCCAGAATGCAAACCCCAACGAATCGTGACGGACCGAATAGGATCGCAACGCGTCATCTGGGAACATCTGCTCGCAAATACCCTGAGCGAGCGACTGGAAGGACTTTGAGAACTTCCCGATATCATGCAAGTAGGCGGAAAGAACCGCGATCGCACGCAGTCCGTCAGCGTCGACATTGAGTATCGTTGCCCAACACGACAAGTCTTCGTCGCCACGTGAGGACAACTCATGGATTACCGCAGCGACATCGAGACTGTGATAGACAACAGGATGCCAAGC
>CAYZFR010000285.1:0-4043 GCA_964477875.1 uncultured Myxococcales bacterium
CCCCAGGTGCGTGTGCCCGTCTCGAAGCGAACGGTTTTCGCGGTCGGGGCGCGCGGCGGCGCGCTCTTTCACTTCGCCGACGCAGACGGATCCGAGGCCTCGACCGAGGTCGACTTCGCGGCCGAGCTGCCGGTCGAAATCAGCTGGCGGGCTTTCGACGAGACCCGAATCGGGCTTCTGCTCTTAGGTGCCCACACCATCCGCCGCCGGCTCTATGTCCAGGACGGTGAGACGGTCTGGGAGGCCGGGGCGCTGCGCCTCACGACGGGGATCACGCTGGGCTACGAGATCGGCATTTAGGTGGAAACGGTCGAAGGGCCCGGTGGTGATCAGACCAGAATGCCGGCCTCGACCTCCGCCATGCCGGTCGCCTCCGCGCGACTGACCGAGGTGCCGCCGATCTCCGGGTCGCCTTCGACCCAGGTCGCGCGCCTGTATCGGACGCACCGCCACTTCGTGTATCGAATCGCGCTCCGCTACGGGAGCGGGAGCAGGGCCTGGGCCGAAGACGTCACGCAGGAGGTCTTCATCTCGCTCTTGA
Source organism: uncultured Myxococcales bacterium (assembly GCA_964477875.1). Classification (GTDB taxonomy): domain Bacteria; phylum Myxococcota; class Kuafuiibacteriia; order Kuafuiibacteriales; family Kuafuiibacteriaceae; genus Kuafuiihalomonas. The sequence goes on from CAYZFR010000285.1 coordinate 542, forward strand.
AGGCCATCGACGGCCTCGATCGGGACAAGGGCCTCGAGGGCTGGCTCTACCGCGTCACCACCAACCGCTGTCTCAATCGGCTCAAGGTCGAGCGCTTCCGGAACTCGACGCCGGTGCGCTGGCTCCTCGCCAGCCAGACCGAAGAGAGCGTCGACATGGGGGAACAGGTCGAGCTTCGAGACGAGCTGCGGTCGGTGTGGGTTCACCTGCAGGCGCTTCCCCCCAAGCAAAGCGTCGCGCTGTGCATGCACCACCTCGACGGCTTGTCCATGAGCGAGGTGGGCGAAGTGCTGGGCCACAACAAGAGCTACGTCTCCAAGCTCGTCGCAAGGGCGGAGAAGGCGCTGCACAAAGCAGCTGGGAGACCACGATCATGACCATGCTAGAACCGAAGATTCTGGACGCCCTGCGGGAAGCGGACGCCCATTTTCAGCGGCAGGAGACCTCGGCGCGGCTCGACGTTCGGGTGTTCGACGCCCTCGATGCCAGCGAGGCCCATCCCAGCAGCGGGCGAAGCTTTCCCGTCGGATTGACGTGGGGGCTTTCGGGAGCCCTGGCCGGTGGATTGGCGGTGTTTTTCATGACACCGCTCCAGACCGAAGGCCCTTCGACGTCGCCCGAAAGCGAGCGCCTGGCGAAGGTTCTGATGACGGGGCAGGCGTGCGCGCTGTCCGAGGGCGGGCAGCGCCTTCGGCTGGAGCCAGGGTGCCAGGCCGTTTCGATGTCGCCGCGCATGAAATTGGAGGCACTGGACGATGGATGGCTCGATCTGACGGCTGCCGACGTCCGCGTGGTCGAGGGCGAGGTGGCGTTCGTCGTGGAGCGTCCGGCCGCCATCGAGCCGGTGGGGGTTTTGGTGTCGGCGGGTCGACTGGAGGTGATCAGCGGGCGCTTCTCGGTCCGCGAGGACGGACAGCGCGGCGCGGTTCAGGTCGAGTCGGGAACGGTTCGGTTCGTCGACGAAGAAGGCCATCGCTCCGAGGTCGCGCGGGACGAGTCCTTCGGTTGGTCGGCCGGGTCGGGAGCGTCGCCCTCCGAGCGCCCGGACCTCTCCGGGGCGCGGCCGGGCCCCCGGGTCGTGCCCGGGCGGAAAGTCTCCGCTCGCTCGCCGAAGCCGGCCTCGTCGAGCGAGGCCGGTGGCTCCCGCGCACCTGCGCAAGGCGACGAGGTGAAAGCGGTCGAAGCGGACGAAACTACGGCGGAGGGGAAGACGGCTTGGGACGACGCCGTCGACGCTCAGGATCTAGAGCGCGTGCTGGAACGGGTGTCCGAGCTACGCGCCCTCGGCGCGGTTCATCGCACGGCTCGACTCTTGAAGAAGGTCCTGGAGCGAGACCTCGATCCAGGCACGGCCGAAATCCTCAGCTTCGAGCTCGGCGAGGTCCTGGTCGAGCTCGAGGACATGCCTGCGGCCTGCGTGCACTGGAAGGCTTACATCGAGCGCTTTCCCGAGGGGACCTATGCCAGCGAGGTCGACCGAATCCGATCGCGGCTCCGATGCGAGCGGGTGCTGTCGCCATGAAGGCCATGAAGTCCCGCGTGTGGCTGACGGGCCTGTTGGCGGCCGTCACCGCTTGCGAGGAAGACATCATCGTCATCTCCAGCGGCAGGGACATGGCTTCGAGCGAAGCCCTCGATGGGGGCGCCGACCTGGGGACGAGGGCTCCGGACGTGGGGATTGGCGGGACGATGGATCTAGGCGCAGGGGACGCGGGCCTGGAGGACCTCGGGGTTGCCGATCAAGGCCAACCGCCATCCTTGACCGAAGTGAGTTTGGACGGAAGCAACTGCACCTTCGGATATCGCACCTCCCCGGTGGGAAGTTTCCATGCGCTCCGCCTGACGGTCCCTGAATACCCCTTCGAGGTGAGCCGAGTATCGTACACCGCCCATGTAAATGGTGGCGAGACGCCACCCTGCGGCTGGAAGGGCCTCACTCGGCTTTCGGTCTTCGTCAGCGACGCGGTCACGCCCGACGCGCTGAGCGCAGAGCCCGATTTTTCGTCGGAGCTGGTCGAGCCGAGCAACACCTTCCGCTCGGACCCCATCCACGTCGATTTCTCGCCGCCGGTCGTCGTCACGCAGGGCCAATCGGTGTGGGTCGTAATCCGGGGCGAACCATGGACTGAGGAAGGCGTCGGCTGTCTCAGGGCGTGCGAAGTCAGCTCGGCCGACGCGACCCGTGCCTGGAGGAGCTTTGGGCTCGAAGAGAACAGCGAGTGGCAGCTGCTTCGAGACTCGGTCAGCGGATTCGACGATGCCTATCGTATCTCGGTGGCGGGCCGGGCCATCGACTAGGAGGTGCAGAAGAAGGTCTGCACGCTTTTGGCCAGCGATCCTCCGCGCAACCATCTGGCCGGCATTGCCTCGCTTCGGTTCGGTTCGGTTCGGTTCGGCTTGATTCCTCGCCGGTCTACGAGGCCCTCAAGCGCTACGCCGCGAAGAGCCGCTTGTTCCACATCGATGACACGTTCCTCCGACTACTGAACCCCGACGGGTCGAAGGCGATACGCCGAGAGACCAAACACATCGACCCGAATCGCACCGGGCAGAACACGACCGGCATCCTCACTGTCGACCCCAACGAGCGTCGCGTGGCGCTGTTCTTCACTGGGCAGCGCCATGCTGGGGAGAATCTCCTGGATCTCTTGGAGCAGAGGCCATCCGGCCTCCATCCTCCCATCCTCATGAGCGATGCGCTCTCGAGGAACACATCCGGGATCATCGGGGCGATGATGATCTACTGCGCGTACTGCCTCGCGCACGCTCGTTGAGGTGTGGTGGACCAGATCGAGAATTTCCCGGAAGAAGCGCAAGCTATTCTGCGGTTGCTCGCGAAGGTCTTCCACTTCGACAAGAAGGCGAAGGCGCTCGAGCTCTCTGGGAGGCAGCGCAAGACCTATCACAAGAAGCACAGCCAGCCCGTGCTCAAGGCGTTGAAGCGGGAGATCCAACGCCTGTTCGATGAACGGCGCGTCGAGCCCAACTCCGACATGGGTCGAGCGCTCCGCTACATCAAACGCCACTGGAAGCAGCTCACCCTCTTCCTTCGCCAGCCCGATGTCCCGCTGACGAACAACGCCTGCGAGCGCCTCCTGAAGGTCGCGATCCGCTACCGCAAGAACTCCTACTTCTACAGGACCCCGCGTGGCGCCGAGGTTGGCGACACCTACATGGCCCTCGCGTACACGGCGGAGCTCAACGGCAAGAACCCGATTCACTACCTCACGGCACTCCTCGAGAACCCCGCAGCCGTCGCCGAGGCCCCCGAGGCATGGTTTCCGTGGACGTAGGAAGCGACCCTGGCCGGCGAGCCCCCGATTGCCACCGAGCCCGAGCCTGTCCCGCAGCCCGCGCCCGTGCCCGCATAGGCCCCATCAGCTACCTCCTCGGCCACGCACCCGACATCCCCTTCGCGCTCCATCGAACCCCGGGTGGACGAACCTGTTCGCGCCGACGCACGGGCTGCGAGCGGAGGTGGTGCCCAAGCCGGTCGAGCTGG